>CAIUGL010000049.1 GCA_903898715.1 uncultured Cytophagaceae bacterium
TAATTGATGAATCATTTCCAGCAACCCGTTCATCGCTTTGGGATTAGCAAACGGTCCAAAAAATGTACCGATCGTATGATCAATGCGGCGAGAAGTGATTAAGCGTGGGAATGGCTCTTTGGTCAAACAGATAAACGGATAAGTTTTATCGTCCCGAAGCAGGATGTTGTATTTGGGTTGAAATTGCTTGATGAGCGTATTCTCCAATAGCAGCGCATCAAATTCAGAATGCACGATGGTGAATTCGAGCCGACAAATCTGCTGGACTAATTTTCGTGTTTTGGTATTGTGATTCTGGAGATTCGTGAAATAGCTACTAACCCGGTTTTTTAGATTTTTAGCTTTCCCTATATATATAATGGTTTCGAACGCATCGAAATAGCGGTACACTCCAGGTTCTTCTGGTAGGCTAGGCAAGATGTTTTTGGGTTCGAATTTTGTCATTGACCAAAATTAGGCATTAATGATGAATTTGTGTTTTTGTACTATTGGTTGTTGGCCTAATTTCTTTTGCAAACGTTTACATGACTCAAAAATTGGACTGTTCCGGCAAATAAACTGCCTGTGTGCTGTCCAAATTTTCCTATTTTCTCTCTATTTAATGTATTTTTCAGATAAATAAGTAGCGTTTTAACAGTTGAATAGTCGTTAATTGCCATTTTTAATGCAAAAAGTTAAAAAATATCAACAAAATGTTTGCAGGATTAATTGGCATTTTACATCTTTGGTTCATTGGAATAGCATAGCACAGTGAGCTAATTGTATCATTCCGATAAATGAATACAATAACCTCTAAACCTATTTATTGTATTTTTAAAAGAAAATTTTATAAACCTGTATGTGCTTAACTTAAAAAGAAAGGAGACCCACTATTGAAGTAAAAAACAATTTTATCACCCCAATTAATCTTATTTAGAAAACTAATTAAAACGTATTATGAAAAACAATTTTTACCAAAGTCTTCGAAGCTTCTTATTGCTCGCGATTGTGATGCTAGGGAGTTTTTCGTCATTTGCGCAAGATCGCAAGGTATCAGGTAAAGTGACGGATACAGATGCTCAGGGAATTCCAGGAGTAAGTGTTGCTGTTAAAGGAACAACAACTGGTGCAACAACAGATGCAAATGGTGCATTTAGTGTGACGGTTAAATCAGGAAATGCAGTATTGAGCATTTCTGCAGTAGGTTACAAAACAAAAACAGTTAACGTAGGTTCTCAATCTTCTATCTCAGTAGTTTTAGATGAAGATGTTAGTCAATTAAGCGAAGTAATCGTAACAGGTTACTCAGTAACTAACAAGAAAGAGTCTACAGCAGCTGCTTCGATCGTTAAGGCGGCCGATTTGCAAATTGCACCAACGGGTAACGTTGAGCAGATGTTGCAAGGTCGTGTGGCAGGGGTTACCTTGATCACAAACGGTCAGCCAGGAACAAACTCAATCATTCGTGTACGTGGTTTCGGTGCCTTTGGTGGTAACGAGCCTCTATATGTAGTGGATGGAGTTCCAGTAGGTTCTACTGATTTCTTGTCTCCAGATGATATTGAGTCAACAACTGTATTGAAAGATGCGGCGGCTGCTTCTATCTATGGTGCTCGTGCTGCGAACGGTGTAATCGTTTACACAACAAAGCAAGGAACTAAAGGTGGAAAGAAACCACTTCAGATTACATACAATGGTATGTATGGTGCAACTGATCCAAACGTAAATGGTGCTCCTAAAATGTTGACTCCTCAAGAGCAAGCAGATTGGACACACGTAGCTTACCGTAACAATGCGGCGGCTAATGGAACTGCTCCACAATACACGCACCCACAATACGGTACTTCAGCTCAAGCTACATTGCCAACTTATTTGCATGCAAATGGTGCTAACGGTGTAAATAACGCTGACGTTTCTGCGATTGCAGCTGCTCGTGCAGCTAACCCTGAGAACGTATTCTTAATTAGAGCGAACAAAGCAGGTACTAACTGGTATGATGAAATCACTCGTTTGGGTATGACGCAACGTCACTCATTAGGTTTCTCTGGTGGTACTGAAACAGGACGTTTCTACTTAGGTTTATCAGGTCAGCAACAAGACGGTATCTTGATTCAAAATGATTTCAAGCGTTACTCTGTTCGTTTTAACTCTGAGTTTAACTTAGGTAAAAAAGTGAAAGTAGGTCAAAACCTACAGTTTACTTACCGTTCAGTTCGTGGTCAAGCAGGTGGTAATAATGGTTTAGGAGTTGCAGGTGATGAGTCTGTAATCTTGTCTGCTTACCGTATGCCTACTGTCATCCCGGTATTTGATGAGTTCGGTTCTTATGCTTCTACGAAAGCAGCAGGATTTAACAATCCACGTAACCCAGTTCGTCAAATTGTATTGAACAACTCAAATGATGACAACTTTAATGCAAATGCAGTGGGTAACATCTATGTTGATTATGAGCCAATCAAAGACTTGACAATTCGTACGAGTTTAGGAGGTCAATACAATAACTCAGCATTCAAAAACTATAACTACCGTTACTTAGGTGATTCAGAGCCAGAGGCTTCGAACTCATTCTCTGAAGGTTCAGGTTATTCATTTGCTTGGGTATTGACTAACACTGTTAACTACAAGTATCAGTGGAGAAAGCACGGAATCAAAGTATTGGGTGGTTTAGAGTCATTGAATACAGGACGTGGTCGTTCAATCAGTGGTTCAGGTATCAATCCATTCTCTATGGACTTAGATTTCGTAACATTGAATGCAGTTCAATCACCAGTAGTTAACTCTAACTTATTCTCAGGTGTAAACTTCTATTCATTATTCGGTAAGTTAGATTATAACTTCAACGAGAAGTACTACTTCACTGGAGTTGTTCGTCGTGACGGTTCTTCACGTTTCGGTTCTTTGAATCGTTATGGTGTGTTCCCTGCGTTCTCAGCAGCTTGGCGTGTAACTTCAGAAGAGTTTATGCGTGATATTCCTGCAATCACAGATTTGAAAATCCGTGGTGGATGGGGTACAATGGGTAACTCAAACAACGTAAACCCTGCGAATCAGTATTCATTATATGCTGCTGATCGTGGAAACTCATTCTATCCAATCGGAGGTCAATCTTCTGGAGCTGATGAGGGATACTTCCGTTCTCGTATCGGTAACCCTGCTGCGAAATGGGAAACTGCTGTTACATCTAACATCGGTATCGATGCTACATTGTTAAACGGTAAGTGGGAAGTTGTATTTGATATCTGGAGAAAAGATACTGAGGATTTGTTATTCAACGTACCTCTTCCAGCGGTTGTTGGACCTTCAGCTTCTGCACCTTCAGTTAACGTAGCAAAAATGCGTAACCAAGGTATCGATATGCAAATTATCAACCGTGGTAACATCACTGCAGATTTGAAATACGACTTGACATTCAACAATTCATTCTTAAAGAATGAGATCGTTGCGTTTGCTCCAGGTATTACGAATTTAGTAGGTGGTGCATTCCGTGGAATTACACCAATCCGTATGGAAGTAGGACGTTCATTGTCTTCATTCTACGGATATCAAGTAATGGGTTATTTTGCATCTAAAGAAGAGGTTGCTTCAGCTCCAGCGCAAGCAGGTGCTGGCGTAGGTCGTTTCCGTTATGCGGATATGGACGGTGATGGAAAAATTACTCCATCTGACCGTACATATTTAGGATCACCAGTGCCAACATACACAGGTGGTGTTAACGTAGGATTGACATACAAAGATTTTGACTTGAATATGTATTTATATGCATCTGCAGGAAACAAAATCTGGAACCAATCGAAGTGGTTTACTGATTTCTACGGAACATTTGAAGGATCTGGAAAAGGAGAGCGCGCGAAGCAATCTTGGACTCCAGCTTTAGGAAACGCTGCCGAGGCTCCAATTTGGGAATCAGCATCTAACATTTCTACTTCTGCTGCAGAAAACTCTTGGTACGTAGAGGATGGCGATTATATCCGTCTTCAAAATATCGCGTTAGGTTACAAAGTTCCTAAAAACATTATCTCTAAGATTGGTGTTAAAGGAGCGAAAGTAACATTATCAGCTAACAACTTGTTGACCTTTACTAAATACAAAGGTTTAGATCCAGGTGTTGGTGGTGCTGCTGATACAAGCTTTGGTATTGACGTAGGTAACTACCCAGTTACGCGTTCATTCGTAGCTTCACTTAACTTGAATTTCTAATTTAAGAAGCCAATTTTAAAAATTAAGAACATGAAAAATTATCAGATTTTAAAGCGTTTAAGTTTAGTAAGTGCGTCAGCATTTATGTTGACGTTCGCTTGTAAGGATCAGTTTTTGGAAGTATTGCCAACGGGCTCTTTAGCTCAAACGCAATTAACTTCAAGAGCTGGTGTAGAGGGAGCACTAATTGGTACTTATGCACAATTAGCAGGTAAAGGCTTCTCTCGTTTAGCTGCTGCAAACAACTGGGTTTGGGGTTCTATTCGTGGTGGTGAGAGTAACAAGGGAACTGACCCAGGTGACTACTCAAACATCAATGCCATGCAACGTTATGAGACAGATCCTACGGATGGTGACTTAAACTCAACATGGGCTGCTAAATACGAAGGTATTGCACGTGCGAATGCAACAATTAGATTGGCGAATGAGTCAAAAGAGTTGTCTGCTTCAGATAAAACTCGTGTAATTGCAGAGGCAAGATTCTTACGTGGTCACTTCTACTTCGAATTGAAGCGTTTGTTTAACTCAGTACCTTACGTAGACGAAACAATCGATTACGGTAAGGGAATTGAGAAAGTGAAGAACTCTCCAGATTTCTGGGGTAAGATCGAAGCTGACTTAAAATTTGCTTTTGACAACTTGCCAGAGACTTCGTCTGCTGCAGGTCGTGCGAACAAGTGGGCTGCAGGTGCTTATTTAGGTAAGGCATACTTATACCAAAATAAATTTGCAGATGCACGTTCAATGTTTACTAACGTTATTGCTAACGGTAAGACAACGAATGGTAAGAAGTATGGTTTAGTATCTAAGTTTGCTGAAATCTTCAATGCGGAGAATGACAACAACGAAGAAGCTATATTTGCAATTCAGTCATCTATGAACACAGGTAACGTGAACAACGCGAATGGTTTCGATGATTTGAACTACCCATACAACACAGGTTCTGACGGTCCAGGTAACTGCTGCGGATTCTTCCAACCATCTTTCTCGATGGCAAATGCATATCGTACAAGCAATGGTTTACCATTGTTAGGCGAGCAAGCTGATGGTACTCCAGATTATAACTTAGCGGCTAATGCAGTTAAGAATGACTTCGGTATCAACTCTGCTGCTGCATTTACAGAAGATGCAGATCCATTAGATCCACGTATTGACCATACAATCGGTCGTCGTGGTATCCAATACTTAGACTGGATCGAGCATCCAGGAGCTAACTGGATCCGTGCTCAACCTTATGCAGGTCCTTATTCACCTAAGAAATACATCTACTACAAGCGTCAAGAGAATACTTTGACTGATGGATCTTCTTGGACTCGTGGATATGCGACAATGAACTTCAACATCATCCGTTTTGCGGACGTATTGTTGATGGCTGCTGAGGCTGAAATCGAAGGTGGAAGCTTAGCGACTGCTTTAGGTTATATCAACCAAGTGCGTAGCCGTGCAGCTAACCCTGCTGGTTTCGTAACTAAAGGTGGAAAAGCAGAAGCTAACTATGCAATCTCTACGTACACTACCTTAGGCGATCAAGCAAATGCACGTCGTATTGTTCGTATGGAGCGTTTGTTGGAATTAGCTACAGAAGGTCACCGTTTCTTCGACTTAGTTCGTTGGAATGTTGCTAGCAGAACTTTGAATGCATACTTGAAGTATGAGGCGAAGTGGTTAGTAACTAAGTTCGGTGGTGCTGCTTACAATGAGGAAGACAAGTTCTTACCTATTCCACAGCAACAAATTGATATTCAAGGAGCGGATGTGTTAACACAAAATCCAATCAAATAGATTATCAATTAAGTTTATTTTTAAAAAAGGTGAGAACTTGTTCTCACCTTTTTTAATTTTAGTTTTTCAAATTTGCCCTATGTACACAAAAGCATCTGCGTTCTTTTTCTTGTTCGCCATCTGTTTATTTTCTTGTAAAACAAAAACTACGTTTGAACTGCTATCCGATGAGGATACCGGTATTCATTTTTCAAATCAAATTGCCGAGAATGACACATTGAATATTTTGAAGTATGAATACCTCTACAATGGTAGCGGTGTAGGTATGGGTGATTTCAACCAAGATGGGAAACTTGATCTGTTTTTTGCAGGGAATCAAGCACCGAGTACCCTGTATTTAAATCAAGGAGAATTTAAATTTGAAGACGTTACGAAGTCGGCAGGCATTGAGACGGCTGGTCGCTGGTGTTCAGGTGTTTCTATCGTCGATATCAATGGCGATGGTTTACTAGATATCTATTTATCTGCAACCATGAAACTTTCCGCTAAAGATCGCGAAAACATGCTCTTCGTGAATCAAGGAATTAAAGATGGGAAACCGAGTTTTAAAGAGATGGCTGCTGAATATGGCATCAACGATGCTGGTCATAGTGAACACGCGGCCTTCTTTGATTATGATCGTGATGGTGATTTGGACTTGTATGTTTTGACTGATGTTATTGACCAATTTCCTTCCCTGTACCGTCCCAAGGTAACTGATGGTTCCTATCCAAATACCGACCGATTATACCGGAATGATTATGTGGCAGGAGCTAGTCATCCCATTTTTAAAAATGTTTCCAAGGAAGCAGGTATCACGATTGAAGGATATGGCTTAGGTATCAATATTTGTGATATCAATCAAGATAATTGGCCAGATATCTACGTGACGAATGACTATGTTTCAGATGATATTTTATACATCAATAACCACGATGGTACATTCACCGATCAAGCAAAAACCTATTTTAAACATACGAGCTTAAGTGCGATGGGAAATGATGTGGCTGACGTTAATAATGACGGTTTGGCAGACATCGTTGCCTTAGATATGTTACCTAAAGACAACGAGCGTAAAAAGCAATTAGCGCCACCAAACAGCTATCAATCGTATCAAAATAGTGACATGCATGGATATACGTATCAATACATGCGCAATACCTTGCAGCTAAATTCAGGCAAGAAGGCAGATGGTTCTGCGATCCCGTTTCAAGAAGTTAGTTTAATGGCTGGTGTATCTGAAACGGAATGGAGCTGGTGCCCATCTTTAGCCGACTTTGATAACGATGGTTATCGGGACTTGATGATTACCAATGGCTTTCCGCGTGATGTCACCGATCGAGATTTTATGTCTTACCGAGCAAATGCCCAACGCCTCGCTTCGGATGCCGTTTTATTAGAGCAGTTGCCCGTTATCAAGGTTAATAATTATGCATTTAAGAATAAAGGCGGATT
This sequence comes from uncultured Cytophagaceae bacterium, assembly GCA_903898715.1. Classification (GTDB taxonomy): domain Bacteria; phylum Bacteroidota; class Bacteroidia; order Cytophagales; family Spirosomataceae; genus Aquirufa; species Aquirufa avitistagni. Next base: position 7,393 of record CAIUGL010000049.1, read on the forward strand.
GCAATTTGAAGATGTTAGTGCCGCTTGGGGAATCCAAGTGCCTTCATTTTCCAATGGAGCCAGTTACGGTGATTTAGATAACGATGGAGACTTAGATTATGTAGTTAATAATATCAATGATAAAGCCTTTGTCTACCGCAATAATTCCGTTGAGCAAAACCCAGACAAAAGTCACTTTTTACGCGTTAAGTTTACCGGTAAAGGTCAAAATAAACAGGGATTGGGTGCGCACGTCGAAGGGGTATTTGCGGATGGTACCCTATTCTACTATGAAAATTCACCCTATCGGGGCTACTTATCTAGTGTAGAACCTGTGGCACATATTGGCTTAGGAACGAAACAAAAAGTTAAAGAATTGCGTATAATCTGGCCAAATGATTCCATGCAAGTCATTAATGCACCTAAGTCTGACCAGATTTTAAACGTATCTATTGCTGATGCGCAGACGCCTGCTATTTCACTTATGAAGACACCAGATCCTTTATTGGATGATATTTCTTCACAAGTCTTATTAACGGACACCCCGAAAGAATACGACTTCATCGATTTTAATTACCAGAGTTTATCGCCATTTAAAATGTCTCAACTAGGTCCAGGAGCATCCGTGGGTGATGTGAATGGCGATGGATTGGAAGATATTTTCGTGGGTGGAGCCAAATTCTATTCAGGGATTTTCTATCTCCAACAAACTAACGGCACTTTCAAATCTAATTTCTTGGAAGGTGTAGCTGAAGATAAATTGAAATTAGGAGAGGATTTAGGTTCATTATTGGTCGATATGGACCGCGATGGCGATCTAGATTTATATATTGCTCGGGGTGGTACTGAGGGTAAAGTAGGTGCCGCAAGTTTCCAAGATGTCATTTATACGAATGACGGTAAAGGTAACTTTACCCTGAGTTCAAACGCATTGCCTGCCTTTACAGAAAGTAACGCAGCGGTACGGGCCCTAGATTTCGATCGCGATGGCGATCTGGATTTATATGTCAGCGGAAGAAATGTGGCATTTCAGTATCCCATGGGTACTGTTTCTCGATTATTGCGAAATGATTCAAAGCCTGGGTTGATTAAGTACACCGACATGACTAAGTCGTGGGCGCCAGAATTACTTCAAGAGAGTTTAGCTTGCGATGCTGTGTGTACGGATTTCAATCAAGATGGCTGGACAGATATCGTCGTTGCGGGTGAATTTGCTCCGATTCAGTTCTTTGCAAATCAAAAAGGACGCCTGAAAAAATTGACCGAAACAGGGGTTGAGCATTTGACCGGATTGTGGGGGTCGATTTCAACGGCCGACTTTGATCAGGATGGAGATATGGATTTTGTTGCAGGTAATATGGGTAAAAATACCTTGTTACGTGCGACATCAAAACAACCCGTAGATGTTTGGCATGGTGATGTGGATGCCAATGGGGTATATGATGTTTTTCCGTTTGTATATTTCCAAACGCAAGCAGGAACAGCTATTTCAGCTCCTCTTTTTGGTAAAGATGATACGCATAAACAATTGAATGCGACACGTGCGCGCTTCGTGTATTACAAGGAGTTTGGTGCTGTTTCACAGGAAAAGTTCTTCTTAGATTCAGAAAAAGCGAAAGCTACTAAGATTTCAATGACCGAAAATGCCTCGGTATATATTGAGAATTTAGGGGATGGGAAGTTTAAATCCCATGAATTACCTCGGTTAGCCCAAGTATCTGCATTGAATGGGATGCAAATCTTAGATATTAACCAAGACGGGAATCTAGATATCCTTTATGTAGGAAATAATTTTGGAAATGAAGTCGCGATGGGTCGCTACGATGCTTCGAACGGTGGCGTGCTGCTTGGAAATGGTCGTGGCAGTTTCACATTCCAAACGGGCTCAGGTTTGTTCGTGCCTGGCGATGCCAAATCATTCGTGCGTATTCGACTAGGAAAAGATCAATTAGCCTTTGTCGCACTTCAGAATCGAGGCAAAATGTACGCATTTAAACCGCGTATGGCATTTGATTATCTTCCTGTCAACCAAGACTTTACCTATCAATTTAAAGGAAAAACTCAAAAAGTCGCTTGGACTTATGGCGCTTCTTACTTAAGCCAAAGTCAATTAGCTCAAGGATTCGTTCCGCATGGTGCGAAACTAACGAAGTAGATTTTTATAGTAAGTTAACTGGAGGCCAGGTGTGTTATTCGCACCTGGTTTTCTATTTCCAAACTGATAATTGCCCAGCAATATATCAATATCTCCATCGTGATCCACATCGCCCGCATCCATCGCGATGTAATGTCCATCTCCAGGGATCTTCAAATTGCTTACGTTAAACTTCATGTTTCCCTGATTTTGGAAATATAAAAAAGACTCAATTTTTCCCTGGTCATTCTCAGCGAAGAATGCGATCATCGCTAAATCTAAATCGCCATCTTGATCAAAATCTCGCGCCAGTGTTTTATATGCCCCATAAACTGGATAGAAAAAGGCTTCTTTGAAATTGTAGCGCTTGTCATTTAGATAAATACGCACGCCATGGTATCCTTTTTTAGCATACGAGTAATCCGCATTATCTCCATTCGTAATCATAATGTCATCAAAGCCATCTTTGTTGAAATCAGCAACTTCCATGTAATTACTTCCGGAAACACTTTCAAACTGTAATAATGGCTTTTCAACAAAAATGCCACTTGACTTATTAATATACAGCGAAACCCCTTCTCTAGCCTGCGCCATGAGCACCATAAAATCGGGTTTCCCATCGCCAGTAAAATCCTTCACTACGACGTTTCGAGCTCCCGGAGCTACTTTTAAGTTGTTTTTTTTCTTGGTTTTTCCATCGACCCAACTGAGTTTTCCGGCCTCAAATCCAAACTCACAAATTAAGTAATCAGTCGTGCCATCTTGATTGAAGTCTGCCAATTGTACATCAACAGGTCTTGTTAGGGAGTCTGCAAGTGTGACTTGCTTCTTGTTTTCGTCAATCGAAACGAGTTGGCCAATATGCTGATCATTCGGATACAATTTTCCAATGCCAACAGCATATGCATTCTTTCCTACGAATTGTGTGTGAACAATGGGCGTAGGTGTCTGAATGGTTTGCTTAATTTTCAGTTTTTCATCTAATATCCATAGTTTGTGCATGCGAGTACCTACCCAAACCTCAGATTTCTGTGGGTGTATGCGAATGGATGTAACAGCTCCCATAGGATCAGCGGGGGAAATAAAAGATTCCCGTTTGAAATGTAAAAGGTCGGAACTGATTGGACTGCGTTTCGGTTGGGGCAATGGTTTTTCGGGTGCTTTTGCCGTGTAATAGGCTACGATTAAATCCCAATCCTCCTGGCTAATTTTAGGGGTTTCTGGATAGATATCTAATCGCATGGCACTTTGATATTGCTCATCTGGAATTTTGGTGAGTAGTTCAAAGCGATTGCCAATACCTAATCGATAAGCCATTTCTGGTAATACCCCCTCGTTCCATGTTTTCTTGTCTAGCAAACTTGGATCTGGGAATTTATGGCAAGAACCACAGTTTTGCTTGGCAAGTGCTTCCCCTTTTTCTTCAGGTGTTTGCTGGCATGAAAAACAAAAAATAACGACTATAAGGGCTAAAAAACGCATATTTATTGAGTGAGAGGTGCTTCAGTGGCAGTTGAATCTACCGCCACGCGACCATTACAACTAAAATCAAAAACAAAATTTTCAGGTTTGATGAATGGCATCTTTCGATACCCCTCGATCGCTAAAGACTGGTCGGCATATACCTTCTCCATGAATTTCGCATAAGCTGGCATCGCCATTTTGGCCCCTTGACCAAGCGCCAAACTACGGAAGTGGATACTGCGATCGTCACCGCCAACCCATACACCAGCCACTAATTTTTGAGTAACTCCCATAAACCAGCCATCTGAATAATTTGAGGTCGTACCTGTTTTGGCGCCTATTTCATTCCCCGCAACAATCGATGTACGCTTCAAACCCTCGGCTGTACCACCGGGTTCATGGACCGCACCTTGTAACATGTACGTCATTAAATAGGCTGTTTCTGGCTTGATGACTGCTTTTACGGGAGGAGAATACTCGCGGAGTACATTGCCCACTTTATCTGTAATCTTTAACACTAAAATAGGTTCAATTTTTTCACCACCATTGGCGAGCGTGGCGTAGCCAGAGACTTGTTCCAATAAGGATACTTCAGATGCACCTAAACATAAGGAAGGTACTTCGTTTAATGGACTATTGATTCCACATTTATGGGCAAATTCTGCAATCTTATCCGGGCCTAATTGCTTCATTAGTTTGGCAGAAATGGAGTTAATGGATAATCCCATTGCTCGCCGCATTTTCATATTTTGGTAGCTGTATTTGCCATCTGAATTTTGCGGTGTCCACGTTCCTCCGCTTAGTCCATCTTCTTCACCAAAAGTCACAGGTTCATCCACCAATTCATCACATGGAGTAACGATTTCATTTTCAATGGCCGCTCCGTACACAAATGGTTTAAAGGTCGAACCCGGCTGACGCTTACTTTGCGAAATGTGGTCGAATTTAAAGTACTTGTAATTGATGCCTCCGATCCAGGCTTTGACGTGTCCATTCATCGGATCCATCGCCATCATGCCGCAGTTTAATATGCGTTTATAATAGTTTAACGAATCCATCGGACTCAAGGTGGTGTCTTTGTCGCCATCGTAGGTAAAGACGGTCATTTTGATTGGCTTGCGTAATTCTTCCCATACTTTGAATTCGTCGTTGTTGTAGGCCGACATTAAATCGCGGTAGCGCTGGGTGCGTTTCATGGCATCGCGCAAGAAGCCCTTGATTTCTTTCATTTCTTCATTGACCCATGGATTGCGTCCTCGCCAATGATCATAAAATAACTTTTGTTCCGCACGCATGTGCTCTCGAACGGATTCCTCCGCGTATTTCTGCATGCGTGAATCGATACTCGTATATATGCGTAACCCGCTGGTATAGAGGTTTAACTGCTGATCCTCTGGACGTTCTTGATTTAACTCTTTGATAGCAGCCAATACCTGCTGGCGAATAGCTTCTCTGAAATAGGGCGCTGCTCCCGTATTCTGATTTTCGACACGATAGCGCAAATTGAGTGGCTCATCTTGCAATTTGGGAAGTTCCTCTTCCGTGATGAATTCATATTTGGCTAGTTGGCCTAACACCACATTCCTGCGTTCCATCGTCCTTTCTGGACGAACGCGCGGGTCATACAACGAAGGATTTTGGAGTAGGCCGATTAGCGTGGCGGCCTCCGGAAGAGTTACGTCTTGCAGGTCTTTTTGGAAATAGGTCCGGCAGGCCACTTGGATTCCATAGGCATTATTACCAAAACTTACCTCATTTAGGTACATGGCCATGATCTCTTGTTTGGTATAGCGACGTTCCAAACGGATAGCTAAAATCCATTCTTTGACTTTGGCAATCACGGTTCTTACGCCATCGATTTTCATTAATAAGCCTAAGTAAACGGGATCATCTTCGCCAAATTCCATTGAGCGCGTATGAAATAAATTTTTGGCTAATTGCTGTGAAATGGTACTTCCTCCGCCGGCAGTACCTAATGAAAATACGACACGAAACATGGAGCGGATGTCAATTCCCGAATGTGACGTAAAGCGGGCGTCTTCCGTAGACACAAGCGTATTAACGATATTGTCAGGGAGCTGTTCAAATTCAAGGGGATTGCGATTCTCGCGGAAGTATTTTCCAATCTCTTGACCATCCTCCGAAATCACCAGTGAGGCCATTTGGCTTTTGGGATTCTCTAATTCATACAAACTGGGCATACCACCAAACAACCATAAAAAATTGTAATTCACGGCCACAATAAACAGGATAGATGCGGCGGTCGTACCGAGAAAAAATCGGTACATGAATCGGATAAATTTGGCATACTTTCCTGCTTCGAATGCAAACATGTTAACGGTTGTTTTGGGTAAATTTTTCCAACAAGGCTTTCACTTCGGGTATGAGCGGACTTTTCGGATAGGCCTGTTCAAATTGTTTGAGTTCTTTTTTATATCGGTCAAAATCCTTTAAGCCGCCATAACTTTGGGCCTTTAAAAATACAATTTTATCTTCCCATTTACTACCTGGAAAAGATTGAAGCAGTAAATCAGCTTGCGCGATACAGGCGGTAAAGTCTCCAGATTTAAATTGCGCAAAAGCTTTTTCGTAATTTTTCTGTGCTTCTAATTCTTTTCCCTCGGTTAAGCCACCAAATTCCAAGGTCAAAATCGCTTGCTTGAAATATGAATTCGGGTATTTGTCAAAAAGAAGTTGGCGATATGTCTTCGGTTTATCCGAACTTAAATAGAGTAGATAAAGTGCTTCAGCCTCAAAGGAAGTCAGAGGATAATCGCCCAGCAAATGCGTTAATGAATTGGTTGCTAAGTCATTTTTCGCCAATTCAAGTTTGGCATATTTGCCTAAATCGAACAATGCTTTTTCTCGTTTTTTCTGAATGTCAGCTTGTTGTTTTTCGGTACGCGGAATGGAGTTAAGCCAAATCTGAAGTGAATCTTGCGTTTGTGCTGATTCGCCTACCATATTCGTCTGAGCCACAGTACTTGGCATAAGCGGTGCATCAGTCAGTACTGCCGCCTGCTTGTTTTTGCGATTCCAAAAATCTTCTAAGGTGCGCATACCCCATTTGGTGCTAAATTCTTGTTGGCCCTGCACCCGAGCCTGATCGTTGTAGAAATAAAAACTTTGCTGTTCGGGCGTTGACGGCCTACGCGTAAATGTGGCCAAACTTACATTCGACGTAGAGGCAATAGTTAATTGAACCGAATCCTTTTTTGCTTTTTTCGACTTTTGGATTTTCTCATACATCGCCTTTAAGTCAATGTCGGACCGTTGACCTAATTTCAACAAGGAGTCCTGTAATTGAATCGAACCATCTAGGCGCGCAAATTCGCCCCACTGTGTCCGCAATTTTTGGGCTAATTGATATTGACTGTGTTGGCCAGGTAAAAATGTCGCTGCTGAGTCGAAATAGTTTGCTGCATTGCGGTAGTCTTTCAATTGGTTGGAGAACAGCTGGCCCAACTGGAAATACAATTCGCCTTTATTGGGATTGTTTGTGCCTCCATTTTCCCAGTTCTTTCGGGCCAAATCATAGTCTTTGTTCTGGAAATGTATTTGACCAATGGCTAGAAAAATATCAGATTGTAGGTCTTGATTCTTCGGGTCTTTGACAAGTTTTTCTAATCCTGGGATATTTTCAGTTAAGGACAATATCGCTATTTGTGCATGCAAGGTTAGGCTATAGCTAGACTTTTGTTTCAGGCATTGCTCGTAAGCTTTTCGTGCGGCAGCGGTTTGCCCAAGCTCTTGATGCATTTGGCCAAGTATGTAGAATAGTCGGCCACGTTCTGCTCGATTTTTTACGCGGGGAGCGGCTTTTTCTAGAAGAGGAATCGATTTGGCAATTGCATTTTGTTTTTGGTAGGCGAAGGCTTGAACCAATAATAAGTGTTGCTCTTGGTTTGCATTCATCGGATTTTCTGCGATGAAATTAAACACCTTCTGCGCAGAAGGGTAGTCGGCCTGATGCAGGTAGATCGTAGCTAATTCGATGAGTGCCGACTGCTGTGTTTTCGGGTCGTGTTCGATCGAATTGATATATTTAAACGTCTCTAATGCATTTGTTAGATCATGCTGGAGGAGTCTGCCGCGGCCAATAATCAAATAGGCGTCGTCTACGAAGCGGGAGTTTTGATGCCGATCGATGACTAAGGTTGCTTTACGAACGAGGTTCGCAATCTCTTTGGCATAGCTTTGTGAAAAGCTTGTATCGATGGGGGCTAGAATGGGTAACGCATTAGAGAAATTTTCTTTTTTCTCTTCCCTTACTTTGTTCGTCAATGAGATTAGCAATCGGTCTGCCTGAAAAATGGCGTTGTACTTGGCATTCACATTATGAAAAGCTACGGCAGCAGGTCGAGTGCTTTGCTGGGAACAGGCCCAGTTGAGCATCACGAGGATTAAAGCTGCCAACAGTTTATTCATAGGGATGGAATGCGTATAATTTTCAAATTTACAATATATATAAATGAAAAAGGGATAATTTTAGTGTGTGGTTAGCCGATTATTTTAATTTTTTCATGAACAATTATCAGCGATTTATTGGAGCAGCATTTCAAATGTTGGTCACCATTTTAGGAGGTGTCTATCTTGGTCGCTATTTAGACGGTTATTTTCATTTGGCAACACCTTGGTTTACACTGGGCTTATCCTTAGGATCCATCGCTTTTGCGATGATTGCATTGATCAAAAGTCTTCCCAAATAATTCGGAAATATGCTTAAATTGCCATGTTATTGACATAAATGTAATTTAAACGTGTTTGAGGGTCGCCGACTAATCTTATTTCTTGTTTTTTTGACGGTGGCGGTAGTCTTTTTAGGCAAGTTGTTTTACCTGCAATTGATCGATGACACCTATGAGAAGGCGGCGGATAACAATGCCATTCGGAAGATTATTCAGGTTCCATTTCGCGGAGAAGTCTATGACCGCCACGGAAAATTAATTGTATATAATACGCCAGTTTACGATGTGTACATTACGCCGCGCAAAGCTTATGTGGCGGATACGAATCGTTTTTGTGCCTTGTTTGGTATTACACGGGGATATTTTGATACCGTTACCCGTCAGGCTAGGTCATATTCCCGCGTGAAGCCATCTATTTTTATGAAGCATCTATCCAAACAAGATTTTGCCCGCATACAAGACGCGATGGTCGATTACCCCGGTTTTTCGATTACGACTACCGCGTTTAGGACCTATCAATCGATTGCTTTTTCCAATGCGCTCGGCTATGTAGCTGAAATCAATCCCAATTCGTTAAAGGAGCAGCCGGATGATTATTACCGTCAAGGCGACTTTGTGGGGGTTTCGGGAATTGAGTCGTATTATGAGGATGTATTGCGAGGTCAGCGTGGGGTTAAATACCGGATGGTGAACAGTAATGGAGTAGAGAAAGGCGATTATAAAAATGGGAAATTGGATGTTTATCCAGTGGCTGGTCAAAATTTATATACGAGTATCGATATCCGCTTGCAAGAATATGCGGATAGTTTGATGATGCATAAGGTGGGAAGTGTCGTGGCTATTGAGCCGGCCACCGGAGAGATTTTAACCATGGTTTCAGCTCCCTCTTATGATCCCAGTTTGTTAGCGGGCAGAAACTTTTCAAAATATTACCAAAAACTAGCGTTAGATCCGTTGAAGCCTTTGATCAATCGGCCGCCATCTGCGTATTACCGACCGGGATCTACGTTTAAATTGGTGCAAGCTTTAGTGGGTCAGCAGCTCGGTATTATATCGGCGGGATCTGTCTTTGGCCATGCGGGGGCACCTGTGAAATGTCACGTGCATACAACGGCGCATAATGATTTGCATAATGCCATTCAGTGGTCCTGTAACCCCTATTTTTACCATGCATTTCGTAAGATATTGTATGATGGGACAACGGGTGATACCTATGAACGATCAGCTCAGGGTCTGAAGAGGTGGTCGGAGTTAGTCGCAAATTTTGGTTTTGGACGTAAACTAGGGGTGGATGTGAGTAATGAAAAACGGGGTAATTTGCCTACCGTGGAGTATTATAATAAAGTATACAAAGGGGAGAATACGTGGAAATTCTCGAATATTTATTCGTTGAGTATTGGGGAGGGAGAGCTGGTTGTTAGTCCATTGAAGATGGCCAATTTTGCTGCGATTATTGCTAATCGCGGTTGGTACATTCCCCCACATTTAGTGAAAGGCGTTGGTCCTCGTCGGACATTGGATCCATTTTATAAAAATCCGGTGTCAGTTGGCGTAGACGCCAAATACTATCCTGTAGTCATTCAAGGTATGCAAGATGCGGTTTTACACGGTACGGTAGGGGCAGATGGTCGTATTCCGGATATCACGATGTGTGGGAAAACGGGTACATCGCAGAATCAAAAAGGAAAAGATCACTCGGTCTTTATCGCCTTTGCTCCCAAGGATAATCCGAAGATTGCGATTGCGGTGTTTGTGGAGAATGCGGGTTTCGGTGGTTTTGCTGCCGCGCCTATTGCTTCGTTGATTATTGAGAAATATTTGAAAGGACGTGTAGATCGCAAGGCGGTTGAGACGAAGTTTATGAATATGAGTTATTTGGCTAATGTGGTGTATAACCGACCGGCCAATCGCGTTAAAACGGATACTTTAAAAAAATGAGCGGATCGTCAGGACAATTAAAGAGTCGGATTGATTGGATAAGCGTAGGGCTTTATGCGCTTTTTGTGCTGCTCGGCTGGATGAGTATTTATTCAGCGATATACAATCCAGAATCGCCTTTAGGACTGACGGATGCGGCTTTTTATACGTCCAATGCGGGGAAACAATTGATATGGATCGGGACGAGTTTCGTCTTGATCATGTTTATTTTCGCGCTAGATTTTCGATTTTTTGAATCGTTTGCGGTCTTCATTTATGGCTTGTTTATTCTGCTGCTCATCGCAGTGCCCTTTTTAGGGGTAACGATTAATGGGTCACATTCTTGGTTTAAGTTTGGTTCGGCGACGATCCAACCGGCCGAATTTGCTAAAACAGCAACAGCATTATTGTTAGCTAAATATCTAAATGATCCACAGGTAAATTTAGGAAGATTTAAAGATCAATGGCGTGCCGCCCTTATTATTGCCTTGCCGATTTTATTAATTGTTGGTTCTAACGAAACGGGATCTGCTCTCGTTTTTGTATCATTTATCATCTTGCTTTATCGGGAAGGTTTGCCTAGTGAGTATCCCAGTATATTACTCGGGGGTATTTTTCTTTTTGTGAGTGCGTTGATGCTCGAGCCGCTCACTATCTTTTTGATTTTGTTTTTTTTTGCCATCATATTGGTTATACTCATGCCCATATACTTGCAGCGGATGTGGCAAACCTATGTAAAAATGGCGTTGGGTATTTCAGTTATTATGACGCTGGCGATGCTTGTGGAATGGGTCGTGAACCATGTGTTAAAGGAGCATCAGCGAAATCGAATTAAGGTCTTATTGGATCCTGGGTTTGATCCGCGCGGCTTAGGATACCAGGTAACCCAGTCTAAAATTGCGATTGGATCTGGTGGTTTTTGGGGTAAGGGTTACCTGGGAGGTACGCAGACAAAATTTGATTTTGTGCCTGAGCAGAGTACAGATTTTATTTTCTGTACGATTGGTGAAGAGTTTGGCTTTTTTGGTGTCTCGGTAGTCGTGATTTTGTTTATGGTATTTTTGTGGCGTTTAATGTATTTAGCTGATTTGCAAAGATCTCGGTTTGCCCGCGCCTATGGATTTGGGGTTGCAGGTATTCTCTTTTTTCACTTTTTGGTTAATATTGGCATGACGATTGGCCTCATGCCCATTATGGGAATTCCGCTTCCTTTCTTGAGTTACGGGGGCTCATCATTATGGTCATTCACGGTGTTGTTATTTATCTTTTTGAAGCTCGATTCCCATCGATCGGATATGTTATCGCGTTAATATGGAAACAGAAAAAATAAGTTCGAAAGCCAAAATGCTCATTGCCGTAGCCGCTCTTGGCTATTTTGTTGACGTATATGACCTCATACTTTTTTCTGTTGTGCGTAATCCTAGCTTGAAAAGTTTGGGTTTATCGGGCGCTGAATTATTGAACCAAGGGCTGAACCTGATGAATGTCCAAATGGGTGGCATGCTGCTCGGTGGTATATTGTGGGGGGTATACGGCGACAAAAAAGGCCGCAAATCGGTTCTTTTTGGCTCTATTTTGCTTTATTCCATAGCTAATGCGCTGAATGGTTTTGTAACCGATTTAAATACCTATTGGGTTTTGCGCTTTATTGCTGGAATCGGATTGGCCGGCGAGTTAGGTGCTGGAATTACGTTAGTAAATGAAACTTTGCCTGCCTCTAAACGAGGAATAGGTACATTAATCATCGCTGGGGTCGGGGCAGCGGGTGCGGTGTTTGCACCGATTGTTGCCAGTTTAAGTGTTGATCCTGAGTGGTGGCGTACCTGTTATTTTATCGGAGGAGGCATGGGGCTAGCTTTATTGCTACTCCGGCTGGGCACGTTTGAGTCAAGTATGTATACAGGCATGCAGGCCGATGTTTCTAAAGGGAATTTCTTTCAGCTTTTTACTTCGTGGCCTACATTTAAAAAATATGTGTATTGTATTTTAATGGGTCTTCCCATTTGGTATATCATCGGGATTTTAGTTTTCTCTGCTCCCGAGATCACGCAGCTCATTGGCATTCAAGGAACCATCACAGGCGGAGACGCTATAATGTATTGTTACATTGGGCTTTCCGTAGGAGATTTTGTTAGCGGTGCATTAAGCCAATGGTTCAAGAGTCGGAACAAGGTCGTGTTCTTATATCTCGTGTTAGCCTGGGGCCTTACCTTGTACTTCTTGTATGTGGCAACCGATGTTTCGCAAGTATTTGCGAATACACTCATAACCGCCTTAGGTTTTTTGGGGGGTTATTGGGCCGTATTTTTGACGGCGTCGTCGGAGCAATTTGGCACCAACATCCGCATGACGGTGACGACAACGGTACCCAATTTTGTTCGGGGTGCCTTGATTCCCATCAGCTTGCTATTTAAATTCCTCATTCCATCGCTCGGTCTTATTCATGCGGCAGCATGGGTAGGTGCGCTATGTTTTAGTTTGGCCTTATTTGCCATCAGCCAACTGAAGGATACCTTTGGTAAATCGCTAGACTTCGTTGAGTAATGGCCTTAATCTCCAAGAAAAAGATACTTTATCGGATTAACAATCAGCTTCGGCGGTATTTGCATAAATACAATCGGGAGCACGAGATGAATATATCGTATCAGGATTTATTGCGTTATGATAATGCGATCGTACTCTACGATAAAAATGGTGCAGATACGCTCTGGGAAACTGTTTTTTACTCACCAGCGGATCAGCCGGAGGTCTATGAGGCACTCAAGCAAATCTATGCGGATTTGAAAACAGACGGGAATGAGGAGGTGATTAAACACTTAGTCATTGATCGAGTAGATTATTGTACCTATGGAAATACGCATCCCTTTCGGATTCGTATTGTGAATCGGGTGAATGACAACTTTGATTATTTCTACATCAAAATTGCGGATGCCTCACGGGTGTATGGCTTAGAACTTGAGCATATTTTGTCGCCTAATCGCATCAACTACGTGACTTATGACAATACATTGGTGGAGGAGCATATTGCTGGAATTCCAGGGGATACATTTTTAAAGCAAGACTTGGAGGCTGAATTAGAATCCCCGATTCGTTTAGCCAAAGAATTTGTCAAGTTTAATGAGCGTTGTCTCGTGCAATTATTGGGGGATATGCATAGTGCCAATTTTGTGGTGATTACGAATCCTGATTTTGAGGAGATTTATTATCGAATTCGGCCAATTGACTTTGACCAACAGTGTTTTGAAGGAAAACGTTCGGTTTACATGCCACAGTACTTCAAGCAGAATAATGCCTTGATTGAGCTGGGGATGAAATATATGACGCCAGAATCTGTTTGGCAGTACCAAATCGAAGAGCGTTCCATGATCTCCAGTAGGCTTAAATCCGAAAGCCAGCGTGTGTCTGATTTAATGACGGTGATGTCGAAAGATGAGATTGCGCCTCAGGAAAATGTGGATCAATTAAAGAGTGAACTCGCGAAACATTACGATGATCCGCGTTTCTTGCAATGCAAAACGATGGGAGAGATTGTCTGGAATAGTCTCGATTTAGTGATGCGTCACTAATTATTGTTTCAGCGTCCCGTAGGCCATGAAGCAGAATCCCGTGATGTAGGCCAAACCTCCCATAGGGGCAATCATTCCCCAAAACGTATTTTGCGTGATACAAATCAAATAGAGTGATCCTGGGAAAATCAAGCTGCCAGTAAAGATCAAATATCCGGCCGATTTTAACAGTCGGTTCGACACTTGTATTTGCCAAACGCCCAAAAGCAATAAGGTTAATCCGCCATACATTTGGTATTGTGCCGCCGTTTCAAAGGTATCTAGGCGATTGATTTCGCGTAAATAGTCTTTCCAAGCATGCGCGCCAAAAGCACCAATAGCGATCGCTAATCCAGAAATTAATGAGCCTGTAAACAGTGAGAATTTTTTCATAAGGAAGAGCTAAAAAAAGGCCTTGTTCCCAAGGCCTTTCAATTTAAGATGCTAAAGAAACTTTTAGATCATTGAGCTTCCGTCTAATCGAGTCATCGATTTGTTGGTCGTCAACTTTTAAAATGAAACCTCCAATTAGGCTTTCATCTATTTGTTCGATCAATTCTACTTCTTTACCTGTGTAATCTTTGACAATCTTCGATACCGTCACTTTTTGTTCTGCCGTTAATGCAGATGCTGTTGTCACGGTTGCTTTTTGAATTCCTTTATAATCCGTGTACATCGAGATGAATTCTTTCGCTACTGCTGGTAAAATTTTCTCGCGGTTTTTATTCGTAATGATCACGAATATACCGTATGTCACCGGGTTGAATTTATCTTTAAATAGCTTCGCTAATATAGCAAGCTTCGTATAATGCTTGATGATTGGGCTTTTCAGCGCTAATACTAATTCATAACTTCCTTCGCATGTTTCTGCGAAATCAATCATATCCTTAGCTACTGCTTCTACGGCATTTTTTTCAATGGCGAAGTCAAGCAATGATTTAGCGTACCGGTGAGCTACAATTAATTCTGACATGGTTTATTCGATTATGATAATTTAACGTCAGCCATCCACTCAGTGACTAATTTCTCCTGAGCTGCTTTGTCTTTTAATTGGCTTTTTAACACTTTCTCAGCTAAGTCTAACGAAAGCGTTGCAGCTTCCTTGCGGATTGCTGCGACAGCACTAGCTTTTTCTTGCTCAAAAGAAACACGCGCTTTTTCAATTTCTTGATTGGCAGCTGTTTGTGCATCTAATTTTGCTTGTGCAATCATCGCATCAGACGCTTCTTTTGCTTGTTTGATCAATACATCGCGTTCCGCACGTGCAGAAGCAATTAATTGTTCGTTGCCAGCTTTCAACTCAGCCATTTCAGCACGTGTTGTTTCTGACAATTTGATCGCTTCGTCGATGGATTGCTCACGCTCAGCTAACGATTGAATGATGGGTTTCCAAGCAAATTTGGCTAGAAGGAAAAATAGAATTCCAAAGACAAGCAATTGCCAGAAGATTAGTCCAAAGTCTGGGGTAATTAACTCCATGGTATATTAATATTTACAGTATTTCAATTTTAGAAAACGCAATTTGGCGCCTAATGCATTCCAAATTGCGTTTTAAATGTTTTGAATAAGGAATCCAAGGCTAACCCTTGGGCTTATTCTATTGGTTTCTTATTTCAAAGTAACCAATAGACAAATTACAGCAGCGAATAACGCAACCGCCTCAACGAAGGCAGCAACGATCAACATCGCACCCTGAATTTTTCCAGAAGCTTCTGGTTGGCGAGCGATAGCTTCCATAGCAGAACCACCGATGTTACCGATACCTACTCCAGCTCCTAAAGCAGCTAAACCAGCACCAATACCTGCAAGACCAAGACCTACAGAAACTTCTAATAAAATCGACAAAATAGACATACGATTTGGGTTTATATAATAAAAAAATTTACAAATTAATGGTGATGCTCTTCTACCGCCGATCCGATATAATTCGATACTAACATCGTAAAGATGAAGGCTTGGATGAAGGCAACAATTAGCTCAATTACGTTCATGAAAAGTGAGAAAGGAACTACAGCGAGTCCTAAAGCAGCATTTTCAAAAATGAAAATCAAGGATACTAAACTTAATAAAATGATGTGACCTGCCGTGATGTTTGCGAACAAACGAACCATTAACGAGAACGGTTTCATAAATACGCCCACAATTTCTACCGGGGTTAAGATAATTAACATCCATTTCGGAACACCTGGCATCGCGAAGATGTGTGTCCAATAGGTTGACCGACCATTGAAGTTGGTGACAATAAAAGCAATAATCGCTAATACTAACGTTACCGCGATATTTCCAGTTACGTTTGCTCCTCCTGGAATCAAGCCCAACATATTGTTAAACCAGATAAAGAAGAAGATCGTTAATAAATAAGGCATGAAACGACGGTAATGCTTTTCGCCAATGTTGTTCTTTGCAATTTCATCCCGAACGAAAATGATGATCGGTTCGAACATGGATTGAAGTCCTTTAGGAGCTCTGTGTGGATTGTCTTGGTATTTTTTACCGATTCCAATGAAGATTGTCAACAATAAAACAGCTGATATCAATAGGGAAGCCACGTTTTTGGTAATTGAAATATCATATACCTTCTCGCCATTTTCAGCATGAATTTTACCATGCTCCAAAACGAAACCATTATAAGGAACCTCCTCGTGGTGCTCATTTTTGAAATTAGACGAAGAAAAAACTTGTAGACCCGCTGATTGCGTATAAACTATACAAGGTAGCGGCAAAGTAGCATGGAAATGGCCCACAGTAAAGAAATGCCATTCGTGCTCATCTGCAATGTGATGCAAGATTAATTTACCAGGATCAAATTTGGTAGATTCAGCTTCTTTAGTTGCCGGTACATTCGCATGAGCTTGCGTTGAATCATGTGTTACAGACTCCTCATTAGCGAGCAGTGAAAAGCTTGAAAAACTGAATAATAATCCAATGATTATATTTGAAAAATACATTTTCATTAAAAAAGTCTTAATCGGCATCGTAATTCTTGCTTTTACTTTATTGATTTCTAATGATCAGCTAATTCGCTGATTAGCCGTTTTTAGGGCATAAAAAAATTAAATTTCAGTTAGCCTTTTTCTAAAAACGTCGCAAGTTACGAAGCAAGCCAATTATTTCAAAATTTGCGCTACATAAATAGAGTACAAAAAAGTTGATTACGAACAAGTAAATTTCTGGGGTGCCCGAATAGGCGAAAAAACCAATGAACGAAAGGCTTAAAATGAAGCGTATGGTAAGATTAACCAATTGAAATTGGACGAATTTTTCTTTTCCGTCTTTTAGGCCAATTTGTGCAATGTTGAAAGTTAAATAGGACTGAAATACTAAAAATACAAAAATCATGCGTACGTCGGGATGTAACAACTGTGACCACGGGCTTACATGCACCGCATAGAGAATTGCAGCGAAGCCTATATAAAAGAGATTTAGTTGTTTCATGCGGCAAATATCAAGAGAATTTTGGAATTTCCTGATTTCATGATTTACTTTGTCACCTCATTCAGTCGCTGTTAAGCATTGAATTATAAAGAAGAAGGGAGAGACTAGGCTCATTGATCTTCTGGCAACCCGTCAAAATTTTGACCCCGGTGCTAATTCCTACCCCAGGCAAATGCCTGTTTAGGGAAATATAAATCGTTAATGATGCAAGCAGAATTTAGACACTATCACTATCCCCATACATTTCCATTAGAAAGCGGAGCATCGCTTCCTAAACTCGATTTGGCTTACCAAACTTGGGGTCAGATGAACGCCGCAGGTGATAATGTGATCTGGATTTGCCACGCATTCACGGGAAGTCAGGATGTTGCCGACTGGTGGCAAGGGTTGGTAGGGCTAGGTAAATTATTTAACCCGGAGAATAATTTCATTGTTTGTGCCAATATTTTAGGTTCACATTATGGTTCCACGGGGCCATTGTCTACGGATCCATCAACGGGTAACCCCTATTTTCATTCATTTCCAGATATAAGTATTCGCGATGTTGTTCATTCATTTGAACTGTTACGAAAAGAATTGGGGATTCATCGAATTAAAACGTGTATTGGTGGGTCGATGGGTGGCCAACAAGCCGTTGAGTGGGGAATTATATGTCCCGATTTGATTCAGAATTTGATTTTAGTGGCTACGAATGCGGTACATTCTCCTTGGGGAGTAGCGTTTAATGAGTCCCAACGGATGGCGATCGAGGTAGATAAGACATGGGGCGAATCGCATCCAAAAGCAGGTATTGAGGGGATGAAAGCAGCTCGGGCCACGGCCTTGATTTCGTATCGTAACTATGAAACGTATCAAGTGACCCAGTCCCGGCAAGACCATTCCTTAGAAAAAACATTACGTGCGGTATCTTATCAACGATACCAAGGGGAGAAGTTGGCCCAGCGTTTCAATGCCTACTCCTATTACATCCTTTCCAAAATGATGGATTCTCAGGATGTCGGTCGTAATCGCGGTGGAATTATACCTGCACTCAAGCAGATCAAATCGAACACCTTGGTGATTGGGATTAAATCCGACGCACTTTTTCCGATCGTTGAACAGGAGTTTTTAGCCAAACACATCCCCGGTGCTTCTTTTCAAGTTATTGATTCACTTTACGGGCACGACGGCTTTTTAATTGAAAGTGGTTTGATGACGAAGGCGATTCGCTTGTGGCAGAAACTTCAGCTGTTGGAAGTCAATCCGATGGCGGAGTTCTTTCGGGAGTTAGAGCAATTGTAGAGACGCGACACTTCGCGTCTTTTTAATTTAGACGCGAGGTATCGCGTCTCTACTTTTTTATATTTGGCGTATGGAATTCAAAAACAAAATTGTCTGGATCACCGGAGCATCTTCTGGAATCGGAGAGGCTTTAGCCTATGAATTTGCTACCCAGGGAGCACATCTGGTCTTATCGGCGCGCAGAGAAAGCGAATTACAACGGGTGGCTCAGACTTGCGAAACGCATGGAGGAAGCGTGTTGGTCTTGCCCTTTGATATGGTGGATCTTCCATCACATTCCAAACAAGTCAACCAGGTTTTGCAGACATTTGGTCGAATAGATGTGCTGGTATTAAATGCTGGAGTGAGCCAACGGTCTTTTGTGTTGGATACTAAATTTGATGTGTACCGGAGTTTATTTGAAGTGAATTTCTTTTCGATTGTGCATTTGGTCCAACAAGTTATTCCGGTGTTTCAAAAACAGCATGCGGGTGTTTTTGTACCAATTGCCTCTGTGGCTGGCCGAATTTCTACCCCGCGTCGGGCAGCTTATGGAGCCACGAAACATGCCTTAATTGGGTTTTTCGATTCAGTGCGCGCAGAATTACATGAACACGGAGTTCAGGTTTCCACCATCATGCCAGGTTATATCCGTACGGAAATATCCTTGCATGCGATGAATGAAGATGGTGAAAAATATGGAAAAATGGACCCTAATCAAGCCAAAGGACTTGATCCAAATATCACCGCCCAAAAAATAGTTCATGCCGTTTCTCAGGGCAAAAACTACTTTTTTGTTGGCGGAGCTTTAGAGAGATTTGGCTTACTTGTACAACGCCTCTTCCCATCCATCGTGCCTTGGATGCTTCGAAAAATTAAGAATACCT
Source organism: uncultured Cytophagaceae bacterium (assembly GCA_903898715.1). Lineage (GTDB taxonomy): Bacteria > Bacteroidota > Bacteroidia > Cytophagales > Spirosomataceae > Aquirufa > Aquirufa avitistagni. The sequence continues at coordinate 26,702 of CAIUGL010000049.1, forward strand.
AGGCGACTTGCTTTCGTTCGTTGAAGAAAAGTATAAATAGTGCCAAAACCAGTACGGCAATGGCTGCAGGTACCATCCATACCGACTGCCAGTCATGGACGCCATTCGTGGTATACATATCTAGCACAATACCCGAAAGTTTCGATCCAATACCCATCCCCACACCGTAGGTTGCTAGGGTAATTAGACCTTGCGCTGAGTTTTTGATATGCGGACCGGCCTTTTGATCGGTATATATTTGTCCTGTTACAAAGAAGAAATCGTAGCAAACACCGTGAAGTATAATACCAATATATAAGATCCACTCACTGGAAAGTCCATCTCCGTAGCCAAAGCATACGAAACGGATAATCCAGGCAATTAATCCAACGATAAGCATTTTTTTGACTCCCAATCGTGTAAACGCAAAAGGGATTAATAGCATAAAAATCACTTCGGAGGCTTGACCTAAGGACATTTTGTTTTCGACATTACTCATGTGGGAATCTGTTAATGAAGGATTCGCCATCGCGTAATAGAAGGAAAGTGGAATGCAGATTAATATCGATGAAATAAAGAATATCAAGAACGAACGGTCTTTGAAAAGCTTTAACGCATCAAGGCCAACAATCTGAGCGACAGATGCATTTTTGTCGGCTTTCGGAGGTGTATCTGGCAAGAAAAAGGAGTAGATTCCTAGGGCAAATGAGCTATACATCGCGATTTGAAAAATGGCTACATTGTCTCCAAGTGCATAAAATCCGATGATATTTGTCACAACAATCCAGGCCACGGTACCCGTAACTCGAATATTGGCAAATTCCTTTTCTGGATTTTGCATTTGCTTCATCGCGATGGAATTGGATAATGCTAAATTGGGTGCGAAACACATCGTGTAGGCGAGTATATACCAAAAGAAAATTTCAGGATCTGTTGTTTGGCTTAGCAAATAGAGCAGTATACCCCCGATGATGTTGAGTACGCCCATTACTTTTTGTGCGGCAAAAAAGCGGTCGGCTATTAATCCTACAAAGAAAGGAGCAATGAATGACGCGATTGAAAAAGTTAGGTATGCATTCCCTACTTGATCGCCGGTAGCATGTAGCGTACTTAATAAATATTTACTCATTTGACCGTACCAAGCTCCCCATCCGAAGAACATGAGGAACATCATTGTCATGAGTTGAATTTTAGTCGATTGTTTCATAGATATAGGTTTCTTGCGGGTCAAAAATACGAATTTGAAAGAAATATCAAATTTTAGAAAAATAAATTTTTCGGGCTTTGTGCTTCATTTTGAAAACCTATTTTCTGAAAATACTCTAATTTTTTCTACGAATGGGTCAAAATGAAATCCTGTTTTTCGAGAATCAGCAAAAAATACAAAAAAGTGCTTGAATTGTGTACTTCGCACGTCTTTTTGCGCAAATGCTAAGTATTTGATTTTCAGTATTTTTTGTACGTCTTTTGATGAAAATTATGAGCAGGGGTTCCCTGTCTGCGCAAATAGACGAATGAATTTAGTTGGCATTTTATTGATTTCTGGTCGGCCTACCGGTTCTTTTCAAGGATCGATGACACTGTTTTTGGTGTTATTTTCTTTTATCGCTTTTGCATTGATTGGTGTAGGTGTTTATTTGTACAACAAGCGGAAAGTTTGGATTGCTCATTCAAAAACGACCTACGGTAAAATCGTTGAGATTTCCCGCAGGTATGCGCGGGATGATCACTCAGGTAGATTTCCAATTTATTTTCCGATTGTATCTTATTATGTCAATGGCGCTGAGTTTCGTCGGGAAGCGGAGAAGGGTTTAGCTAAGCATTGTGAAATTGGGCAAGAAATCCCTGTGCGGTATTTAAGTGATAACCCGTATGAAGCTTCATTGAGCGAATCTAGTTTGCCAGTTTTGAATCCAACTGTCTTTTTTGTGTTGGGTTTTTTAATGTTGTTGAGTTCGATTATCCTATCCTTCTTGCAGCATTAAAATTCATTATGTAATTTCATCGCTCTAAACCAAGACGAGATGGAAACCATCAGCAAAGAAAAATCTGAATTTCGTAATTATGAGCAGGGGGATATCACCGCTGCCGTCAAAGAGCATTACCGTAAGATGCGTTCGCGTCAAACGTATGAATATGTACTTCGAATGAAAAAGAAGTACTTGACTTTTGAGCGTCCGATGGACATCTGGGAAATGATGGAGCGCTTGAATGTCTTGGTTGACGTTTCTGACCCCGATTTAACCCTCCCAAATATCATTCATTTATTGCAATCAGCGGAAGGTCTTCGTGCCGAAGGTCGCCCGGATTGGATGCAATTGGTTGGTTTGATTCATGATTTGGGTAAAGCCATGTATTTATTTGGATCGGATGAGGACGGAACTAGCCAGGCTGAGCAGTGGGGATTGGTAGGGGATGTATTTGTCGTAGGTTGTAAATTACCAGATTCGTGCGTGTATCCAGAGTTTAATGCATTAAATCCAGATATGGCTGATGCGCGCTATAACACCGACTTAGGTGTTTATACGGAAGGTTGTGGATTAGACAATGTGCACTTGGCTTGGGGGCATGATGAGTACTTGTATCAGGTGTTAAAAAATCACCCTGAAAATAAAATTCCGGAAGCGGGTATGGCGATGATTCGCTATCACTCGTTTTATCCGTGGCATTCGGGTGGAAGTTACCGTCAATTCATGACGGCCAAAGACGAACAATATCTCGAATGGATTCGTGATTTCAATAAATATGATTTGTATACCAAATCTCCGGTAGTTCCTGTTTTCGAGGAATTGAAATCGTATTATAAGCCTATCGTAGAGAAATACTTAGGTAAAGGACCCATCAATTGGTAATTGGACACTAGACTTTAGACGCTGGACGCTAGAAGTTTCCTGCGTCTAGTGTCTAACGTCCAACGTCCAACGTCCAACGTCCGACGTCTATTTATTACATTGAGGTCCAGCGTCTAGCTTCCAGCGTCTAGTGTTTAACGTCCAACGTCCGACGTCTATTTATTACATTGAGGTCCAGCGTCTAAAGTCCAACGTCTAACGTCCGACGTCTAGTTATTACCATCCGTCATCTTTTTTCGGTTTGATATTCGCTGTGCTCTTTTTTGCAGGAGCCGCTGCAGGCGCTTTGCCAGTAGCTTTAGTAGCTGTGCTTGCGGAACCTTTGAGTTGTGTATCTAGATCAACACGGCTAAATACACGTGCGACAATTTTCCATTCGTCATTGACTTGTAATAAAGAAAGTAGATCGATGTACTTAAATTCGTCGAACTGCATTTCGACTGCAGCTAATCCTGAAACTCCGGCATAGGAATACGAAATCAGTTTAGCGCTTGCTTTCACTCCTCCAGCTGGTGTTTTGCTGATGAAAGTTTTGACAGGAATATCTTGAATCTTTCCCGTAGCCGCATTAAATGTGCGTAAGATGGCTGATTCATGAAATGCTTTGTTCAATTTGGCTGCGTCTCCCGTAGTTACGCCTTCAAAATAATTGGTGACAGTAGCTTTAATGGCATCGTCAGCAGATTGTTGTCCCCAGGCAGCAATGCTTGCGAATAAGAACATGGAAAGAGAAAGTAGTTTTTTCATGGTTTGAATTAGTTTCCTCCTAGGGTGAATTCCAAAGGAAGTGGTTCGCCTTTCATAAATAAGGCTGATTTTTCTGGATATAAAATAGATTGTACAATATTTACTTTGGCTAAGGCATGATTGGCCATGTTGCCCAAGATAATGATAGCCGAGTTATCTTTCGGGTTGTGGAGGTAATAGTTTTTAAATCCATGCCACCAGCCAGTGTGGTAGGTCAACCAATCGCCGTTTTCCAATTGGGTTAGCCTCCATCCGAAGCCATAGTTTTTTGGTAACACTTTCGGCGTGGTATGTTGGGGCGTAAATGCTTCCTCTAACGTAGTATATTTCACTAATTTTTCTTCGTTCAAAGCCATATCCCAGTGATACAGGTCCTCCACCGTGGAATATATGCCTTTATCGCCGGTTACCCCATCTAGGTGGTTGAACTCGGATACGACCGGTCCTCCGCGTCGTGGAACATATCCGGTAGCGGCCGTTTTGAGCATCTCGGGGTGCATCGGGTCATATACAAAGCTTTCCGACATGCCAGCCGGTTCAAAAATGTTTTTCTTTAAGTATTCTCGGAAGCCCAATCCACTGAGTTTTTCAACGATGTAGGCCAGCAACATGTAGTTGGTGTTATTATAACTGAATTTAGCATTCGGCCGGTAGTCGATGTGCGGCTTAAGACGAATCATCATCTCGACTACTTTTTGATTAGTCAGTGGTATCTTTTTATCATAGACCTTATCCATATTATAGGCGTAGTCGGAAAGGCCAGAACGGTGCGTAAGTAAACTACGGATGGTCAAGCTAGAGTCATATGGAAAACCTGGGATGTGTTTATAGATTGCATCATCATAATTCAGTAGTCCTTTCTCTTTGAGTTGCATGATGGCAACTGCGGTAAATTGTTTGGAAACAGAAGCTAGTTGAAAGTGGGTATGGGTATTAATCGCACTTTTGGTGAAGTAATTTGAATAGCCAAAGCCCTTCTTGTAAATGATTTTTCCGTACTGGGTAATCAATACAGCACCATTAAAACCTGATTTTTCGCGCAGCTTAGTGAAAAAGGTATCCAGTTTAATGGATTTTTGTTGCGCTATTTGCGGATTATATAAGTTGGCCAAACTATCATTTCTTTTTTCCGTTACCGTTTTCACGTGGAAAAAGCTCTGAGAAGGATGGGAGTTAGCCAGGATTAATATACCGATGAAAAGGGTAATGCCAACAAGTCCGAGGATCTTGGAGCGTTTGGGTAATTGATTCATGTATTCGATTAAGCGCTTCATTGAGTAGCAATTTAATTCAATTCGGAATTTTAATCAATGAATTGAAGATCTTTTATTTAATTTGTTGGCCCACCTCCAAATCCCATGAAATACCTATTCATTTTTCTGATCAAGTTGTATCAATTATTTCTCTCGCCGTTGCTACCTAATTCCTGTAGATATCAGCCTACATGCTCAGAATACGCCAAACAAGCTTTCGAAAAGTATGGATTCCTAAAGGGATTTCGTTTAACGTTGCGCAGAGTTTCCTCTTGTCATCCGTGGGGTGGAAGCGGGTATGATCCACTTCCTTGAATTTTCAACAGACTAGCACTGTCCATTTTTTCCAACTAATAGGATTATTCCAATGATCACTAATCAATCTGCGAGTAATCTATTGCCGAAAAATTATTTATTTTTTTTGAAAAAAATTTTCTCTTGAAAAATTACAATCGTTTTTGAACTGTTTGAGCGGTTTTTAGATAAAAAATATTCGTATGTAGTAATATAGGGGCAGAATTAGATTATTTCGGGAATCTGTACTACACTGTGCTACAAATCAACTAATTCTAAATTTCGTACAATTTTTAGTTGGCAATTCACCGATTCCTTACCTTAAATCATTTTTTTATTCAATTTATTCTTTCGTTTTTTGTGTCGGTTTTGAAATTCGCCTTAAACCGTAAACGTTTGCAAAGGCATTTTAACGCGAAAAGATGAATGAGATGAACCGCTTAGAATCATTAATTATTTTTAACCCTTAATTTTTCACTTATGATTCATTCTTACAAAAGAGTGGGTCGCCTTGTGCGATCAAGTGTTAGTAACCTAGGCTTCAAACAAGCTTTTAGTGTTGCTGTTGCACTGTTAATTTCCTTGGGCGCGTTTGCTCAAGATGTAGTAACGGGTAAAGTCACTGATGCTGCTGATGGCTCAGGTCTCCCAGGTGTTTCTGTAGCTGTTAAAGGTACTACGCGTGGTGCTCAAACAGATGCAAATGGTACTTATAAAGTTAATGCTGGGTCGAACACGACTTTGGTATTCTCTTTTGTAGGTTATACAACTAAAGAAGTTTCAGTAGGCGGTAAGTCTGTTGTGAACGTTGCTTTAGCTGCTGACAACAAATCTTTAGAAGAAGTTGTGGTTGTAGGTTACGGTACGCAAAAGCGTAAAGAAATTTCAGGAACAGTAACTAGCTTAGGTTCTCGTGATTTCAACGCCGGAGTTGTAACAAACCCATTAGCTGCTGCTCAAGGTAAAGTAGCAGGTTTGGTTATCACACAGGCTTCTGGTGATCCAAATGCACGTCCAACCGTTCGTTTACGTGGTACGGGTTCATTGAACGCAGGTTCTGAGCCTTTATATGTAATTGACGGTGTGATTGGTGCTCCAATCGAAAACATTGCTCCAGAGGATATCTTGACAATGGACGTATTACGTGATGCATCTTCTGCAGCGATCTACGGATCTCGTGGAGCGAACGGTGTTATCTTGATTAACACGAAGCGTGGTAAGTCAGGAACTCCTACAGTTGATTACACAAACTATGTAGGTGCTGAGACAATCTCTCAACGTCCTCAGTTAATGAATGGTGCTGAGTTTCGTGCTGCTGCAGCTAAGTTCAATCAAAAATTTGATGACTTGGGTGCTAACACGGATTGGTTAGATGTGATTACACAAACTGCTTTGACACAAAACCACAACGTGGGTGTGTCAGGAGGTTCTGAAAATGTATCATACCGTGCTTCTATTGGATATTTAGATCAAACAGGTACTTTGAAAGGTTCTGGTAAAGAGCGATTAACAGGTCGTTTGAACTTAGATGCGAAAGCTTTAGATGGTAAATTAGCCATGAAAGTGAACATGTCTGCTTCACAAACTGATAACCAATTTTCAGATAACCGTGCGATTGGTTTTGCGATGAACATGCGTCCTACGGATCCAGTGTATAATTCAGATGGAACTTACTTCCAAATTCCAGGTACATTTGCCAACTTTAACCCGTTAGCAACTGTTGAAAACAGAATTAATAAGCAACGTTTACACGATTTCTTATTCAATGCATCTGCTGGTTATACAATCTTAGATGGTTTGGTATTTAACGTATCAGGAACTTTGCGTACGCAAACTGCTGATGGTTCTTTCTTTGCGAAATCAACTCCGCTTAATTTATTAGCTACAGTAGGTGGTAACGCGGCAAGCCGTAATTTGAACTCAGTTACTGATAAGCAATTAGAGACTACGTTAACATATTCAAAGAAATTGAATGATGTTTCTTCATTGAACGTATTGGCTGGTTACACATATCAAGATGTAGTTGCTGATGGTTTTGGTGCCTCAAACAACAACTTCTTGACAGATGCTTTCGAAGCAAATAACTTAGGAGCAGGTTTAGGTATCCGTGCTAATCCAAATTTATTGGGTTCTTACAAGAACCAATACAAATTGGTTTCTTTCTTAGCTCGTGCTCAATATTCATTATTGAACAAATATTTCGCAACAGTTAACGTGCGTCGTGACGGTTCTACGAAATTTGGAGATAACAACAAGTGGGGTATTTTCCCATCAGTTTCAGTTGGTTGGACTTTATCTGAGGAGGCTTTCTTGAAGGGTAATTCAACAATCGATAACTTGAAATTGCGTGTTAGCTGGGGACAAACTGGTAACTCAGAAGGTATTCGTCCATTGTTATCTAAGTCGTTCTACGGAGCTTCTGGTACATACTTTGATGGTGGTGCAAATGATTTCTTGCCAGCATACACAATCCAATCTAACCCGAATCCGAACTTGAAATGGGAGATTAACGAAAACTACGGTGGTGGTATCGACTTCTCATTATACAAAGGTAAATTGACTGGTAGCTTGGATTTTTACTCACGTACAACAAAAGACTTGTTATACACAGTAAACGTACCTCAAGAGAAAGGTTATGTATACCCAACTATGTTGGCTAACATCGGTTCGATGAAAAACCAAGGGGTTGAGTTGTCATTAACTTACCAAATCTTAGAAACTCAAGATTGGAACATCGCTACTACGTTAGCTGCTTCATTCAACAAAAACGAAATCGTTTCATTGAAGAATGATTCATTCGCTGCTCCTGATCAGGTATTCTTGCCTACATCTTTAGGTTCATTCATCCGTGGTACATCAGCTGTAAACTTCTCAGTATTACAAGCAGGTCGTCCAGTAGGAGAGTTCTATGGTGCTAAAATCGCTAAGATCGAAAATGGACGTTATGTATTCCAAGATTTAAATGGTGATGGTGTTGTAGATCCAAACTCTAAGGACCGTACATACATTGGAAATCCTAACCCTACTTTCGTAGGTGGTTTGACTACAAACATCCGTTACAAAGCATTTGACTTCCAATTCCAATTGACAAGCCAATTAGGTGCTAAGATCGTTAACACAAACAACTTGTTGTTAGGTCGTCAAGATGGTCGTTTAGCTGAATCAGGTACTTTGAAATCTGCAGCGACTTCAATTATTAATGATGAGCGTACGATTCCAATGGACTACTATGTTGAGTCAGGAGACTTTTTACGTATCAACAACGCATCATTTGGATACACAATTCCTGTTAAGGGAGTGTTCAAGCGTGCGCGTATCTACGTAGCAGGTAACAACTTGGCTGTGTTTACAAACTACACAGGTGTTGATCCAGAGATTAGCCAAAACTTAGCTATTGGATCAGCTGCTCCAGGTATTGATGTTCGTGAGACTTACTACAAAACTCGTGCATTAACTGCGGGTGTAAATCTTACGTTCTAATCAAACAAAATCGTATTCAATTAGTTATATAATCGAATCAATAAAAATTTAATAAAATGAAAAAATATATCTATAAAGTACTTTCAGTAGGTGTTTTCGCTTCGTTGGCCCTATCGTCTTGTACAGATTTAACTGAGCCAGTTTATGATGCGATCCCAGCGGATCAATTCTTAAAAACTGACGCTCAAATTGCTGCGGCACTTGGACCTGCTTATGGTGGTCTTCGTGGTATCACGTGGGATTGGTTCAATCCTAGTGAAGCATCTTCGGATGAGTTGATCGTTCCTACACGTGGTGGTGACTGGTTTGACGGTGGTGACTGGTTGGCGTATTCTCGCCACACATGGACTCCACAACACGGTCCTATCAACGGTATGTGGGGATTCATTTTTGGTAACATCTCTCAGATTAACCAATTGATCCCAGTAGTGAAGACAAACCAAAAAGCCGTAGATGAGTTACGTGCAGTACGTGCTTTCTATTACTTCATGGCAATTGATGCGTTTGGAAACGTCCCTATCGTAACAGATAATGCTTCGGCGGGTGGAACTAAATCTCGTGCTGAGGTTTATGCTTTCATTGAGAAGGAACTTACTGAAGCTATCCCTAACTTGGTAACTGGAAAAGCATACTCACGTATGACGCAAGATGCTGGGCGTATGTTGTTAGCTAAATTGAAGTTGAATGCTGCGGTTTACAAAGGTTCAGCTGATTGGCAAGGGGCTTATGATGCTGCTGATGCAGTAATCAAGTCTAAGAATGGTTGGTCTTTAGCATCTTCTACACTTTCTAACTTTATCGTTGCAAATGAAGGTTCTGGAGAGAACATTTGGACTATTCCTTACGATAGCTTCAAAGCAGGTGGTATGAATTTTCACATGAGAACCTTACACTATGCGAACCAAGCAACTTATGGTTTAGGTAACTCACCTTGGAACGGTTTCTGTACATTAGCGGATTTCTACAACTCATTTGAGTCAAAAGATTTACGTAACTCTATGTGGATCAAAGGACAGCAATATGCTGCTTCTGGTGCTGAATTGAAAGATGCAAAAGGTGCTCCATTAGCATTTATCGCTGACTTCAACAAGGATCAAATGACAGATGCTGATCCAGAATTCCAAGTTGCTGGTATCCGTTCTCAAAAATATGAGATCCAAAAGAACAACCCGAACGGGGATCAATCAAATGACTACGTAGTATTCCGTTTGGCTGATGCGATCATGATGCGTGCTGAAGCTGCTTTCCGTTTAGGAAGAACTGCTGAGGCATTAGCTGATGTTAACGCAATCCGTAGACGTTCAGGTGTTGATCCATTGACTTCAATCACAGCAGCTGATATCTTAGCTGAGCGTGGTCGTGAGTTTGCATGGGAAGGATGGAGACGTAACGATATGATTCGTTTCGGTACATTCTCTTTAGAGCGTAAGTTCATGAAGAATTTAGATAAGAGACGTGAATTGTTCCCAATTCCACAACCACGTATCGATGCTAACCCATTGTTAAAGCAAAATCCTGGGTATTAATTCATCCCAATTTTAATAAAAAGGCAGAGCCATTGGTTCTGCCTTTTTATTTTCTAAACATGGCCTTTTTCGTATTTTTGCAGTCCATTAGTTGAACACTCCATGAAGCATTTTGTACTACTTTGTAGCTTTGCCATCCTTGCTTGTGCTTGCTCCACGAAAGAAGATACGCTCTTCGAAGAATTACCCGCATCTGAAACAGGTATCGACTTCGTGAATCGAAGTTTAGAGAAAAAGGAATTTAACATTTTCAACTACCGTAATTTCTACAACGGTGGTGGTGTGGCGATCGGTGATGTGAATAATGATGGGCTTTCCGACCTGTTTGTTACTTCTAATTTTGAGGATAATAAACTCTACCTGAATAAAGGAGGGATGCATTTTGAAGACATTACGGTGAAGGCTGGTATTGTGGGTAAGAAATTTTGGTCCACCGGGGTGACTTTCGCAGATGTCAACGGGGACGGATTAATGGATATATATGTGTGTAATTCTGGTTCTCGCGATGCGCGTGGAAATCAATTATACATCAACCAAGGAATTAAGGGTGGCATTCCAACTTACAAGGAAATGGCCAAAGAGGCTGGGCTAGAGGACGGTGGTCTTTCTACGCATGCTGCTTTCTTCGATTATGATCGTGATGGTGATTTAGATATGTATCTACTGAATAACAGCTTTACACCCATCGATAAATTAGGATATACAAATTTGCGCGACATGCGCGACAAACTAGGTGGTGATAAGTTGTTTCGTAACGACAGTCCCGACGGTAAGAGCATCAAGTTTACGGATGTATCCGAAAAAGCTGGTATTTATGGTAGCTTAATCGGTTTTGGTTTAGGAATTACGATTGGCGATGTCAACAATGACAACTGGCCAGATATTTATATTTCAAATGATTTCTACGAGCGTGATTATTTATACATCAATCAGCACGATGGAACATTTAAAGAAGATTTAGAAAATCAAATGCCGCATATCTCCTTGAGTTCAATGGGGGCTGATATCGCGGATATCAATGATGATGGGAACCTGGATATTTTCGTAACAGATATGCTTCCAGGTGATGACCGTCGCTTGAAAACTACATCCATTTTTGAAGGCTATAACTTAGTGGATTTGAAGCTGAAACGTGGTTTTTGGCATCAATACATGCGGAACAATTTGCAGTTGAATAACGGCGACGGGACCTTCAGTGAAGTAGGTCAGTTGGCCGGCGTACATGCCACCGACTGGTCATGGGGAGCATTGATTTTTGATATGGACAACGATGGTCAAAAAGACATTTTTGTCGCCAATGGAATTGCCAAAGATTTAACGGATCAAGATTTTGTGGATTTCTTAGGAGATCGAAACACCATGCAACAAATGTTGAATGGAAAGAAATTCGATTATAAAGAGTTTACCGATAAGATTTCTTCGGTGCCCATTCCTAATTATGCCTATAAAAATGAAGGCGATTTAACCTTCTCGAACCAAGCTAAATCATGGGGATTAGAAGGTCCAGGTTTCTCGAATGGGTCTGCCTACGGGGATTTAGATAATGATGGTGATTTGGATTTAGTGGTCAATAACGTCAATGCCCCGCTTTCGGTATATAAAAATAAGACCAACGAGAAGTTGAAAAACCATTATTTGACTATTCACCTCAAGGGAACTGGAAGGAATTTGAATGGGATTGGTGCGAAGGTGACCGTGTTCCAACAAGGTAAAATTAAAGTGTTGCAGCAAATGCCGAACCGCGGTTTTCAATCTTCCAGTGACCATCAAATGGTTTTTGGTTTAGGTCAAAATGGTCAAGTTGATTCGTTGCAGATTATTTGGCCTGATGATCAAATGCAAGTGCTTAAATCCGTTCAAGTGGATCAAGTACTCACACTCGATTATGCTAAGGCAACAGGTAAATTTACCTTTAAGCAACCTGTTGGCAATTCCCTTTTCGCCGATGTCACTTCGAAATCATTGAATTATACCCATCAAGAAAGTTTGTTTAACGATTGGGATCGCGATGTGTTATTGAAGCAAAAATTATCTACTCAAGGTCCAGCCATGGCAGTAGGTGATGTGAATGGAGATGGCTTAGATGATGTGTATTTGGGAGGTGCTGCCGGACAGAAAAAGCAGCTATTTGTCCAACAGGCGAGTGGTCAGTTTAAGGAAAGTGTGCAGGCCGATTTCAATTTAGATCAAACGACGGAAAATACAGACGCGATTTTCTTCGATGCAGATGGCGATAAAGATTTAGATCTATTTGTAGTAACGGGTAGTAATGAGTTCGAAATTAATGCGCCTGAATTACATGATTTACTGTATTTAAATGATGGAAAGGGGAATTTCAAACGCGACCTTCGCTTCCCAACGATCTATGAAAATGGCTCTTGTGTGACAGCAGCTGATATGGATCACGATGGGGATTTGGATTTGTTTGTTGGTTCCCGAATGCTTTCCACGAAATATGGTATGAGTCCGAGCAGTAATCTGTACATAAATGACGGCACAGGTGGTTTCAAAAACTACTCGAAACGTTTTATGCCTGAGATTGTGGAGTTAGGCATGGTGACTGATGCGGAATGGGCGGATGTCAACAAAGATGGCTATGCAGATTTAGTCGTTGCCCAAGACTGGGGTGCAATTGTGGTATTCAAAAATGAGCGTGGCCGGAAATTAGTTAAGCAAGAAATGGTTCCTGGATCAGAAGGTCTTTGGGGATGCTTGAAACCTGCTGATATTGACGGCGATGGTGACATGGATTTCATTGCGGGGAACTTTGGTCTAAATTCAAAAATTAAAGCTTCCGCAGAATTTCCGGCGACATTATCCGTGAATGATTTTGATAAAAATGGTACGGTTGAACAACTTATTTCATGTGTAACCGAGGACGGAAATACCTATCCAATGGTCTTGAAGGGGGAATTGCAGCGTGCAACACCAGGGATTAAACAAAAGTTTATCAAGTACAAGGATTATGCCAATAAGACCGTGGAAGAATTGTATTCCGATGAACAGCGTGACGGGATGGTACTTCGCCAAATCACAACTACGGAGTCAGCCTTTTTAATCAATGATGGCAAGGGAAATTTTAGTTTACAAGCATTGCCCTACCAAGCACAATATTCACCTATTCGAGGAATTGAAGTAAGTGATTTTGACCGCGATGGGAAGTTAGATATTTTGTTGGCCGGCAATTTCTTTGACTCGCTTCCTGAATGGGGGCGTTTTGATGCCACGTATGGTTTGATGTTGCAAGGCCTTGGAAAAGGAAAATTTGCTGTAAAAACTTCGCAAAAGACTGGATTTAAAACGATGGGTCAAGTGCGTAAAATGGCTATTGCAAAAGGTAAAGGAGGGAATTTTGTTGTCCTCGCAAAAAACAATGACAAAGCACAAGTGTTTCAAGTAAAATAATAAGTAGTATGAATAAGTATCTCGCATGTTTCATTTTATCCATTGGTTTCCTTTCGTGTAAATCGGGTGATGATGTGCAATTATTCGAGAAATTGCCCGCCTCGAAAACACACATTGATTTTACCAATCAAATAAAGGAAACACCTGAATTTAACATTTTGGATTACCTCTATTTCTATAATGGGGGTGGCGTTGCTTCGGGTGACATCAATAATGATGGCCTCGTGGATCTTTTTTTTACGTCTAACCAAGGTAAGAATAAATTGTACCTGAATAAGGGCAATATGGAGTTCGAAGACATATCCGAAAAATCGGGTATTGAAGGATTTTCAGATTGGAAGACGGGTGTGACCATGGCCGATGTGAATGGCGATGGATTACTCGATATTTATGTTTGTTCGGTCAGTAATTTTAAAGGGCTTGAAGGTTCCAATGAATTATACATCAATAATGGCGATAATACATTTACGGAGAAAGCAAGTGAGTACGGCCTAGATTTTACCGGTTTTGCAACACAAGCTGCCTTTTTTGATTACGATAAAGATGGGGATTTGGACTGTTATTTGTTGAATCATGCCGTACATAACACCCGTTCGTATGACCGTGTCAATACGCGGATGTTGAAAGATAACGAAGCTGGAGATTACCTGTACCGCAACGATGGCGGCAAATTCAAGGATATTTCTGCAGAATCTGGTATTTATCAAGCTGCGATGGGGTATGGTTTAGGGATTTCTGTAGCGGATTTGAATAATGACGGTTGGCTCGATATCTATGTCAGCAACGATTTTCACGAAGATGATTATTACTACATCAACCAAAAAGATGGTACATATAAAGAAGGAATCAAAGAGCATTTTAAGCATTTAAGCCGCTTCTCGATGGGTTCTGATATTGCGGATATCAACAATGATGGGTATCAAGATGTGATGACGCTGGACATGTATCCAGAGGATGAAAAGGTTGAGAAATCGTCTGTTGGCGAGGACCCATTAGATATTTACATGTACAAATTGCAGTTTGGCTATTTCAATCAGTATAGCCGGAATTGTCTCCAGTTGAACATGGGGGGGCAAAAGTTTTCTGATATCGCAGCTTCGTCAGGCGTTGCGGCCACCGACTGGAGTTGGGGTACTTTAATGGCTGATTACGATGGGGATGGTCTGAAAGATATTTTCGTTTCAAACGGTATTTTACGCAGGCCAAACGACCTGGATTACCTCAAATTCGTTATCGGAGATTCGCTGCATTATGGCTTGCCAACTTCCCATAAATTGGACCAAGAGGCCATCGATTTAATGCCGAGTGGTAAAGTGCATAATTACTTATTCCAAGGTTCCAAAGATTTGCGTTTTAAAGACAAGTCTATGGATTGGGGTTTTGAGGAAGCCGGGATTTCGAATGGGAGTTCGTATGCCGACTTGGATAATGATGGGGACTTGGATTTGATTTCAAACAATCTGAATGAACCGGCAGGAATTTACGAGAATCATTCGCGTGAGCTATTGAAGAATAACTTTGTGAAAGTGAAGTTCAAGGGCGAAGGCATGAATACGTTTGGTATCGGGGCGAAGGTGATTTTGAAGACGAAGGAAGGCCAACAACTCCAGCAGATGATGCCGACGCGTGGATTTATGAGTTCGGTAGAGCCTACTTTATTATTTGGAATCGGCCAATTGGCGCAAGTGGATTTCTTGATTGTGATCTGGGAAAATGAGAAAATGCAAATCATTAAAAATCCCAGGATTAATGAATTGTTGACACTCGATCAGAAAAATGCACAGATTTTGGTGAAGGATTTTCAGTTCTTTGTCCAACCGAAGCCTATGTTTGAAGAGGTGACGGCTGCGGCGGGAATTCCTTATTTGCATTTAGAAAACACCTATTTTGACTTTAATCGCGAGTTATTAATTCCATTTAAGGTTTCCATGGAAGGCCCTAAAATGGCCGTGGGGGATGTAAACGGAGATGGTTTAGAAGATTTTTATGTGGGTGGGCCGAAATACCAGTCGGGCCAATTGTACCTTCAAAAGGCGAATGGCTTTGCCCTTTCGCCCCAGACGTCTTTTCATGTGGATAGCCTATATGAAGATGTGGATGCCTTGTTTTTTGATGCCGATGGCGATAAAGATTTAGACCTATATGTGGTGACAGGTGGAAACGAGTTTTTCGACAAAATGCCTGAGCAGTTTGATAGACTCTACAAGAACGATGGCAAAGGTAATTTTACACGTGACCTAAAAGCTCTGCCAGCGATGTATGATAATAAATCTGTTGTTCGTCCTTGCGACTTTGATCGCGATGGTGATATCGATTTATTTGTTGGTGGACGTGTTGTGGCCTACCATTATGGTTATTCACCCAAATCTTATTTGTTGGTGAATAATGGAAAAGGACAATTCACTGACCGCACCCCGGCCTTAGCTCCAGAACTAAGAGAAGCGGGGATGCTGACCGAAGCGATTTGGGCTGATTTTGACAAAGACGGAGACCAAGACTTAACGGTAATTGGTGATTGGATGCCGATAAAAATGTTTGAAAATCAAAAGGGGAAATTCACATTAATGGAAAATGGCCTGGAAGAGTTGACAGGTTTCTGGAGTGGATTAACGGCTGGTGATTTTGATCACGATGGTGATGTTGATTTCGTGGTAGGGAACTTGGGTACCAATACGAAATTGCGGAAACAAGTAGATGGGAAACTCCGCATGTTAATTAAGGATGTGGATAAGAATGAGACGGAGGAGCATATCATCGGATATAACCGAGGAGATGATTGGTATCCGATTAATAGCAAAGATGAAATAGGGAAACAGATTCCGAGCATTATCTCTAAAAAGTATACGAAGTACAAAGAATTTGCTGGCAATACGATTGAAGAATTGTTTGGCGATAGTGAGTTAAAAGGTGCTACGGAACGTTTGGTAAATACCTTTGAATCCATTTATCTGGAAAATAAGGGCCAAGGAAAATTTGAAAGACATGATTTGCCGGCTTTGGCTCAGGTGTCCAAAGTGATGGTTTTACGCGCGGAAGACCTGGATAAGGATGGACATTTGGATGTTATTTTGGGCGGAAACTTCAATGGGGCTTCCATGTATCAAGCGCGTTATGATGCTTTTTTCGGACTTATTTTAAAGGGTGATGGAAAGGGAGGATTTAAAGCGCTGGTGCCTACGGATACTGGATTCTTGCAAGAAGGGGATGTGCGCGACATCAAAATTATCCAAACACCTAAGGGTCCCTTGTATTTTGTCACACGTAATTCAGATCGAATGCAAGTGTTTAAAAAGCTCAATTGATGCGGATAATCCTGGCAATTGCCCTTTTCTCGGTATTCTCTTATGAATTTCCAAGTTGCTCGAAAGATGTCACAGAAGGGGAGGCTTTAGCTAAGCAGTATTGCCAGTCGTGTCATGCATTTCCTGAACCAGGCTTATTGCCCCAAAATGTTTGGAAATACAGTACGCTTCCATACATGGCGGTCATGCTTGGCGTTTCAAAGGAAATTGACCAATTGCAAAAGCCTCTGTCAGATTATGCGATTATGCGTCCTCAATCTCAGCTGATTGCTGATGATGATTGGGAAAAAATCAAGGAATATTATTTGACCAAGGCGCCTAAGGAATTAGACATTCCAGCCTACGCACCTTTGGCAGAGGATCAATCTTTCTCTGTGGAAGATTTGCCTGTTGCCTTACCTAAGGGTACCATACCAAATTTCACGGCCGTTCGGATTGATGCTAAAAACCATCAAATTATTGCTGGGGATCAGTCGAATCGTGTCATTTGGGTATTGGATGCGCAGGGAAAACCTATTCGAAAATCAGAGAATCAAAACGCGCTTACCTACATTGAACGCTGGAAGGAGCAGTATTTGTACACCTTTATAGGTACGACTACCCAAGCGAATCCGGATGTGAATGGATCTGTCCAAGTGATTGGAAAAGGGGGGCCTAAGGAACTATTGAAAGGATTAAATCGGCCAATTGAATTGAAGGCCGTTGATCTCGATGGAGATGGACAAGAAGAATTGATCACGAGTGAATTTGGGTTTATGATTGGCGGGATGACCGTTTGGAAACAAATGGGGAGCTCTTGGACGAAAAAGGTGCTTAATGCACAAACTGGGGCCACTCATGTGGATGTTCGCGATTTTAATGGCGATGGCCGTCCGGACATTGTGGCTTTATTTGCGCAAGGGGATGAGCGAATTATGTTGTACACGAATCAGGGTGGGTTGAATTTTAGTGAGACTCGATTATTGCGTTTCCCATCTATTTATGGAACAAGTTCGTTTGATATGGGTGATGTGGATGGCGATGGAGATTTAGATATTGTGTGTACAGCTGGGGATAATGCGGATTTTTCAACCATCTTGAAACCGTATCATGGAGTTTATGTATATACGAATCAAGGCAAAATGACGTTTAAGCAACAAGCTTTTTATCCTCAAAATGGAGCTACGAAAGTGATGCTTGCGGATGTAGACGCGGACGGTGATCAAGATATGTTGTCGATTGCTTTATTTCCGGATGTGGAGAAGCGACCAGCGGAAGGATTGATTTACTTCAAAAATTTGGGTAAATCATTTGACTTAAAAACCATTCCTGTCAATCACCTCGGTCGGTGGTCAGTGATGGATATTGGGGATATTGAAGGGGATGGAGATTTGGATGTGGTTTTAGGTAGCCATGCGGTTGCCAAGTTCCCTGCTGGCGGATTTGATCCTGCTTGGAAAAATTCCAAAGGGCTATTAATCTTGCGAAACAAACGAAAATGAGGTGTAGGCTATTAGCTGTGTTGTTGTTGATTTCTTGTGCCGCATTTGGTCAAAAAAGAGGCTATTTTATTTTTTCTGGAACCATTCAAGACCTTGAAACCAAGGCTCCCTTGGAAGGTGCTTCGGTATTGTTTTCGGGTTTATCGATCGGTGCTCGAACAGATTCCTTAGGTCATTTTTCCGTGACTTTACCTTCACGTTCCTACCAAATCGTTTTTCGTAGTTTGGGATATAAATTCAAAACGGGTCGGGTCGATTTAAAGGAAAATACGCGCATGTCGGTATTCCTGGAAAAGGCAGAACAGATTTTAGATGAAGTCGTTATTTCGACGGAAAAGTCGGACGCGAATGTCAATCGGACCATCATGGGTGTGGAAAAGATGTCCAGCAAAACCCTGAAAAAGCTCCCTAACTTAATGGGAGAGGCGGATGTGATCCGAAGTATTATGTTGTTGCCGGGTGTGTCAACGGTCGGCGAGGGGGCTTCCGGTTTTAACGTGCGGGGTGGAAATGTGGATCAAAATCTCGTGTTATTGGACGGTGTTCCTCTGTTTAATACGTCGCATTTGTTTGGATTTTTTACGGGGTTTAATGCCGACATGGTCCAGGATTTGAGCTTATATAAGGGTGGTATCCCAAGTATGTATGGCGGACGGGCATCGTCTGTGTTAGATGTACGCGTGAAGGAAGGGAATTTTGACCAGTGGGGAATCCAAGGGGGTGTGGGTCCGATTTCCAGCCGATTATTGTTTGATGGGCCTTTGGTGAAAGGAAAAACGTCCTTAATTCTTGGCGCCCGTGGTTCGATTTCCGATTTTTATTTGGGCTATTTTCCTAATCCGGCATTGCAAAAAAGTAAGGCAGATTTTTATGATGTCAATTTTAAGTTGACACATAAGTTGAATGAAAACCAACGAATCTCTTTATCCGGATATGTTAGTCATGATGGATTTAAATTTGCTTCGGATACGCTTTATTCTTGGCAGACTCAGTCCATTAGTTTTAAGCATAACGCACTATGGGGAAGGCTAGCTCATAATTTTACGGCGTTCGTTAGTGATTATCGCTATGGGATTGAGGGGATGAAAAAGGGATTGGAATTTGATTGGAAACCATCGATTAAACAGCAAACTGTGCGGGAGGATTTGAGTTTGGATTTGAAGGGTAAGGGCCGGCTCGATTTTGGTGCGGAGTTTAATCTATATCAAAATGATGCTGGAACATTTAGGCCTACATCCTCATCGTCTGAAGTGAATGAATTTCCGATGCAGGTAGAAAATTCTCGAGAGATGGGGATTTATGTGGGGCATAGTGTGCCGATCGGGAAACGAATCAGTTTAGATTATGGTTTGCGCTATGCCTATTTTCAATTGCTGGGTCCTTTGCAAACTTTTCAATATCGGCTAGGAACGCCGCGCACCCTAAATTCGTTAACGGATACCTTGCGTTTTGCGTCTTCAGATGTGATTCAAACGTATGGAGGATTTGAGCCGCGGGTCTCTATGGCAGTGAAATTGGATTCGAGTACCTCGGTGAAATTTGGATTTAACCGGATGCAGCAATTCATGCATTTATTGTCGAATACGATGGCGATTTCGCCCGTGGATATTTGGAAGAATTCGAATGCCTATTTGCCTCAGCAAGTGGCGGATCAGTTTTCCATGGGTGTGTTTAAGAATTTCACCAATGCGCAAAATGCTGTTTTTGAGGCTTCTGCAGAGTTTTATTACAAGCGGTTGGCTAATGTAATTGATTACGTGGACGGTGCGGCTTTGTATTTAAATCCGACGGTTGAGACGGAATTAGTCGTAGGAAAAGGACGTGCGTATGGGGCGGAATTTTTCTTAAAGAAGGCGCGCGGATTGCGGTTGACTGGTTGGGTTTCGTACACGTATGCGCGGTCGTTCCGACAAGTGGGTGCAACGGATGGGCAGTTTGCTGCCAATTTTGGCAAGGAATTTCCTGCTAATTTCGACATGCCGCATAACTTTAAATTTGTGTTGAATAATCGTTTGACTAAACGCATTTCGTTTAATGCAAACTTTACCTACACGTCTGGTCGGCCTATTACTTATCCAAATGGTCGGTACAAGATTTATGCATTTAATGATTTATACGATTATAGCTATGCCAATGGTGTTTTCCCCAGACCCGGTTTAACGCCAACTACCTATCAATATGGCGGGTCGAATAATACTTTTTTGACGAGTACGACCATTAGGCCTTTGTTGGATGGTTATTCGAGTCCAAGTTTTACCTTACGAAATCAGGAGCGTATTCCATTTTACATGCGTTTGGATATTGGATTTACGGTTGAGCCGAAAGAGGGAAAACGCTGGCAGGGGAGTTGGAATTTCTCTGTTTACAATATTTTATCGCGCCAAAACGCCTATTCAATCTTTTTCAGGTCTTCTACGGGCTTGATCAATCAGGCTAGAACGTATCAATTATCTGTGTTGGGAGCTGCGATTCCATCCGTCACCTATAATTTCAAGTTTTAATGAGGAGGATATTGGCATTTGTGGGCTTGTTAGGATTGCTTTCGTGCGAAACGGAAATCACTGATTTTAAGACGGATAACTTGAGTGATGCGGTGGTGGTATATGGTGAAATGACTAATCTAGCGGGGCCTTATACGGTTCGTTTGAATTTCACATCGGGTTATTCGCCTTTTGATCCTACGCAGTTTCAGGGTCAGTCGATTCCGGGTGCGGATGTTCGTATTGTGGAAGAGTCTGGGTCGGCGATTGTATTAAAGGAAATACAAAAGGGGATGTATCAAACGCCGGCTTCTTTCCAGGGTCAAGTGGGGAAAAAGTACCGGCTAAAGATTATGACGCCGGATGGTTTGGACATAGCTTCGAGCTGGCAGGTGCTTTCTGCGCCTACGGAATTGAAGACATTGAATTCCAAGTATGTGAATGCGGAAAAAGTGGAGGATATGTATTTTGAGATGCAGGCCAGTCTTCAGGATACGCGTGGGTCAGATGATTATTATTTCATCAAACGCCAAGATTTCATTCAATTTTTAACGACTTGCCCGACGCCACCGGCACCACCAGCACCTGTGCCCATTTGCTATAGTAAGTGTTGGCAAGCTGTTCAAAACACCCAGCCTATCTTAGTGGACGACGCATTTTTGGATGGCCGCGAGATTAAGGTGCCTTTGGCTGCGATACCATATGATGATTTTACCGAGTGGTTTGTGCAGATGGAGGTGTATCATGTGGATAAAGCGACGCATCAATATTGGAAGCGTCAAGAGGATCAACGCACCTTAGGTGGTGGGATATTTGATAAAGTCCCGGCGCAGATTATTGGTAATTTGACGTGTTTGAATAATCCGGATCGTCAGGTACTTGGTTATTTTATGGTGGCGGGTAAGACGAAAAAGCGTGTACTCGTAGATCGCTATAATGGAATCCCAGGCGCTTCGTATCAAAAGCTCGTTAATCTGGTCAATTTCAAGAAGTTACGTTATCAAGATTCACCTTTGTGGGATTGTCGGCAGGCCGCTTGGATTCCCTATAATATCGGTTTGAATTTACCAGTTTACTGATATAAAATTCCCGTTTTTCTCCTCGCTCCTCCTTACCTTTGGCAATCCTCCAAGGTTTGCCAAAGGTAGGTGGGGAAGCCCAAAGTAGTATGCTTGCATAATAAATTTTTTCTATGCAAATTTGTTTCCATCTAAACAGAACAAGTATGCCAAGAGAATACGATCGCCGCAACCTCGATTTTATCCTAAAAGAGGTATTTAATTATGGTCAACTGTGTAACTATCCACGTTATGCGGATTATACCCCAGACATGTTTGACATGGTCCTGGACTCTTCAGAGCAAATAGCCGAACGTCACTTGCGCCCTCATTTTGTAGATGCAGATCGCAAACAAGCCGAACTAATTGACGGTACCGTACAAGTTCATCACTCCGTAGAAGCCTATGTAAAAGAAATGGGTGATTCGGGGATGATTGGCGCTACGTTCTCGTATGAAAAAGGGGGCCAACAACTCCCTTCGATTGTCGGGGGTGCCCATGAATTTATTCGCGGTGCGGCTAATAATTCCATTGTTATGTTTACGGGTCTCAGTAATGGCGCCGCACACTTAATTGCCAGTTTTGGTTCCGAGGAGCTGAAGCAGGCTTATGTCCCTAACATGCTTTCCGGTAAGTGGACAGGCACCATGTGTTTGACAGAGCCGCAAGCAGGAAGTTCGTTGAACGATGTGATGACAACTGCCAAAGATTTAGGAAACGGTTCCTACGCCATCAAAGGGCAAAAAATATTCATCTCTGGAGGTGATAATCACTTTTCAGAAAACATCATCCACCTAGTTTTAGCCCGTTTAGAAGGAGCTCCCAAAGGAACGAAAGGGATTTCGTTGTTTGTGGTTCCGAAGCGCCGACAAGAAAACGGTCAATGGGTTTCCAACCAAGTTTTGTCGATGGGTCTCTATCATAAAATGGGTCAAAAGGCAACACCGGCTTTACATTTGTCTTTTGGCGATCAAGGTGATTCAATCGGATATCTTGTAGGTGAGCCCAATAAAGGCCTCATGTACATGTTCCAAATGATGAACGAAGCACGTTTAGGCGTGGGCATGGGTGGCGCCTACATCGCCTCAGCCGCGTATCATTTCTCCAAACAATATGCTTCAGAACGTAGCCAAGGAAGAAAGTTAACGAATAAAGATCCAGAGACTCCACCAACGCTCATTCAAAATCATCCCGATGTTCAGCGGATGTTGTATTACCAAAAATCAATCGTTGAAGGAGCCATGGGATTACTTTTCCAATGTTTCCTTTGGGAGGATTTATCCAAATGTTTGGAAGGGGATGCACAATTAGAAGCACAAATTTTATTAGACCTGATGACTCCTGTCGCGAAAACATATCCCGCGGAGCAAGGATTTTTAGCTGTCAACCAAGGACTTCAAGTGCTAGGAGGTTACGGATATACCGAGGATTTTCCGCTGGAGCAAATGTCACGTGATGCCCGGATTATGTCCATTTATGAAGGAACGACCGGTATTCACGGATTAACTTTATTGGGTCGTGGAATCCCAAGCGCCCAAGGAAAAGCAGTACAAGCTTTGGTGAAATTGATCCAAGCCGATATCCAAAAAGGAATGTCACTGGATAAGACGAAACCCTACGCAGAGATGTTGGCCAACGAATTAGCTAGTCTCAATCAGGTAACCATGCATAAATTAAGCAAAGCCGCTCAGCCGGATGTATTCCTTGCCGACTCTACCTTGTACATGGAATTGTTTGGCTTGATTGTTGTTGCTTGGCAATGGTTGAAGCAAGGAAATGTAGCAGCGGAGGCGTTAGCAAACAATAGCGGCGAACAAGCTTTCTATCAAGATAAGATCCATACCATGAAGTTTTTCTACCATTATGAGGTTCCTAAGGCCTTAGGTTTGACAAAACGTTTGCTTGATGACGAGATTTTAACCATTTTTGAATAAAATTAATCGACTTTAAACTTCATCATTATGCTTAAAAAGCTCATTGCATTCGGATTGCTACTAGGCTCCTTGCAAGCTAACGCGCAATACAATGCGTACGAATTATTTCATCCACTTTGGAATTATGGACCTGTTTCTTCCGCGCGCTCTGCAGCTGGAACTCCAGGCCCTGGGTATTGGCAAAATGTCGCTGATTATAAAATATCTGCTTCCTTAGACGATACCAAACGTAAGATTTCAGGAGATGTGGAGATTACCTACAAGAATTATTCTCCCGATAAATTACCATTTCTTTGGTTACAATTAGACCAAAATTCGTTTAACACGCAATCGCGCGGAGGCAAAACAACCCCTGTGTTGGGTGGCCGTTTTGGTAACGTTGCTTTTGATGGAGGTTATGCCATTGAAAGTGTGTTGGTTGATGGAAAACCGGCCAACTTTATTGTAGAAGATACGCGGATGCAAATTCGCTTAGCAACGCCATTAGTGGAGAAAGCGGGTATCGCAAAAATCAAGATCGTTTATTCATTTACTTCCCCGAAAAACGGTTCAGATCGTATGGGTATTCAGGAAACTAAAAACGGCGATGTCTATACGGTTGCCCAATGGTTTCCACGTATGTGTGTATATGATGACATTGAAGGATGGAATGTGTTACCCTATTTAGGAGCAGGTGAGTTCTATCTTGAATATGGAAATTTTGAGTACTCCATCAATGTGCCCGCATCACATATTGTGGTAGGTTCGGGTGAATTGTTGAATCCATCAGAGGTTTACACTGCAGAGCAAATGAAGCGCTGGGCTGCCGCAAAAACATCTGATAAAACGGTTGTTATTCGTTCAGCGGCTGAGGTTACTGATGCAGCATCGCGTCCAGCTAAAGATCGTTTGACGTGGAAGTTTGCTTGTAAAAATGCACGTGACGTAGCTTTCGCTACATCGAAAGCCTTCATCCAAGATGCATCGATGATTAATTTGCCAAGTGGCAAAAAGGCTACCGCAGTTTCGGTTTATCCAATTGAATCAGACGGAGATAAAGCCTGGGCCCGTTCTACCGAATATGTGAAGGCATCGATTGAACACTATTCAAATTGGTTATATGAATACACGTATCCAGTCGCGACAAATGTCGCGGGTATTGTTTCAGGTATGGAATATCCAGGTATTATTTTCTGTGGCTACCGCGACCAAACCGCTTCTTTGTGGGGTGTGACGGATCACGAATTTGGTCACAACTGGTTCCCGATGATCGTAGGAACAAACGAACGTAAGTTCGCTTGGATGGATGAAGGATTTAATACGTTTATCAATTTCTACTCAACAGATGCCTTCAATAAAGGCGAGTACAAGAATCCAAAGTTTGATATGCATCAAATCGCTCCGCGCATGTTCCGTGCAGAAGCTGATCCGATCATGTCGATTCCTGATGTTATTCAAGCACGTAATTTAGGTTGGGAGGCATACAATAAACCAGGTTTTGGATTACGAATTTTACGTGAAAATATCCTAGGTGCTGATCGGTTCGATTACGCATTCAAGCAGTATATCAAAAATTGGGCTTTCAAACACCCAACACCACGTGATTTCTTCCGTGCGATGGAAGATGGCGCCGGCGAAGATTTAGGTTGGTTCTGGCGTGCTTGGTTCTACGAATTATGGAAACTTGATCAGTCGGTGAAAGATGTCGTTTACATTGATCAAGATCCTGCCAAAGGCGCTTTAATCACGATTGAAAACCTAGACAAGATGGCTATGCCAGCGATTGTCGAAGTAGAAATGGCGGGTGGCACGAAAGAACGTTTCACGTTCCCGGTAGAAATTTGGCAGCGTGGAGCTACATGGACCTTCAAGACATCAACGAATCTTCCGATCAAGTCGGTGACAATTGATCCAGACCATGTCTTCCCAGATATCAATGGCAAGAATAATGCATGGAAGCCAATTGCTTACAAGGCTCCAAGAGGAAACTAATAAAAAAGCCCCGACACACATCGGGGCTTTTTTTATTGCTTATTCAGGATTCGGCCAATATCATTGGCCTTACCCAGTTCATCTTTCAATTTGTCATAACTGCCGGAGAGCATCAAGCCTTTGTATTTCAATAAGGTATTGATGTATTCATCTAGCACATCCATCAGGTTCTCTTGATTTTGATGAAAAATTTGACTCCACGTTTCAGGAGAAGATTTCGCCAAACGTACCGTCGATTCAAAACCGGTCGAAGCTAATTCAAAAATACGCTCCTCATTTTTTTCTTTTTCCAATACCGTATTGGCTAACGCAAACGAACAAATATGCGATATATGTGAGATATAGGCCGTATGTACGTCATGGTCAATCGATTCCATGTAAATCAAGTTCATTCCCAATCCATCGCGGTATAAACTTTCAATGGTCTCAATAGCTTCGGGTGAACTTAATTCCTTATCGCAAATAACCCCACGTTTACCTACAAATAATCCATCCACCGCAGCTTCCGGTCCGGAAAATTCCGTTCCAGCCATCGGGTGGGTCGAAACAAATTGCGCACGTTTCGGGTGATTTTTTAGTGCTTCGTACACGGGTGTTTTGGTTGAGCCAACTTCAATCACGATTTGGCCCGGCTTTAATTGATCCAAAACATTCGGAATGATTTGTACCAAAATATCTACCGGTGTTGCGCAAACAAAGATATCCACACGGTCAATGGCTTCGGATAAAGGTAAAACTTCGTCAACTAACCGCAGGGAAAGCGCCTTGATTGCGTGGGCCGGATTAGCTTCAATTCCAATAAGTTCTGAAGCCCAACCAGATGCGCGCAAGCCTTTCGCGATGGATCCACCTATTAACCCAATTCCGATAATACCTACTTTCTTAGATTCCATTGCTCTGCGTTTTAATGCGATCTATCGCCGTTTGAAAAACCTCTTCTTTGGCACATAACGAAATCCGCACATACCCGTTGCCCTGTGTGCCAAAAATCCCCCCAGGGGTGATAAACACCGCATTTTCATCCAATACCTGGTCGGATAGTGCATAGCCAGATTCAACGGAAGCTGGCACGCGAGCCCAAACAAACATACCAGTTTGTGCGGAATCATATACGCAATCCAAAAGATCCATTAATTCAAATACCTTCTTTTGACGTGACAAGTATATTTCATTTTGACGCGCAAACCAGTGAGCATCTGCAGATAAAGCCTTTACCGCGGCTTCTTGTAAAGGTAAAAACATACCAGAGTCCATGTTGGACTTGAATTTCAACACCGGCCCCAATAACTCCGCTCGACCGAAAGCCGCACCGATGCGCCAACCGGCCATGTTGTGGGATTTGGAAAGTGAGTTTAATTCAATGGCTACGTCTTTCATGCCGGGAACGGCCAACATGCTAACGGGATTGTCATTCAAGATAAAACTGTACGGATTATCATTGACCAATAATATGGAATGGCGAATTGCGAAATCGCGCAGTTTAGTAAAAAATGCGATATCTGCTTTGGCACCCGTGGGCATGTGCGGATAGTTTACCCACATAATTTTTACTTTCGATAAATCTTGTTGGCCCAACGCATCTAAATCAGGTAGCCAACCATTCGCTTCCGTTAACTCGTATGCTTGAACCGTTGCCCCAGCCAGCGAACACGCTGCTTGGTAAGTTGGGTAGCCCGGATTCGGAATCAAGGTCACATCTCCTGCCTCTAAATAGGCCATGGCGATGTGCATGATGCCTTCTTTGGAGCCGATTAATGGCAATATTTCAGCAGCTGGATCGACTGTCACACCGTAATGCTTGGCATAGAACGCGGCAAAAGCCTCGCGTAAAGCTGGAATTCCTTGATACCCCTGATAGGCGTGGTTGGCAGGATTAGCTGCGGACGCAGTCAATGCCTCGATTGTCTCCGTAGCAGGAGCGAGGTCTGGACTGCCTATACCTAGGTTAATGACCGGAATACCGGCAGCGCGTAATGCAGCGATTTGCTTGAGTTTCGTGGAGAAATAGTATTCCTCTACGGACTGTAAACGCGAAGCGGGTGAAATAGAAAAGCTCATAAAATAAAAATGCCGACTCACAGGCCGGCGAAAATAAGTTAACATCAAAAACCTATCAAACCGGTTACGCGCAGACGTAGTATCCTGCGTAATAATAACCTGCGTAATAAGTAGTTGATTTGAAATCCATGTCTCAAAGGTAGGAAAAAAATGATTTTATGCAAATCCCTTCGGAAAAAGACCTTTCAAGACCTGAGAAACAAGACTAGGCTCAAAGCCTTTGGACAAACCCGTCCGGTAACACTTTTGGTATTTTTCGTTCGGGGTTCCTGATTTGAGCGAAGTTGCTTTTTTTTCGAGTAGGACTTTTAGGGCTTCTGTATAATCTCCTTCAGCAATTTCATCCCAATGCGCTTGTATGTCCGAATCTGAAATTCCTTTTTTACGCAATTCAAACTGAATTTTCCCGCGTCCCCACTTTTTCTGGTTGAATTTGGAGCGGATAAATAGACCAATGAATCTTTGCTCATTCAGGTAATTGTTTTCTTGCAACCACTGGATATAATCGTCCTGCAGGTCAGTGCCGTCTAATTCCTGAATTTTTAGTTTGATTTCTGAGATGCAGCGTTCCTGATAGGCGCAATAGCGGGCCAATTTAGTCAGTATTGCGCTGTCCATGCGATTAGGATTCGTGCTCTTCGAATTGCTCGAGGTTGAAGAGGTCATTCAATACATCCACCATCGTTTCAGAATCCCCACGTTTGCAGGCTGCTTTCAAATGAATAATGGGTTGCTTGATGATTTTTTGTACCAAAGAAGCTGTGATTTTTTCTAGTTTCTCTACTTCTTCTGCACTTAGACCTTTCAGGTGACGATTGATTTCTTCCTTGCGGATTTGCTCCAAAGCACCTTTTAATTTGTGAATGGTCGGTGAAACTTCCATCTCTTTAGACCAATCATTGAAGCTTTCAATACTTTCCTCGATGATGACACGCACATCTGGAATGGATGCCATGCGGGCAGCTAAAGCCTCATCTGCACGTTCTTTCAACGAATCGATGTTATATAACAAGATGCCTGATACTTTTTCAACGGCTTCTTCAATGCTCCGAGGAACAGATAAATCGATGAAATATTTAAATGAAAGTAATTGCATGCCTTTCAATTTCTCTTGTGTGATGATTGGAGCATCTGTCCGTACGGAGGATATGATAATGTCAGCTGCCTCAACTTCCTTGCAGATATCTTCAAACGGAGCGACACGGAAGTTTTTCCCTTGTGCCACGCGTTCTGCTTTTTCGATGGTCCGGTTCATCACCGTCACCTCAGCAAAATCTTTATCCTCTAAATTTTTACATACGTCAATCCCAATTTCACCTAATCCTAAGATTAAGATTTTAGGTGTAGCAATGGCTTGAGCTAGTTCCTCCGCTAGGGCAACGGTCGCATAAGAAACAGATGCAGCTCCGTCACGGAATGAGGTTTCTTGCGCTACGCGCTTATTCGAATAGAAAATGGTATGCATTAAGCGATGCAAATATGGTCCGGCCATGTTCAGGTCGGCTGCCAATTGATACGCTTTTTTTATCTGGTTTGGAATCTGTAGGTCACCTACCACTTTAGATTGTAAGCCAGTAGCAACCTCAAAAAGGTGTTTCAAGGAATCGTTAGTTTCATCCATTTGGATGAAGTAATGCACATAATCGCTGGTATTTGTTAGTCCTTTTTCGATTAACAATGCCTTAATTAGGTCATTTGAGATGGATTCTTGTGAGGTGTAATATAGTTCGGTGCGGTTGCACGTCGATACAATCAATAATTCTTGTAGGCCGAATAAATCTTTACACTTGAGTGTAAATGCCCGACTTTCTTCCTCGCTCAATGCAACCATTTCCCGAATGGTGAGTGGTGCGCTGCGATGAGAAATACTTACTGACTTAAACGGTGTGATCATTCGATTATTCGTGCAAAAACTAGTTTACAAAAGTACAACGCAAAAATTAAAATTTGACAAGTCTTTGCAATAAAATCGTAATTTAGATAAAGTTTAATTAGACGCACATGGACTTCAGAAACAAAACAGTTTTCATTACTGGTTCCTCTCGAGGTATTGGTTTGGAAATAGCTAAAAAATTAGCCTCATTAGGTGCAAACATCATTATCGCTGCCAAAACAGCTGAACCTCATCCCAAATTACAAGGGACTATTTTTTCCGCCGCAGAAGAGATTGAACGCTTAGGAGGTCGTGCCCTGCCTTGCATGGTCGACATTCGTGATGAAAATCAGGTTTTTGAAGCGGTCAATCAAGCGGTGGCCACGTTCGGAGGTATCGATATTTTAATCAATAATGCATCAGCTATTCAGTTGACAGGGACTCTAGAAACAGAGATGAAGCGATTCGATCTGATGCATGGGGTAAATGCCCGCGGGACTTTTTTGGTTTCTAAAGCCTGCCTACCTCACTTAATGAAGTCGGCAAATCCACACGTCCTAACCCTTTCGCCTCCGTTGAATTTTGAGGCGCGTTGGTTTAAGCATCATGTTGCCTATTCGATGGCAAAATTTGGCATGTCATTAGTAACGTTAGGAATGTCTGCAGAATTTGAGGGTAAAGTAGCTTTTAATTCTTTGTGGCCGCGTACCATTATTGCGACAGCTGCCATCGAATTTGCCGTGGGGAATGCGGATATGATGCGCAATGCGCGTAAGCCGAGTATCATGGCGGATGCCGCAGCGGTCATTTTATCACGCGATCATAAGACTTGTACGGGTCATTATTTTATCGATGATGCGGTCCTGGCCGAAGAAGGTATAACAGACTTCAGCGCTTATAAAGTGGATCCAACGGTGGATGATCGCTCTTTAATTCCAGACTTTTTTATTTAATGCACAATTACAATCCTCCTATTTGGTTACCTGAAGGTCATACACAAAGTATTTACCCGGCACTTTTTCGGAAAATTTCAGACATGCTTCCGAAGACGGAACGATTGGAATTACCAGATGGCGACTTTGTTGATTTAGATTGGTATATCCGATCGGGTACGCTGTCACAAAAACCCTTAGTAATTGTGTCGCATGGATTGGAGGGGAGTAGTCGCCGACCGTACGTTACGGGATTGATCCGCGCATTGCCTAATTTTCATGCGCTCGCATGGAATTACCGGAGCTGTTCAGGTGAGCCCAATCGAAATTTGCGCTTTTACCACAGTGGAGCTACGGATGATTTAGACCACGTGATTCAACATGCTATTTCATTGGGCGTACGCGATATCTATCTGGCAGGATTCAGTTTAGGGGGCAACTTGACACTAAAATGGTTGGGTGAACACGCGGAAAAAGCTTCAAAATTCATTCGAAAAGCTGTAGCATTTTCTGTACCTTTACACCTTTCCAGCAGTAGTCAGCAATTGACTCGCCGGGAAAACAGCCTCTACACACATCGCTTCTTACAAACGCTATTAGAAAAAGTGACTGAAAAGTCGGCCCGATATCCACAGGATATTACGCCGTCTATGCTTTCCGCTATTGGTAGTTTGTACGATTTTGATGATGTCATAACAGGCCCATTACATGGATTTAAGGATGCAGAGGACTATTATGAACAAAATAGTTCCTTGTATTTCCTCGATCGTATTCGTGTTCCAACCCTCGTGGTGAATGCGAAAAACGATCCTTTTTTGTCGCAGGAATGTCTTCCTGAAGCGATTCAGTCTGATCATGTTCAGATTGAGTTGCCCAAACAAGGAGGACATTGCGGGTTTTATCCTCGGAATTATCGGGGAGAAACTTGGTCCGAACAACGGGCTGCGAGCTGGTTTAAGGAAATTGAAATTTGATTATATGTCTACTAAGGAGCTGGAACAATTAACGATTGTCATCGATTTTGACAGTACATTCACCAAGGTCGAGGGCCTCGATGAATTAGCGCGCATCGCGTTAGAAGGGAATGCCAAACAAGCTGAGATCGTGGGAAAGATTCGCGAAATCACCGACAAAGGGATGACCGGAAATTATTCATTCGCAGATTCATTGCGAGATCGCGTGGCGTTATTGCCTGCGAATCGTTCGCATGTAGACCAATTAATCACTTTCTTAAAGGGCAAAATTTCAGAATCATTTAAGCGCAATAAAACGTTTATCAAAGAGCATGCAGATCAAATTTTAATTGTCTCTAGCGGCTTCAAAGATTTTATCGTTCCTGTCGTAGAAGAAATGGGTATTGCCGCTGCGAATGTGTACGCGAATACGTTTACGTATGATGCCGACGGTACCATTACGGGATATGATCAAGCTAATTTGCTATCTCAAGATCGCGGTAAAGTTAGTTTATTGCAATCATTAGCTTTAGACGGAGAAGTCTATGTGATCGGTGATGGATATACAGATTATGAATTACGCGAGGCAGGCTTAGCCAATAAGTTTTTCGCGTTTACAGAGAACGTTTCACGCAAAGCGGTGACTGATAAAGCGGATTTTGTGGTTCCCTCGTTGGATGAGTTTTTATATCTCAATGGCTTAAGTCGGGCACAGTCCTATCCAAAATCACGTATCAAGGTTCTATTATTAGAGAACGTGCATCCAGCGGCTGTTCAATTATTCAAGAAGGAAGGTTTCCAAGTTGAATTGTTGAAGGGTGCTTTGGACGAGGAAGAATTGATTGAGAAAATCAAGGATGTCTCGATCATCGGTTTGCGTTCAAAAACTAATTTAACAAAGAAGGTACTCGAACATCCAAATGCAGCCCGATTGATGTGTGTGGGTGCTTTTTGCATCGGTACCAATCAAATTGATTTGGCAGAATGTGAGAATCGCGGGATTGCCGTATTTAATGCGCCTTATTCAAATACACGAAGTGTCGTCGAATTATCGATTGGCTTAATGGTGATGTTGACCCGTAACATTTTCGAAAAATCTACGAAGATGCACGCTGGTGTTTGGGATAAATCAGCGACCAATTCGTTCGAAATTCGCGGAAAGAAAATCGGTTTAGTTGGTTACGGAAATATCGGTACACAGATTTCTGTCATCGCGGAGGCATTAGGTATGGAGGTTTATTTCTTCGATATCGTAGACAAATTAGCGCTCGGTAACGCCAAAAAATGTAATAGCTTAAAGGAATTGTTGTCGACCGTCGATTTCGTGAGTTTACACGTAGATGGGCGTAAATCAAATACGGACATCATCGGAAAGCAAGAGTTTTCTTGGATGAAAGACAATGTGATCTTCTTGAACTTATCACGGGGTCACGTCGTTCAAATCCCCGCATTAGTGGAGGCGATTAAATCAGGTAAGATTTGGGGTGCGGCAATCGACGTATTTCCGTATGAACCGAAAACGAACGATGAGGAATTTGTCAATGAATTACGAGGCTTGCCTAATGTCATTTTGATGCCACACATTGGTGGAAGTACAGAAGAAGCGCAGGCGAATATCGGGGAGTTTGTGCCTTCGAAGTTGTTGCAATTCATGAACAATGGTAGTACATACGGTTCGGTGAATTTCCCAGAACTGCAGTTACCACCTTTGGAAAATGCACACCGTTTGTTGCATATACACCACAATGTGCCGGGTATTTTGGCACAAATTAATAATGTATTTGCCAAATACCATGTGAATATCATCGGTCAATATTTGAAAACGACGGAGCAGACAGGTTATGTGATTACGGATGTCGCGAAAGAATATGCGGAGGAAATTGTCAATGAGTTGAAATTGATTGATAATACGATCAAATTCAGAATGTTATATTAATATGAGCACGTTTTTTACACCCGGTCCTGCAGCCTTATTCCCTACCGTTGAGGCACATTATGCAGCGGCATTTCGTCAAAATATTGGATCGATTTCACATCGTTCGGCGGCATTTCGTAAGATTTACCAACATGCCGATGAGCAGTTGCGCCAATTATTTGCCTTGCCGAAAGAAACTGCGGTGTTGTTTACAGGATCGGCTACGGAGATTTGGGAGCGAGCGATTATGAATTCTGTGGAGCATGAAAGTTTTCACTTAGTGAACGGCTCCTTTTCAAAGAAGTTTTTTGATTTTTCCCAAGAGCTTCACAAATATGCGCATGCGATGCATAAGCCTTTTGGTGAGGGTTTTGATGCGGCAGAAGTGACGGTGCCAGAATATGCGGAGTTGATTTGTTGCACGGCCAATGAAACCAGTTCCGGTGTTCAGATGCGCGCAGCTGAGATTCATAAGATTAAGAAGGCAAACAAAGATAAGTTGGTGATGGTGGACATGGTTTCATCCGCTCCTTATCCGAATTTAGATTTCAATTTAGTTGATTCGGCGATGTTTTCGGTGCAAAAAGCATTTGGAATGCCGGCAGGTTTAGGTGTTTGGATTGCGAATGAAAAGATGCTAGCGAAGGCGGAGCGCATGAAACTTCACGGAGATACGGTGGGAACCTATCATTCGTTACCGAGTCTTTGGGAGAATTACAAGAATTTTGAAACACCTGAAACGCCCAATGTGATGGGGATATATGTGTTGGGAAAAGTGGCCGAGGATTTCAATCGTATTGGGGCAGATGTGATGCGGAAGGAAACGGATCGCAAAGCAAAGGCATTATATGATTTTGCCAAGAAGTCGGACCAATTTGACATATTTGTAACAAATGAGTCACATCGTTCGGCGACTGTTGTGGTCTTAAACTGCAAGCAGATGGCTGGCGATGTCATCAAACAAGTACAGGCGAAAAGTGATTTTATTTTGGGAGCGGGATATGGAAAAATGAAGGAGACCCAAATACGGATTGCGAATTTTCCAGCAGTAAATTTGGACCAGGTGGAGGCTTTAATAGCTACATTGGGTTCGTTATAAGTTAAACCTACTATGAAAACAAATCAACCCATTCGTTGGGGTATACTCGCATGCGGAGGCATTGCGCGTAAATTTGCCGACGATCTTACGCATGCCAAAAATGGCCATTTAGCTGCTGTTTCCTCCCGAGATATCAAACGGGCTCAGGAATTTGCTTCCCATTATGACCCTTCCGTGAAGGCATTTGGCTCATATGAAGACATGCTTTCCAGTGGAGAAATTGATGTGGTATATATTGCTTCACCGCATGGCTTGCATTATGAACATACGATGCTGTGTTTGGAAGCGGGAATTCCTGTATTATGCGAAAAGGCATTTGCTATCAATAGCAAGCAGGTCGCTGCGATGATTGCGAAGGCGCGCGAAAAGAAGTTGTTTTTAATGGAGGCTTTATGGACGCGTTTCCATCCGTCCATTGCCAAATTACAAGAAATCATTGCTTCAGGACTTATTGGAGATATCAAACATGTGGTGGCAGATTTTGGCTTTAAGGCTGAATATGATGAGGAGGCTCGTTGGTTTAATCCACATCTGACTGGAGGATCATTGTTGGACATCGGTATTTACCCTTTATTTATTTCGAAACTGTTATTAGGCCAACCGCTTGAAATGAAGGCGACGGGCGTGATGGCACCATCTGGGGTAGATATGAATTGCTCGATTGCGACGAAATATGCCTCTGGTGCTACGGCAAGTTTGTTTTCGACGTTTGCTGCGCAAACGGATACAACCTGCACGGTATATGGAACGCTTGGTAAAATTTATATGCACCCGCGTTTTCATGAAACGAAGGGGATGACTTTGACGATTTATGGGGGAGAGGAGATTGTGATGGAGACGGAGCGTTTAGGTTGGGGATATAGTTATGAAGCGGATGCCGTGCAAGTAGATTTGCATGCAGGGCGTACGGAAAATGCGTGGATGTCGCATCAATTTAGTCAGGAATTGATGGGATTATTAGATGAAATTCGTTCACAAATAGGTTTAACATATCCAAATGAATAAGATACTCTTTGCCTTATTGCTTTTCGTAAGCACCTCATTAGTAGCCCAATATCCGTTTGAAAAGGAAATTGTTGCTTACGAGAAACAAGATTCGTTGGCCATGCCTGCCAAGGGACAAATTCTATTCATAGGCTCTTCAAGTTTTCGTTTGTGGAAGACTTTTGCTACCGATATGCAGGGCTTACCTCCCGCGATTAATCGGGGGTTTGGCGGATCAACCTTAGCGGATGCTTTGTATTATTTTGATCGGATGGTGGTGAAATATCAGCCGAAGTGGGTGATCATGTATGAGGGCGACAATGATTTAGCGAAGGGGAAAACACCGGAGGTCATTGCGGCTGAATACGATGAATTTAAAGCGCGTTTAGCGAAGCAGGTTCCCGGAGCAAAATTAGTTTTTGTGGCTGCAAGGCCAAGTTTAGCTCGGACCGCTTTATTGGCCAAACAACGCGAGCTGAATAGTTTGATTCAGTCAAAAGGTGGATATTTTATTGATATGCATACCCCATTTTTCTTGCCCGATGGGTCGTTGATGCAAGATATTTTTGTGGCCGACAAGCTTCATTTGAATGAGAAGGGCTATGTGATTTTTGCGAATCAAATTCGCGCATTTGTTCTAAAATATGTTAAGTAAGTTTAAGCAAACAGAACTTTGGTTGCCTGGAATTTCCGTTGACTGTGTGATTTTCGGTTTTCATGAAGATCAACTCAAGGTCTTGTTGTTGAAATTTCAAAATACACGTGTCTGGTCTCTGGCTGGAGGCTTTGTGGGTGTTGACGAGGATGTCGATAAAGCGGCGGCTCGTGTATTGCTAGAGCGTACGGGATTGTCGGATATATATCTGGAGCAATTTTACACCTTTGGCGATTTAGCGCGCAATGACCGGGCGGCGGAGGAGCATCGTGGCGTTAATTTGGCGATGGGGTCCCTAGATAATGATTTGTCCTGGATGGCCAAGCGTTACATTACCATCGGATATTATGCATTAGTTGACTACTCCAAAGTGAAGGTTAATCCCGGAGAATTCTCTGATGCAGCGGAATGGGTTGATATCGCAGCCATGCCTCATCTCTTTTTAGATCATAATAAAATTGTGAATAAGGCTCTAGAGGCATTAAGGCTATCATTAGATGAGAAATTAGTCGCATTTAATTTACTCGGGGAAACCTTTACCATGTCTGACATACAAATGGTGTATGAGACAATTTTAGGAAAGAAATTAGTGCGGACAAATTTTCAGCGGAAGATGTTAAGTTTAGATATTCTCGAGCGGATCGAAAAGAAA
>CAIUGL010000050.1 GCA_903898715.1 uncultured Cytophagaceae bacterium
CTTTCACGTAGGCGGCATACCAGAAATGATTGACCATCAAGTAAACGGATATGTCGCGGAATACTTGTCGGCAAACGAACTCGCATCCGGCATCCAATGGTCACTAAACCACACACCAAATGAGGCTGCACGTGATAAAGTATTAACCAGCTATCAGGAAGATATAATTGCCCAAAAGCATATTGACCTCTACCTCAAATACCTCCCGGATGGCCAAGCTTAGCATCATCACGATCACGTACCAGGCGGAGAAATTTCTGGAACGCACCATCCAAAGCATATTGGAACAGGGGCATCGTTCGGCCATTGAATATGTCATTGTTGATGGCGCTTCCACGGATGGAACGCTTGCATTGATTAATTCCTATCAGAAAGACATTGATCAAGTGATCTCTGAAAAAGATCGCGGCATTTACGATGCCATGAATAAGGGACTTCAGGTAGTCAACGGTGAATATGTGCTGTTTTTGAATGCAGGAGACACTTTTGCCGCTAAAAATACATTAGAACACATACTCATAGCATTGGACTCAGATCCAGATGTACTTGTAGGCGATGCCATGTTTGTGGATATGCTTGGACAGGAAATAGGCATGCGAAGCATTGTGACACCGCATCGAATTCCCAAAAAACTTACCTGGAAATCCTATAAACGTGGCATGGTTATTTGCCACCAATCATTTATTGTTAAGCGTGACCTGGCCCCACGATATAATGTAGAATACCAGTTAAGCTCAGATATTGACTGGGAGATTAAATGCCTTAAGCTAAGCCACAAAACAATTCAATTGTCGGAGCCCATTTGCAGATACCTAATGGGTGGCGCCTCCGTACAAAATCTAAAAAGATCGTGGACCGAGCGCTTTGAGGTTATGCAGAGCCATTTTGGGTTCATCCAAACACTAGTTGCTCACGGCTGGATTATCCTGAGAGGCGTAGCCTTTGCCCTGAAAAAAGGCGGAAAATATTGGTAACAGTGGTATATTGCGGCTCATGAAATTTTACCTCCTACTTGTTTTTTCTTGCCTTTCGCTGGCTCCTTGTTGGGCTCAAAAATTTCGTTTTTCAACCAGCCTTGGTACGAGCAGATTGAGTTGGGGGGAAAGCCAACAAACATTAAATACAACGGCAGCCTTGCAATTTCAAAAACCGGGTAAACCTACGCAGTTGTTTGGCCAATTAACCATTATCGGCAACATGCAACGCACCCAGCTCGGTAATGAAAATGTGGCATTTAGGGGTGGAAAAGGGGAAATTGGCGTGAACCAATTCACGAAGATTGGCTTTTTTGCAACCACGAGTGTGTATAGTTTGAGCATGGCTAAAAAAACACAAAGTGCCAATGACGACTTCTTGACAGATGAGAAATTTTCACTTCATGGACTACGCGCAGGAATTGGATATAAATCGAAAGGAAAAGTAAAGACGACAGCTCAGGTCAAGGTTTTTAAACCTTTTTTAGCGCGGGTGAGTTTACAAGATTGGGAAAATAAACTAAGTACCCCACTCGATAATCCAATAGGTTATCAGGCTAGTCTTGAATTCCGGCTAACCAATTGGTCTTTCGGATTTGACTATGAAAAAATTCAATATGGGGAAACATATGCCGATCTAAAACTAACAAGCGCCCAAGTAACTTACTTCTTTTAACATGCTTCTATCCATTTTACTAAGCTTCATGAGTTTTAGTGCTGACAGTACGATCAAAACGACCGAGCTAAATGAAGTAGTCGTTCGTGTTTTTGAACAAAAAAAATCCACTTTTTCTAGTCCTGATGCCATTGCTATCTTGAATGCGCAAGACTTGACTCGCACAAATAATACCAGCTTTGTCACATCGCTAAACATGCAAGCTGGTGTGCGCATGGAAGAACGATCACCTGGTTCGTATCGCATGGCGATTCGGGGGAGTGCGCTTCGTGCCCCTTTTGGTGTACGAAATGTGAAGGTTTATTGGAATCAAATGCCCCTAACGGATGCCGGAAACAATACCTATTTGGCCTTGATTGACCCCGATTTTTTTAATGAACTTACCATTATCAAAGGCCCAAGCGGCGGAATATATGGTGCGGGAACAGGTGGAGTTATGTTATTCAACAGCCCCAATGCTACGCAGAAAAAAATCATTCATCAGCAAGTTGCCAACAGCCTTGGAGGCTATAAACAGAGCTGGGATTTGCAGACAAATGGGCATCGGGTATATGCGAGTTATTGGAATCAGGAGGGATATCGGAAACAATCGGATATCAATAAACAATGGCTTTCGTATGAATACCACAAAGAATTAGGTCGAAATACGCAACTGGATTTCATCACATACCTTGGCCGCGTGACGTACCAAACACCCGGTGGACTTACCCTAAAGCAATTCCAAACTGACCCAAGACAAGCTAGACCAGCTGCAGGTGCATTTTTAAGTGCGGCTGACCAAAAAGCAACTTTTCGGTTGCAAACTTTAGGTGTAGGAGTCCAACTGACGAGTCGGTGGAATGAACACTGGAGTGCGACAAGTAATCGGTCAGCGCAACTAAATTTAATCGAAAACCCAACCATCCGTAACTATGAAATTCGGAAAGAGCTCAATTTTAGTAGTCGGAATGTCATCCACTTCAAAAATGATGACCTTAGCGTAGACGGTGGCCTTGAATTCCAAACGGGCATTTTTGATAGCCAAACTTTTGGAAATAAAAAAGGAACGAAAGACACGCTGCAGTTAACGCAAAATACTACTTTGCAAAACGCTAGTTTATTTCTGCAAGGGGAATATAAAATTAATAATTCCTGGAATCTGACCTTAGCCGGAAGTTACAATCAATTTTGGACAGAATTTATCGGCAATGAAGGTATCTTTTCGCCACGAATCGCCCTATTACATCATATAACACCACGGCAAAACCTAGTTGTCAAAGTCGTGCACGGCTATTCTCCTCCTAGCCTAGGTGAAATTCGACCATCGACCGGCATTATCAATAGATCACTTCGTGCAGAAAAAGGCTGGAACAAAGAGGTGAGTTGGCGCGGCAAATCCAAATTCCTACAATGGAATCTGAGCGTATACCAATTTGACCTCAATGAAACGATTGTGATTCGTCGGGCCGCTGATGGATCTGAGTATTTTGATAATGTGGGGAGGACACGCCAACAAGGAATCGAGTTGAGCCATGTGTGGAAAATAGGGCAGAATCTTGAACTGACTAATGCCGAAACGATTCAAAACTTTCGCTTTGTCAACTATCAAATTGCGGGCAAAAACTTCTCCGGAAACCGGTTGACGGGAACGAGTCCGTTCCAACACGCGAGTACGGTGAGTTATGCGATTTCGCCATGGATTCGTTGGCATATGCAATACACCTACACCGATAAAATATACCTGAATGATGCCAATACTGACCAATTACCTGCGGTTCACTTATGGAATTCAAAGGTAGAGTACCAGCGTGGAAAATGGAATGTTTGGCTAAGTGCAGAGAATATAGGCGATACGATGTATACGTCAGGACCTGATTTAAATGCATTAGGCGGACGTTATTATAATACGTCGGCAGGTCGTAATTTCAGTTTGGGAATGAGGATTACCTTTAACTAGGGGCAACTTTACCGACCAATAAAATCTGTACCTTCAACTTAATTTGGGACATATTCTGAACGAACTGATATTACCCAAAATTCTACCCTTAAAAACAAAAAAGCGAGCCCTTTCGAGCTCGCTTTTTCTATAGTAGCCTAACTTAAAAATTACGCTCGCCTGCTTCTCTTTTACCTAAAAGTACAGCACCCACCATTGCTACGAAGAACAAGATCGATACTAATTCAAATGGTAATAAATATTCTGAATATAAGATCTTACCTAAGTTTTCCACCATACCTGTTTGCGACGAAAAACCCACCGTATCTGCCGAAGGCACTGGCATGCTATTCTTGTGGAAAGCCGCGACAAAAATCACTAAAAGCACACCTGAAACAATAACCCCGGCTAACTTAGTCAAGGAGGATTTTGAGTCAGGTTTGTTCTTACGTAAGTCCAACATCATGATCACAAATAAGAATAAAACCATGATGGCACCTGCGTACACGATAATATTTACGGCCATTAAAAACTGAGCATTCAATAACACGTAGTGTCCAGAAATACAGAAAAAGGTGAAAACCAAGTACAACACCGAGTGAATCGGGTTTTTGGCTAACACAACCATCAGGGCGCTAAGCAGCGTCAAGCCTGATAAAAAGTACCAAATATTTGAAATATCCATAGGGTTATTATTTCCAACCATCACGCAAATAGCGCTGATCCATTTTTTCAACTAATTTATCTTTGCCATAAATGACCTCGTCCCGTGTATTAAATACGGGTACCATCGTATCGTGGCGTAAGAAGATCGCTTCTTTAGGACAAGCCTCCTCGCACAAACCACAGAAGATGCAACGCAACATGTTCACCTCATACACCTTCGCATATTTCTCCTCACGATATAAGTTCTCCTCTCCTTTTTTGCGTTCTTCAGCTACCATGGAAATGGCTTCCGCCGGACATGCAACGGCACAAAGACCACAGGCTGTACACCGTTCTGCTCCTTGTTCGTCACGCTTCAAAATATGCTGTCCACGGTAAATAGGACCCAAATAACGCTGTTGCTCTGGATAACGAATCGTTACCGGCTTCGAGAAAAAGTGCTTCAAAGTCGTCGCCATTCCACCCACAATCGCAGGTAAATACATACGCTCTGCCAAGGTCATTTCACCTTGCTCGATTACCTTTGTTTTATTGCTTAATTTCATATACCTAAGCTATTTTTTTCTTTCTAAAGATCGCATCATTCAAGAATAAGCCTGCGATTAAAATCACAACCCCACCTACTCCCGCTAAAATCGGTTGGCCTATCAAAATACCAAATCCTGTTACCACCACATTAAACATAGACAATGGAATCAAACCTGTCCAGCCTAAACCCATCAATTGGTCATAACGGAAACGTGGAAGCGTCCAGCGCACCCACATAAATACAAACACAAATAACAATGCTTTACCAATCAAAGCACCCATGCCCACAAAAGCAGCCACCGTTGTGCCAAATTGTCCAGCGACAAATGCATATCCCGGATAGTCATATCCACCGAAAAACAACGTGGCCATAACCGCTCCCGAAATAAACATGTTGATGTATTCCGCGAACAAGTAAAAACCTAGTTTCATCGACGAATATTCCGTGTGGTAACCACCGATCAACTCAGTCTCACACTCTGGCAAGTCAAATGGTGTACGATTACATTCCGCAAACGAACAAATCAAGAAGATTAAAAAGCCGAGTGGCTGTTGTA
>CAIUGL010000051.1 GCA_903898715.1 uncultured Cytophagaceae bacterium
ACCAATACCAAAGGCTTCCATATCTTTCCACGCCTGATTCGGATCATCCTCCGCATTCTCAACTGCCTTACGAATCGCTCCATCCCCACCCGCTATTATACCAATCACTAAATCAAATGGCACACCATAAGTTGGCGGACATTCCGAGGCATCCACTACGCCTAGTCTACCCGAAGTTCCCGCACCGATGTAAAACAAACGGCCACCTTGCTCCATACGAGGGACAATTTGATTCACCAACGCCTCAATCGCAGGAATGACTTTTTCAACCGCAAGCGGTACTGTTTTATCTTCTGCATTCATTTGGCGCAATAGCGTGTCCACCGATTGCTTATCTAGATCCTCATAATGAGAAGCCGATTCTGTCGCCAATAAAGTTAAGTTTTCAGCCATTCCTTAGTTTGATAATTTTGCCAAATTGGCAAAGAAATGTGGTATAGTTTCAATCCCTTTATAAAAATTAAACAAGCCATAATGCTCATTAGGGGAATGTATCGCATCGGTATCTAAGCCAAATCCCATCAAAATCGACTTCACGCCTAATTCCTTCTCAAACAAGGCTACAATGGGAATACTTCCTCCACCGCGCGTCGGAACGGGCTCTTTCCCAAACGTAGTCGCTAAGGCATCGGAAGCCGCTTGAAACGCAATACTATCCGTTGGCATTAAATAAGCCTCCCCACCATGACGCGCTTTTACGGTTACTTTCACACCCTTCGGCGCGATAGATTTAAAATGCTCGGTAAACAAACGTGTAATTTCATCTGAACTTTGATTCGGTACTAATCGCATGGATATTTTGGCATAGGCCATCGAAGGTAAAACCGTCTTTGCCCCTTCTCCAGTATACCCACCCCAAATGCCATTGACATCTAGCGTAGGCCGAATCGAAGCTCGCTCAATGGTCGAATATCCCTTTTCACCATAGACCGTCTGAATGCCTAAATCTTTCTGGTATGCATCTAAGTCAAATGGCGTTTGCGCCATAGCCGCGCGATCAGCTGCACTCAACTCCAATACTCCGTCGTAAAATCCAGGAATCGTAATGTGATTAAATTCATCGTGCATCGAGGCAATCATTTGGCATAATATATTAATAGGATTCGCAACCGCTCCTCCATATACGCCCGAATGCAAATCACGATTAGGTCCTTGAACAGAAACCTCCATATAACTCAATCCACGTAAACCCACATCAATCGACGGGGTGTCATTGGCAATAATTGCCGTATCTGAAATCAAAATGACATCTGATGCAAGTAACTCTTTGTTTGATGCCACAAAATGACCCAGGTTATCTGATCCCACTTCCTCCTCTCCCTCAATCATAAACTTAACATTGCAGGTTAATTCCCCGCTCGCATGCATGGCTTCAAACGCTTTAATATGCATAAATACTTGCCCCTTGTCATCGCAGGCACCACGCGCAAAAATTTTCCCATCCTTCACAATCGGATCAAACGGTGGATTATCCCACAAATCCAATGGATCTGCTGGCTGCACATCGTAATGTCCATAAACTAAAATAGTAGGTGCGGAAGGGTCAATCATTTTCTCTCCATAGACAATAGGAAAACCTGCTGTCTCTTCAAGTCGCACGTGATCTGCACCTGCTTTGCGTAAACTTTCAGCGACCCATTCGGCCGTTTGACGCACGGAACCTGCATAGGCAGGATCAGCAGAAATGGAAGGGATGCGTAATAATTCGAATAATTCTGCCAAAAAACGATCGTGATTGGCCTCTATAAACGCTTGCGTATTTTTCATGTGTTGTCGGCGGAATCGAATGTAAATTCCATCAACAAATATAAAAAAATAAAATCAAGCTTTACTTTTTCGCAGGGATAAGGTACATGCGATTTTCCGTCCCTTTAAAAATGCGAACGATGTTCATCCGGTGCGTAAATACGACTAGAACTGCAATGAAAATACCAAAGTAAATGATCGCCGGTTCAACGGGCCCAAAAACACCCCAAGTGAGCAAAACGGGAAACAAGATTGAGGCTACCATCGAGCCCAAAGACACATAATGTGAAATCGCAAAAACCACCAAAAAAATCAAAATACTGGCTAACGCAGCCGCTGGATGCAAGGCTAGCACCATTCCTAAGGTTGTGGCTACCCCTTTACCCCCTTTGAAATTACAAAAGACTGGAAGCAGGTGTCCGATGATCGCCAAAAACCCGAAAAAGATTTTAAGCGTCACACAAGTCTGCCAGTCTACCTGATGCATGTAAAACAAAACAGACGCTAAACTCGTGGCCAAAAAGCCCTTAAGCGCGTCTACAAACAATACAATACTTCCTGCTTTTTTACCTAATACACGAAAGGTATTCGTGGCACCCGCATTTCCACTACCATGCAATCTTATATCAACGGAATGATATGCATTCCCGTACCAAATAGCAGTGGGAATAGATCCAAGTAGATAACTTAAAATTGAAAAAGAGGTAATAATTAAAATCATAAAATCGGCACTAAGCTCACCAAATGGCTTGCGTTCAAATATAGGTCGCTATTCTGCTAAAATCAAGAAGTTCAAAAAAGTTCTTGAAATGTTTAAATTTTGGTCTTTATAATATACTA
Organism: uncultured Cytophagaceae bacterium; assembly: GCA_903898715.1. Taxonomy (GTDB): domain Bacteria; phylum Bacteroidota; class Bacteroidia; order Cytophagales; family Spirosomataceae; genus Aquirufa; species Aquirufa avitistagni. The sequence goes on from CAIUGL010000051.1 coordinate 2,587, forward strand.
AAAGTGGAAATTTATCGAA
>CAIUGL010000052.1 GCA_903898715.1 uncultured Cytophagaceae bacterium
AAAATATCTGAAAGATTGCACCCTATATGTGACGTTGGAACCTTGTTTAATGTGTGCTGGAGCACTTTATTGGTCGCAATTGGGCCGCTTGGTTTTTGGGGCTTATGAAGAAAAACGCGGATTTCAGGCTGTCGGAAGTACTGTTTTGCATCCGAAAACGGAGGTTGTTGGCGGACTTCTTGCGGAGGAATCCGAATCATTATTGAAAGAATTTTTTTCACGAAAGCGCTAAGCTTTCGAACAAATTTGGAATTAGAATCGTTTAAAAATTATTCACATTAAATCATATCGATATGGCTTTTGAATTAGCACCTTTACCTTATGCAAATAATGCATTAGAACCTCATTTTGACGCATTGACCATGGAAATTCACCATGATCGTCATCACAATGCGTATGTAACGAACTTGAATGCGGCTGTGGCTGGAACAGAATTAGAAGGAAAGTCTTTGGAAGAATTGTTTACAAAGATTTCAAGCTTGTCTCCTGCAGTTCGCAATAACGGTGGTGGTCACTTTAATCATGATTTGTTTTGGAATATCTTATCGCCAAACGGTGGAGGAGCTCCTGTAGGAACATTAGCAGCAGCAATTGATGCTAAATTTGGTTCATTTGACGCTTTCAAAGAAGAGTTTAAGAAGGCAGGTTTAACGCGTTTCGGATCAGGTTGGGCTTGGTTAGTTGCGCAAAAGGATGGCTCTGTTGCGGTTTCTTCTACACCTAATCAAGATAATCCGTTAATGGATGTGGCTGATGTAAAAGGTTTCCCAGTAATTGGATTAGATGTTTGGGAGCATGCATACTATTTGAAGTTCCAAAATAAGCGTCCAGATTATATTGATGCATTCTGGAGCGTGGTAGATTGGACGAAAGCTGAGGCGCGTTACATCGCTGCTCAGAAATAATTTGTTTAGGCGGGGGCATGAAAATTCTCCCGCTTTTTTTGTTCTAAGGTTTGCAATGTTGGAAGCTTTCCGTATTTTTGCAGTCCTAAATGGCGGTTGTAGCTCAGTTGGTTAGAGTAGGCGTTTGTGGTGCGCTTGGTCGTGGGTTCGAGTCCCATCATCCGCCCGTTTATTTTGAAAGTCCTGGTTTAGATGCCGGGACTTTTTTTTATTTTTGGTCTTGGATAAACCCAAACAGTGTTTAATTGCCTAGGCAGACGAATCTATGCTATATTTTGGATGAGTAGACGCTGGATTAAAGTTTTGTACATGGCTTGATGGAGTCGAAATACAAAAACCAATTGGTTGGTAAAATTGAATTAGATTTATGAATCCAGTTTTTTTAAAACGATTTTTAATTGTCTTGTATGCATCCGGTTTGATAGGGATGCATGTACCGGCTGTTTCAGCTACGTTTATTTCGTTAGTTCCCTTAACCTTGTGGTTTACCGGTTTTATTTGTTTTTGGTATTTTCCAAAACCAAGTATACAAACGTACATTTTGCTAGCGGCCATTGCCGTGGCAGCATGGATGCTCGAGGTAGCTGGTGTTCGAACGGGTCAGATTTTTGGCGAATATGCCTATGGGCGTACACTTGGGTACCAAGTGGTGAATGTTCCGATTACGATTGGAATTAATTGGATTCTCTTGGTGATGGTTACTGGCGCGGTTGTGGCGGAATGGAATGTGGGTGGGAAAATTGGCCGAGCGGCATTGGGGGCAGGATTAATGACAGCTTTAGATGTTTTAATTGAGCCTGTAGCCGTGCATTTCGATTTTTGGCAATGGAACAATAATAATATCCCTGTTCAAAATTTTATTGCCTGGTGGGTAGCTAGTTTTTTCTTTCATTGGGTCTATATTTCCGCTGATTTACCGGCAAAATCCAGCTTATTTCGTCTCATAGCAGCCTTGCAGTTTTTGTTCTTTTTAGGTCACTGGATATTAATGCAAATTAATTTATAACAATTTGCCCGTTGGTGTGTTTCCTTAACATACCGCACAGCTATGAACATTTTTTCAATTAAAGACTTAGAGAATATTAGTGGAATAAAAGCCCATACATTACGTATTTGGGAGCAGCGGTATGGTATTCTAAAGCCAGAGCGTACAGACACGAACATTCGTCATTATGGCGATCAAGAGCTTAAATTAGTGCTCAACATTGCGCTTCTTCAAGAAAAAGGTGGATTTAAAATTTCTGAGATTGCGAAGATGAGCGATGCAGAAATGGTGTCACATATTTTACATCTTTCTGAGACATCTTTCAATCATGTGGATCACATGCAAGCATTAACACTTGCCATGATGGATTTAGATGAAGCACGTTTTCAACAATTAACACGAAATATTGTCAATGCACATGGCTTCGAGTATTATATGCTGGAGGTGATTTATCCGTTTATGCGCCGACTAGGCACCTTGTGGCTTTCGGGGTCAGTGGGGCCTGCGCAAGAACACTTTATCAGTCATTTGATTCGCCAAAAATTAATTGCGGCGATTGACCAGCAGGATTTAAGTTTGAAGCCAACGGCCAAGCGTGTTTTGTTGTATTTGCCGGAAGGTGAATTGCACGAAATCGGCCTGCTTTTTGCAAATTATGT
>CAIUGL010000053.1 GCA_903898715.1 uncultured Cytophagaceae bacterium
AAAGGCAGCATAATATCACGTATCGCAGAATCACCTTGTAACGAATCTTCTTTCAAGCCTAATAACTCCAAAGAGCTATCCTCAAATGGCGACAACGCTACCATCGAATACCAATAACTCGCACCAGACCAATCAGATTCGACAGCGAAACTAGCCGACTGATAAACCTGCGCCTGAATGTCAATTAAACCTTTTGACCAATCTACAGCAGCCTGAATACCGAACTGACGCATCTGCGCCAGCGTCATTTCGATGTAAGGTTTTGACCCTAAAGATCCTGTAATCTGTAAGCAAATTCCCTCCGGCAATAAGGGTGAAATCATTAAAATAGCGGAAATAAACTGAGAGCTCACATCGCCACGGATCGATAAATTACGAGACCCAGAATAGGCAAACCCATTCAATTGCAAAGGGGGATATCCCTCATTTTTCAAATAAGTTATTTGAGCCCCTAAGGAACGCAAGGCGTCAACCAATATCCCAATGGGCCGTTCGCACATTCGTGGCGTTCCCGTCATTTGCTTCTGCGCACCCGTTACGGCATAATATGCTGTCAAAAAACGCATGGTTGTCCCCGCATCCAATACATCAGCGATGGGGTTGGAGGCGTCAGCCAACAAGCGAATCATGGTTTGGGTATCACGCGCTTCTGCCAAATTCGACAATTGGCTCACATCACCTCCCGCAAGGGCATTAATGATCAGCGCCCGATTGCTTTCGGATTTGGACGAAGGCAACGGAATCTGTTCTTGAAACGAATTTGAACGAGGGAATAGGCGAATTTGACTCAAAATAAGTATGCTTAACGCAATTTTAAAGTAACTAACGTGACAACAGCTAAGATAATTCCCACAATCATAAAGCGGGTGACGATCTTCGACTCATGGTAATTTTTCTTCTGAAAATGATGGTGCAAAGGCGACATTAAAAATATCCGACGCCCCTCGCCGTATTTCTTTTTGGTGTATTTAAAATACCCCACTTGTAAAATCACTGATAAATTTTCGATCAAAAAGATGCCACACAATACAGGAATCAACATCTCTTTACGAATCACAATCGCAAGCGTAGCGATCACACCACCCAACATCAAACTTCCCGTGTCGCCCATAAATACCTGAGCCGGATAGGCATTATACCACAAAAACCCAATGCAGGCCCCCACAAAGGCCGCACAAAATATGGCCAATTCCCCTGAATTAGGAATGAACATGACATTCAAATATTGAGAGAAAATTTTGTTACCCGAAACGTAAGCCAAAATAGCCAAGGTCAACACAATAATAACCGACGTTCCAGCCGCCAAACCATCAATTCCATCCGTAATATTCGCCCCATTAGAAACCGCCGTAATGATAAAAATGACCACTAAAACGTAGACCACCCACACATATTGATCCGGTATGAAACTCGGCAAAAGCATATTATAATCGAACTGATTATCCTTCAAAAAAGGCACCGTAGTCATCAGCGACTTCGAATCCGTGAATGATTGCACCTGCGAACCATCCGCTAACACCTGAACTTTATCAAAAATCCGAACCTTGATGTGCTGATTAAAGTACATGGTCAAACCAACGATTAAACCGAGGCCGATTTGTCCTACAATCTTGAATTTGCCCGACAAGCCATCCTTGTTTTTCTTGAAAACCTTAATGTAATCATCCGCGAAACCAACGGCCCCAAGCCAGATAGCTGAGGTTAATAAAAGCACAATATAGACGTTGGTAATTTTAGCAAAAAGTAACGTTGGGATAACCAAGGACAACAAAATAATGAAACCACCCATGGTAGGCGTTCCTTTTTTAGCCATTTGGCCTTCCAACCCTAAATCGCGTATTTCCTCTCCAATCTGTAACATTTGCAGCCGACGAATCACAGCCTTCCCCCAAATAGCCGCGATTCCCAATGACGTAATTGTTGCCGCAAAAGCACGAAACGTGATGTATTGAAAAACGCCGGTTCCTGGAATATTTAAGGTCTTGTCGAAGTATTCGAAGAGGTAATAGAACATGCCTGCAGGTTATAAAAACAGTATAAAAAACAAAAATGCAAAAAAATAGGACGAAATCAAATTACGCAGCGTAGGCCTCCGCAATCACCTGCTTATCATCAAAATCAGATTTTACACCTTGAATATCTTGATAGGTTTCATGACCTTTCCCAGCCACTAACACAATATCTCCCGGCTGTGCAATCGTACGAATCGCTTGAAAAATCGCTTCCTTACGATCCGAAATCCGATGCACCTTGATGCGATCTTCGCTAGGTACTCCTGCTTCCATTTGGTCCAAAATAGACTCTGGATCCTCAAAACGTGGATTATCAGAAGTCAAGACCACTACATCACTCAGCGTCGCCGCCAATTCTGCCATAATCGGCCGCTTACCCGCATCGCGATTTCCCCCACATCCAACCACGGTGATGATGCGTTGCTGTTTGGCACGAATAGCTTGAATCGTCTTCAACACATTTTCCAAGGCATCGGGGGTATGCGCATAGTCGACAATCGCCATTTTATTCAAAGGGCCGGCCAACTGCTCAAATCTACCCGGAGCGGTTTTCAGCGTAGATAATTGAAGCAAAACTTCATTTTTATCCTCGCCTAGCAAAATGGCTGTGGCATAAATCGCCAACAAATTATAGGCATTAAACAATCCGATGAGCTGCGCGTGAATTTCGATACCATCGAATTCAACCTGTAACCCGGAGATGACATTGGCTTTGATCTTTGCCTTAAAATCCGCTGCGTTCAGAATGCCGTAACTGTATTTACGTGCTGCGGTATTTTGCAACATGACCATTCCACGCTTATCATCCACATTTGTCAATGTGAAAGAACTGCTCGGTAGGTCATCAAAAAATCCTTTTTTGGCCTTTATGTATGAATCAAAAGTCTCGTGAAAATCCAAATGATCCCGTGTGATATTCGAGAAAATGGCCCCTTTAAAGACAATCCCATGAATCCGTTTCTGTACCACGGCGTGCGAACTAACCTCCATAAAAACATGGGTGCACCCATCCGCGAGCATGTCGGCCAGTAGCGCGTTCAAAGCCAATGCATCTGGAGTCGTATGTGTCGCAGGAATAACGCGGTCTTGAATCTTGTTTTGAACCGTTGAAATCAATCCGCAGCGATGACCTAATTGTTTGAAAAGTTCGAATAACAAAGTCACGCTAGTCGTTTTTCCATTCGTCCCAGTAATACCTATCAAATTCAATTTCGCGGATGGATTGCCGTAGAATTCTCCAGCTGATAAGGCCAGCGCCTCATTTGAATCGGGCACTAAAACACATGTGACATCGGCTGGAATATCCGTGGGCAATGTCTCCACCACCCAGGCGGTACATCCCTGCTGATATACCTGAGGTAAAAATTGATGCCCATCTACCTGAGTTCCGGGTATCGCAAAAAATACACTACCGGCAACAGCTTTACGCGAATCAAAACACAAATGGGCAACGTCTACATCAGCTCCAAACAATTGGGCACCTTTTACCCCGCGAACTAATTCAAATAATGAAGCCATACTAGTGTAATTGAATGAGCATTAGGGCATTTTTCCGAAGCGGAGTACCTGCTGGAATTGATTGCGAAGTCACATTTCCCATGCCTTGGGCACGCACTTTAAAACCGCGATTTTCTAAGGCAAAAAGTGCGTCGCGCAAATTCATCCCCATGACATTAGGTACGACTTTAGGCAACAAACTTACGGGTACATTTTGAACCGCTTTTTTATCTAAAGAGAATTGCATCCATCGGCCATCTTCTTCTACTTTTGGAAAACCTAGGTTTGAATATAATACTCCGTGATCCAATGGATGAATCATGTGCGTCAGTTTGGCATTGTTTAATGAATCAGGCAAATATCCACTCAAGCGACGCTGTAACTTCATATCGCGAGAATAAATGTGATCTGCAATATCTTTAAATACAGGCGCAGTCACCTGGCGTGCATACGTTCCCTCTGAACTTCCTTCTGGCTTATCCATGGCCACTAGCATGGTATATTTAGGATTTTTCACAGGAAAATACCCAATAAACGACACATAGTACGTCCCTTTAATGTATTGACCGTTAACCCGTCGCTGCGCGGTACCGGTTTTACCAGCAATACCATATGCAGTACCTTTCAGGTTTGTTCCTGTCCCACGTTCTACCACGCCTTCCAGCATGATCTTAATTTTCTTCAAGGTTTCTGGCGAGCAGATAGGCTCCTTATCCTTCTTTTGAGTTTGTGTAAAATCGGTAATTACCTCATTACCAATCGTTGCTTTCTTCACAATAATCGGCTGAATCCAATAGCCATTATTTGCGATGGCATTGTAAAATGTCAACAAATGAAGTGGCGAGGAATTTGATGAATAACCCACTGAAGACCACATGTATTGCAAAGCATCCCATTTCGGAGGAAGTGGGAATTTAGGTTTTTCGTAGCGCGGTTTAATTTGAAAATCAAGCGGATCGATCAAATGGAATTTTTTCAAATAGTCATAATACTTGGCCTGCTTTTGGGAAAAAACACGCTGCATTAATTTAATCGTCCCAATGTTCGAGGAATGCTCAATAACTCCTTGAACCGTGATCGTTCCATAATCATGTGAATCTGACATGGTTCGATTAAACACCGTGTATTTCCCCCCTGTTGTGACCATATCTGTCAATGGCATGTTGGTTTCCTCCAGCATCGCCATCATAGATGGAAGCTTAAAAACAGATCCCGGGTCATTTTCGGATACCTCAATGGCGTGATTCGCAAATTCTGAGTAGCCCGTTGGTGAACTAGCATTCTTCGTCAAATTCGAAATCGCCTTGATCTCACCGGTAGCTGTTTCCATCACAATCGCCGTCGCATAATTACCCTTGAAATCTGCCAAAGCTTTCATCAGAGATAATTCCACAATATCTTGAATATCTACATCCAATGTGGTCTGTAAATCCACGCCACGTTGCGGAATAATTTCAGGTGTATTCTCCACGGGGCGCCAGGTATTTTTGTCCATTTTGGCAAAATATCCCTTACCAGGTATCCCACGCAATTCCTTATCAAACGCTCCTTCCAAACCTACTTTGACTTTGTCTTTCATGTAACCCACAGTCCGATAGGCCATTTGACCAAAAGGCGCATAGCGTACATTGACTTTGTCAAAGACAATTCCTGTCTTCACCGGTGATTTTTTGTTCTCCCGAAATAGCGGAAAATTCATCACAAGCTTTCGCTCTTGAAAGTCGAGCAAGCGGTTATTCAACAATAAATAAGTCCGCTTATTTTTCTTCGCTGAGACAATCTTGTCGTAATATTCATCCGCAGTGCGATCCTTGAAGAAATTAGCTAAATGCTCTGCCAACTCGCGCACGTGAGCGGTGAATAACTTTTCAGCTTTGGTTGATTTGTTGTACACCGACGGATCCATCCCCAAGCGGTATTTAGGCAAAGAGGTCGCCAATAAACTTCCATCATCTGAGTAGATATTACCCCGGGTGGCGTCTACCATCCGCTCTTTGATGTAAATCGAAGAGGCTTCCTCACGCAATTCTGGACCTTGAATAAAGACGACTTTGTACAAGTTTCCCACTAACAGCAAGAACGCGGCTAGCATGATGATAAAGAAAATCCGAAAACGGAAGGTAATGTTTTGCCGGATGTTTTGTCGCTTCGGTGCGGCC
>CAIUGL010000054.1 GCA_903898715.1 uncultured Cytophagaceae bacterium
CTAGGCACTTAAACGATTTCGAGCATCTTTACCGCCTAAATAGGGACATTCAAATAGCTTATTGAAGTTTTCAAATTTTGACGGTGTTTTGTTGTAGCCCAATGCTTTCGAAAGTGACGTCGTTCGGTTATTATCTCCCATCGACCATTCGATATCTTCCATGGTCATTTGACTTGGATGCTCATAGCCACAGGCATGTGCGATATCCGCAATTTCTTTGACCAAGGTTTGATGATATTGGTAGAATCGTTCACTCTTTAAGGTGATATCAATGCCACTTTGAAGCCATTTGCTCGAAGTTGCAATACCCGTCGGACATGTATTTGTATGGCATTTTTGTGCTTGAATACAGCCAATGGACATCATCGCTTCTCTGGCTATATTAACTGAATCAGCTCCCATAGCAAATGCCATCAAGGCTTTTTCAGGGAATCCTAGCTTTCCAGATGCAATGAAAAATATCTTATCTGTTAGTTCATGGCGTTGAAAAATTTGATATACTTTGGCAAATGCAAACGTAAAAGGCATGGAAACGTGATCCGCAAACGCATGCGGAGCTGCACCTGTTCCTCCTTCACCACCATCAATTGTAATGAAATCGGGTCCTTGATTATGCTTTTTCATGTAGGTGGCTAATTCCTCCCATTGTTCTAATTTTCCGATGGCGGATTTAATGCCAACGGGCAATCCGGTGGCTGCTGCCATGCGTTCGATGAAATCAACCAGTTCTGGAATTGTCGTAAATTCGGAATGAAACGCAGGCGAGAAGGCATCCTTGCCGATTTCAATGCCACGAATCTCGGCGATCTCCTTACTTACTTTGGATGCCGGTAACATACCGCCTTTGCCAGGTTTAGCTCCTTGGGAAAGTTTAAGTTCGATGGCTTTTAGTTGGGGATTCTCTTGAACCTTTTGACCCAATTTATCCATCGAAAATGAACCGTCTAATTCTCTAACACCAAAATAGGCTGTTCCGATGTTTAAAACCACATCAGCACCCATTTGATGATATGGCGATAGCGAACCTTCTCCGGTATTATGAAAACAGCCGGCAAGTTTGGCTCCAATATTGAGGGATTCAATAGCTTTAGCTGATAACGAGCCAAAACTCATCCCAGAAATATTGACTATAGAATAAGGACGGTACGGTTTTGCTCGCTTATGGTGTAGTCCGATGACTTTATTGGCAGGTACTGCCCCTGGATTCTTTCTTGAAAAATGGTCTGCAGGAGCATTATAGCCCATCATGGCATTCTTGATGAAGATGTAACCCGGGGCATTAAAATCTTGGTCTGTACCAAAACCCTGTAGGTTGTTTTCTCTTTTCGAAGAAGCATAGATCCAAGATCTTTCTTGTCGATTAAAGGGAAGCTCCTCGCGGTTATTGGCAACAATATACTGCCTTAATTCTGGGCCAATTTGCTCTAACCAATACCTTAAATGACCTACTAAGGGAAAATTGTGTGAGATGGTGTGTTTCTTCTGAATAAATACATCTCGAATAATTACTACTACTAGGATACAAACGATCCAGAACCAAATCGAATTTATGATTGTCATTTGTTGATGATTTTGCTCAAAATTGCATAATTTTTCCCAATTCTTATTTTTATCTTTGTCGTTTATTTTATCCATGCAAGCAGATTTTTTTCAGTTAAAGCAATTCGTCATTTCTGTCTTTACAGCCATTGGTTGTTCTGATGCAGATGCTGAATTAGCCGCCGATGTATTAGTGTCTGCGGATGCTCGAGGAATTGATTCCCATGGGGTAGCTCGATTAGCTGGATATGTTCGATTATTCGATCATGGCCGACTAAACACCAAACCCAACATTAAAATTCTACATGAGTCACCTTCAACTGCTTTATTAGATGGTGATCGTGGGTTAGGATTAGTTGTCGCCCCCAAAGCGATGGAAATAGCTTGTGAAAAAGCGGCTATCGCGGGAACGGGATGGGTTGCTGTTCAAAATTCAAATCATTTTGGGATTGCTGGGTATCATGCGATGAAGGCGGTGCCCCAACAAATGATTGGTTGGGCCATGACACATGCAGCCCCATTAGTCACGCCTACGTTTTCAAAAGAAAAATTATTGGGTACTAATCCAATTGCGGTAGCGATTCCTGCGAAGGAAGAACCTGCGTTTTTGGCCGACTTTGCATCCACTGCGGTGGCGTA
>CAIUGL010000055.1 GCA_903898715.1 uncultured Cytophagaceae bacterium
CAAAACACCTCGTCATTCGCTCGGCTCATCCCTCTCCACTTTCGGCCAATCGAGGCGGTTGGTTCGGTTCAAAACCCTTTTCTAAAGCAAACGATTTCTTAGCTAATAGTCCTATTCAATGGACTTAAATACGCTTTAATTGGCTCGGGAAATACACGAATTGATTCGGGAATTCTTGTAAAAAGAACTCCGAAATAAGTGTTTCGATGGCCTCTTTGCGTCGCTCTTCCGTTACTGGAATTAAACATTGGATGGAAAATCCTTTGGAGTCGGGTTCTTGATGTGAACTTATCTCGAAAGCATGTGCTTTTTCGATAAAATCCCAAGCATTTAATTCAGGAATGATATGTTGTGTCAATGCTTTCACTGCTTGTGCTTCAATGGCATTTTCTACAAAGATGGATATGTTAAATTGGATCATGGCTTGATTGATTTTTGGGCTAAGGCATTGTACATAATTTCGGCTAGGTGAAAGCCTTCTTTATCGATGCCATCTTTTATCTGATGCCGGCATGAAGTGCCATTACTAGCGATAATGGTACTGTTTTTAGTGCTGAGTAGGCGAGGGAATAATACCAACTTGGCGATTTGCTGGGATAATTCATAATGCTTTTTTTCATAGCCAAATGATCCAGCCATGCCACAGCATCCCGTAGGCAATAATTCTACCTCGTAATTTTCAGGAAAACTTAAGACTTGTCGGGTGCTACTTATTCCAGCAATGGATTTTTGATGGCAGTGACCATGCAAGATAATTTTCTGATTTATGGCTGTAAATGCATCTTTTGCAATTCGTTTCGCCTTGATTTCTTGTGCTAAAAATTCATCGATTAGTAGGCAATTTTTCTTTAGTGAATTGGCTTGTTCCCGTAAATCGGCGGACACCAAAGTTGGAATCTCATCTCGGAAGCTCAATAAAGCACTTGGTTCTATCCCGATTAATGGTTTTTCTTCGGATACGATGGGTGCGAGTTTCTGGACGTTTGAGTTGGCAAGCTTTTGGGCGATGGCCAACAAGCCTTTCGAAATATAACTACGTCCACTAATGATTTGAGTAGGAATTTCAACGCCATATCCTAGTTCATTTAAGAGTAGGATTGTTTTTTTGCCCAGCTCCACATCGTTGTAGTTGGTGAATTCATCCGCAAATAGATACACCTGTCCGTGTTTTAAGTCGTTTTGATTGACGCGTTTACTGTAGCGTTTAAACCAACTTTCAAGTGAGGTAAAATGGACTTCAGGTATACTGCGATTCGAAGAGAAACCCATCAGTGTTTTGATGATTATACTCGTTCCAGGAAATGCGACGAGCATATTGTATATCGGAGCTACATAACTGGCAAGTGCCTGGAGCTTTGGAAAATGGCCAATTAATTGGGTGCGCAAAGGAGTGCCTTTTTGGAGGTAATGCTGCTGCAGCGTCTCCGCTTTCAGTTTACTCATGTCGACGCCTGAAGGACATTCAGTTTGGCAACCTTTACATGAGAGGCACAAGTCTAAGACCTCGAGTAATTCAGGATTATTATAGGCTTGATCACCTTCTGAGGTGATTAATTGACGCAGCATGTTCGCGCGTGCGCGGGTACTATCTTTTTCATCATGTGTCGCCATGAAGCTCGGACACATGGTTCCGCCGCTCAATGCAGATTTCTTGCAATCGCCTGAACCAGAACATTTTTCGGCTAACGCTAAAGGACCAGTTAATTCGCCATAATGAAAGAAATGGGACGTATTTGTCTCGTTTACACGTGGCCGAAATGCTTCGTCCATCGGAGGTGTATTGACAATTTTACCTGGATTTAAGAGGTTGTGTGGGTCAAAAACGTGCTTGATTTCTTGAAACAAGGCATATACTTCTTTGCCCATTAAGGCAGGAATAAATTCGCCGCGCAGCCTTCCGTCTCCATGTTCCCCGCTCAATGATCCTTGGTACTTTTTCAGAATCTCAACAGTTTCAGTTAAAAGCGACCTAAATAAGGATTTACCTTCTGGCGTATGGATATCTAAAAAGGGTTCAATATGCAATTCTCCAGCACCTGCGTGAGCATAATAGGCAGCTTGAATATTGTTTTTGGCTAATAAAGCTTGAATGTCAGCCACATACGCTGGTAAATCTACTGGTGCTACTGCGCAATCTTCTATGAGATTAACGGGTTGTTTTTTCCCTGGCAAATTGCGAATTAACCCAAGGCCCGCTTTTCGGATATCCCAGCCTTTGGTGATTGCTTCATTATATAGCGTTGGGTACGCATAACCTAGTGAAGCGTCTTGTAATTTTTGAATGCAGTTAGCTACTTTTTCTTGCACTAATTCAGCAGTTTCGGCACGGAATTCCACCATCAAAATGGCTTCTGGTTTACCTTCAATAAAGATCCGGTCTTCGATAAAATTGGGATGGTTTTCCGTAAAGGAAAGTATAAAGCTATCCACCAATTCTGAGGCAGTTGGCTTGCACGAAAGGGCTACAATATTCGCTTGCAGCGATTCTTGCAGGGTGTGACAATGAATGCAGATAAGGCCAACTTCCTTACTCGGTTGATCGAGTAAGTTGATTTTCATACTATGCACCACGGCCAATGTTCCCTCCGAACCGGCTAACAAAGCGGATAAGTTGAATGGTTGGCCAGCCGGATTAAAAGGCTGCATGTCAATCAGTGCATCCAATGCATATCCGGTATTTCTGCGGGTAATGGCTGGGTTCGGGAATTTCGCTCTGATGAGTTCTTGGACTTCTGGATTATTCAGCATCCGATGAATCTCGCGGTAAATTTTACCTTCTAGATTTGTAAGGGCTGTTTTTTTATAAAACTCTTCATTAGTCAGCGGATGGGTGTGCATTTCAGACCCGTCGGCGAGAATAGCACGTGTTTCCAACAAATGATCACGCACATTGCCCCAAACGATGGAATGTAAACCGCAGGAGTTATTACCTAGCATTCCACCTAATAAAGCACGATTAGCTGTGGAAGTTTCTGGTCCGAAAAATAATCCGGATGGCTCCATTTGCTTATTCAGATCATCGCGAATAATTCCGGGTTCGATCCAGGCAGATTTTTCTTTCTTATTTAATTGGACAATTTTGGATAGCGGAGCTCCCACTTCCATCACGATCCCTTCACCTACTACTTGGCCGGCTAAGGAAGTACCTGCGCCGCGCGGAATGATACTTGTTCTGTGTTTTTCAGCGAATTGAATGAGTCGCTTGATGTCTTTGGCACTGGCAGGTTTGGCGACAGCTAAGGGCTGAACCTCGTAAACAGATGCGTCAGTGGCATAAATCTTTCTAGTTAGATCAGATTGAAGGTTGTTTTTGAAAAACAATTCTCCTTCAAAATGAATGGCTAGATTTTCGGCTTCGTGTTTACTCCAAGGCATGATTTACGCAATTGAATTTTAAATTTACGAAATCCAATCTTAATGCCATATGACCATTCAAAAGTTTATATTTTCTATTCATCCTTTCGCATCTAGAACTTTGACATTTAACTAGTAAATTCGACATCTATTTTTTTATATGATCTTTCTTCGTCAAGTTTTTGAGAGTTTAGTATTTGCTTATCAAGCATTGCGCTCAAATTTATTACGTACCACCTTGTCGCTACTAGGCGTGAGCGTAGGTATTTTCGCTATCGTCGCTGTATTTACCGCAGTAGATTCGTTGAAAGGTAAAATTCGTAACGAAATCGATTCATTTGCAGGTTCAGGTGTTATGTATGTAGGCAAATGGCCTTGGGTCATGGCCAATAATTATCCGTGGTGGAAGTACCTGAATCGTCCTGAAATGAAGTATACCGAATATCGGTATTTGAAAGAAAACCTAAAAACAGCTCAAGCGGTAGCCGTGATTGATGGCGGTCGGAATGCCTCTATTTCTCGAGGAAGCAATAGTATTGATGCGAATTTGACTGGGGCGAGTTATGAGTATAATCAAATTACGAGTACGCCCATTGCCGATGGCCGTTATTTTCTCCCGATTGAATCTGATAATGGAATCTATGTGTGTATTATCGGAGCTAAAGTCGCTGAAGCGCTGATTGATGGGAAATCTGCTGTAGGTGAAATCATTAAAATTAATGGCATTAAATTTTCGGTGATCGGAGTTATTGAGAAAAAAGGAAATGACATGTTGAGTTTTGGGGGAACACCAGATGAAAAGGTAATTATTCCGTATACAACGTTCTCTGCTATTTTTCAAAAGGATAAGCCCGCTCCGGATATCGCGATTAAGGCGTTTGATTCGGATATTGGCCAAGTAGAATTGGAAGGGGAGGTTACCGGAATGATGCGCAGTTTGCGTTCTATTAAACCAAAGCAGGAAGATAGTTTTACGGTGAATCGTTTGGATGGTTTAAATCAATTCTTTGACGGAATCTTTGCGGCCTTGAATATTGCTGGTGCATTGATTGCTGGATTTTCATTGTTGGTAGGTGGTTTTGGTATTGCCAATATCATGTTTGTATCCGTTAAAGAGCGTACCAATATCATTGGTATTCAGAAATCCTTAGGTGCGAAGAACTACTTTATCTTATTTCAATTTTTGTTTGAGGCTGTATTTTTAAGTTTGATAGGGGGCTTAGTAGGTATTGGGTTGGTCGTAGGCATTACCTACATTCCACAAGATGCATTACCGCTAACATTAACTGCAGGAAATATCTTCACGGGATTATTGATCTCTAGTTTTATCGGGATTTTATCAGGTATCATTCCAGCTTGGGTAGCTGCTAAGATGGACCCCGTTATTGCCATCCGCTCTAAATAGAAAAAGGCCATCTGTCGGTTGACAAATGGCCTTTTTACTTCAATTAATTCTAGATTAGATAGACAAAGTCGCTAATACTGAATTCATATTACGAACAGCTTCAGCCGACTTGTTGAAAGCAGCTTGCTCTTCTTCAGTTAATTTATAATCAACGATTTTCTCCCATCCGTTTTTACCTAGTACGACAGGTACGCCTAAGCAAATGTCTGATTGGCCATATTCGCCTTCCAGTGATACGCAGCATGCCATGATTTTTTTCTCATCACGCACGATTGCCTCAACTAAAGCAGCACCAGCAGCACCAGGAGCATACCAAGCAGAAGTTCCTAATAAACCTGTTAGTGTTGCACCACCCACCATCGTGTCAGCAGCTACTTTATCTAACGTTTCTGCATCTAAGAATTGGCTTACTGGAACACCATTGTAGGTCGCTAAACGCTTCATTGGAATCATCGTTGTATCTCCGTGTCCGCCGATTACCGTTCCGTGGATATCGTTGATGGAAACGTCCATCGCTTTCGCTAAATAGCATTTGAAACGAGCTGAGTCTAATGTTCCGCCCATACCGATAATGCGGTGTTTATCCAATCCAGCTACTGATTTCGCCAAATAGGTCATCGTATCCATCGGATTCGAAATGATCACAATGATTGGATTTTTAGAGAATTTTAAAATGTTTTCAACCACACTTTTTACGATCCCTGCATTCACGCCAATTAACTCTTCGCGCGTCATGCCTGGCTTACGTGGTAAACCTGAAGTAATCACAACTACATCGGAATTAGCTGTTTTTGAATAATCATTGGTTGAACCTACTAGCTTGGTATCGAAACCGAATAACGAAGCAGTTTGAAACATGTCAAGGGTTTTGCCTTCCGCAATACCTTCTTTGATGTCTAATAATACTAATTCATCTGCTAATTCTTTTCTAGCGATGTTGTCAGCGCAAGTTGCCCCTACGGCACCAGCTCCTACTACGGTGATTTTCATTGTGTTTATATTTAGGAAAGATTGATTCAAAAACAGCGCAAAAATAAGACATAATCGCCAATTATCGAATCAATTTTTAAAATGAATCGAATTAAGGATAGAGCCGCGTCATTTTTTAGTTGATTTTAGTATATTTAAGGATTAAATAAAGATTATGTCAAAACAAGCCAATTTAATCGACCGTATTGTCTCATCTCCCTTTTTTGAAAAGGCAATGGTCAAAGCCGAATCTGTCATGGCAAATGATAAAATGGGTTTGTTACGTATTGTTCAACACTCACTGAAGAAAGTCAGTGAATTAGCGGCTCAAAGTAATTTGACCGTCGTTCGATTGTTAAATCACTATGTGTTGTTGTTCAGCGAAATGATTAAAGCTTATTTGCAGGGTAGATACAAGAAATTGCCTGCCGTTACGTTAGTCAAAATAGTAGCTGTTTTATTCTACTTTGTTTCCCCCTTTGATTTTATTCCTGACGTACTTCCGTTAATCGGATTTACAGACGATTTAGCGCTTGTTTTATGGGTAGGAAAATCGATTAAACATGAGTTAGATGAATTTGAAAAACATGCGAATGTTTGAGCCTTAATTAAGGATTTTTAATGACTATTGAATATATTTACAAAATTAAAAAATTGACAAAATGAACATCTCAAGTATATTATTGTTTTTGAATGGTTTAGGTGGTGGTGAATTATTGCTAATCGGTTTAGCCATTCTTTTGTTTTTTGGAGGTAAAAAATTACCTGAATTAATGCGTGGACTTGGAAAAGGTATTCGCGAATTCCAAGATGCTAAGAACGAAGTAAAAGATCAAATCAATAAAGAACTAGACGAAACGAAAAAGTAATCTTTCGAATTTTAGTTTGAAAAATGCATAGTTGGTGTTTACGCCAACTATGCTTTTGTGTTTTAATGAATCCCCTTTTTTAATGAATCAATTGCCCCTCCCTTATTCGGAAATACGTAGGCAGTTACATGCAGGCGAGCAATCGTGCGTGGGCTTAGTTCAATATCATTTAGCGCAAATAGATGCGCATAATGAGCAATTGAACGCCTTTTTAGCTGTTTACCGAGAAGAGGCTTTAGCGCGTGCTCAGGCAATCGATCAGAAAATCGCCTCCGGACAAGCAGGTCCTTTAGCCGGCTTAGTTGTAGGTATCAAAGATTTGCTTTGCTACGAATCTCATGGTTCACAAGCAGGAAGTCAAATTCTAAACGGGTTTAAATCTACTTTTTCAGCCACCGCCGTACAGCGTCTTTTGGATGCAGATGCGATTATCATTGGCCGCCAAAACTGTGACGAGTTTGGGATGGGATCCACGAATGAAAACTCTTCTTTCGGGCCTACGTTAAATTTTGCAAATACCGAGCATGTCGCTGGTGGAAGTTCAGGTGGTTCAGCCGTAGCCGTGCAAGCGGGTATGTGCCAGGTTTCATTAGGTACCGATACAGGTGGTTCCATTCGGATGCCTGCCGCTTTTTGTGGTATTATGGGCTTGAAGCCTACCTACGGCCGCGTGTCTCGCTGGGGACTTATTGCTTATGCTTCCTCTTTTGATTCGATTGGACCTATGGCTCATCATGTGGAAGATTTAGCGCTGGTTTTAAACTGCATCGAAGGGCAAGATGGCTACGATAGTACGTTGACAGAAGCGCCTTCAGTCGCTTACCAGCCAAAAAAGCGTGTGGCTTACATTAAAGAAATTGTGGAGCATCCAAGTCTGCAGGCCGACATACGTGATGCATTTTTTGCACGTGTGGAGCACTTGAAAGCATCTGGTATTGAGGTTGTTAGCGTTGATTTTCCGTATATAGATCAGATGTTGCCCACGTATTATGTGTTGACAACCGCTGAAGCCAGCTCCAATCTAGCTCGATTCGACGGTGTGAAATTTGGTCACCGTACTGAAAATCCCAAAGACCTAATGGACTTGTATAAAAAGACACGTGAGGAAGGTTTTGGCGAAGAGGTTAAACGACGTATTATGTTGGGTACGTTTGTATTGAGTGCGGATTATTATGATGCGTATTACACGAAGGCGCAACAGGTACGCCGACTGATCCAAGAACGTACCATGGCAATCTTAGCGGATGCGGATTATATTATTTCGCCAACGACTTCATCTACGGCATACCGTATTGGAGAAAAAACATTGGATCCTTTGCAAATGTATTTGGGTGATTTGTTTACTGTTCAAGCGAACGTGACAGGTTTACCTGCTTTATCTATCCCGATGGGTGAGGATTCGAATCACTTACCGATGGGCTTTCAAGTAATGGGACGTCCATTTGACGAAGCTGGTTTATTGAATTTGGCCAAAACAATGCAAGACGTATGAAGCAGCTAGGTTTTATCTTATTGTTTTGCCTTTGCTCACTGCATTTGTCGGCGCAGATAACCGCCTCTACACCAAATCTTCCCGAAGGACCAGCCGGTAAATCGTATTTTCCAGAGGATGAATTAAATTTTGTGGACTCTTTGGCCAATGTAGAACAAGGTCTGCCCACTGGATTTATGATTGATCCGCAACTGGTTCAAAAGCGTTTGGCCGGTTTGCAACAACGAATCCCTTTGAATTACAATCTTCAAACGCATCAGTTTGTTGAATATTTTGCGTTTAAGAAGGCGGAGTTTACCCAACGGATGCTCGAAAAGCGGGATACGTATTTTCCTGTGTATGAGAAATACCTCAAACAGTATAATCTGCCTGATGAGCTAAAATACTTGTCATTGATTGAATCAGGTTTAGAACCTAAGGCATTGTCAAATAAGGGAGCTGGTGGATTATGGCAATTCATGCCCTATACTGCTCGCGGTGATTTTGGCATGCGCGTTGACTCTTTCGTGGATGAACGCTTTGATGTAGAAAGGGCGACCGAGGCAGCGTGTAAATACTTGGGTCAATTATACCGGATTTTTGGCGATTGGCATTTAGCCTTAGCGGCCTATAATACGGGTCCTGGTAATGTTAAACGAGCTATTCGTAAGTGTGGGAAGAGTGATTTTTGGGGAATTTATGCCTGTTTGCCTAAGCAAACCCGTGCGTATGTTCCGCAATTTATTGCCATGACCTACATGATGAACTTCAACAGCGATCACGCAATTCATGCCGAAAAATACCATCAAGTCATTCCATCCGACACGGTTCATGTAAAAGGTTATTTGAATTTGGCGCTGATGAATCGTCTCGCTACCATCTCCAATGATACATTTCGTGTACTCAATCCACATGTATTAGGGGCTGTATTACCCGCGGATGTGAAGAAAATTGTCATCCGTATTCCTAAAAATAAGTACGCCTTTTTCCAAGCCAACCGGTCGGCCATTTTAGACTCAGCTAGTTTTATGAGTCGTTCGGATAGCTTGGCATTTCAGTTCGTCGATCGCTTAGTTAAAAAGACCATCAAGGTGAAGCGTGGGCAAGATGTGTTTGACATTGCGCGCATCGTGGGTGTATCTGCGTCTGAACTAAAACGGATTAATCGCCTTCGTTCCAATCGCTTAAAGAAAGGTAAACACTTAGTTTATTATGCTCGTGTTCGCGAAAAATTGAATTTGGCATTGATTGATTCAACTAAGCAGGCGAATGTGGCTGAAGTTACGACGAAGAAATTGCCAACAAAAAGATACACACGCTATTACAAAGTTCGGTCAGGTGATACCTTGTCTGATATCGCTGAAAAGCACAACGGGTTGACCGTGGAGAAATTAAAGAAGTTAAACCATTTGCGTTCTAAGGCTATTTTGCGCCCGGGAATGCGTTTACGAATTTCCTAATATGATCGCTTATTTAAAAGGTAAACTGGCGCACAAAGACCGGACGCATGTCATCATCGATGTGCAAGGTGTGGGTTATGAAGTTAAGATCTCATTGCAAACCTATGATGCCTTAGCCGATGGCACCGAGCTTTGTCAATTGTTCACCCACCTTCAAATAAAGGAGGACTCACATACGTTGGTAGGTTTTCATACCATGGATGAGAAATACCTGTTTTTGGACTTGATCAGTGTTTCGGGTATTGGTTTGAGTACGGCTTTAGTGATGCTGTCGTCATTTTCTTCAGGAGAAATTCGTTCGGCCATTATGAATGAAAATATCGGATTGATACAGTCGATTAAGGGGATTGGTTCGAAGACGGCCCAACGGGTTATTCTTGAATTAAAGGATAAATGTAAGAAGGATACCTTGTTTGTAGAAGCTGGAGCGGCTTCGCATGATAAGAGTTTTGGAGTGAAACATGAGGCTTTAGCCGCATTGGTTACCCTGGGATTACCGCGCGTGGCAGCAGAGAAAAGTTTGGATCAGCTATTAAAAGCAAATCCAGATGCAACCATAGAGCAATTAATTAAGCTTGCATTACGTTAATCGTATTTAAATAGATTCGTGCAAATTAGTCATAGACAACATTGGATTTCAAAAGCCCAGCAGATTCTGGTGGTGATGGGACTATGTTTTTCTGGCCAACTAGTCGCACAAGAATTAGCGATTGATTCGAGTAAGATTTTACAAAAAAGTGGTCGGAAACCACGTTATCAGCTCAAAAAGGCACCATTTTCAGGTGTGAGTACCTCAAAGAAGCAATCCCCATTTTCTATTTATTCCGTTAAAGGGGCAAAAACTTCCACTCAAATTACGAATGGTCAAATTGTTCAGAAGGATCAGGTTGGTACTTACGATGTAAATCCAACGCGTACATTCTCACTTGAAAATTATTACCAGCGTCAAAATACACAGGTGAATCGTAGTTTTTGGACTGATTATGCCAAAGGCATCGATGGTAATAATTCCATGCAAAGCCGTGGTCTTTTTCCTAAAATAGAATTACCCCCTTCGATTGATCGGATTTTCGGGGGATCCGAAATTTACTTTAAGCCAAACGGGAGTTTATTGTTGGACATCGGTTATATGGGTCAGTTTGTTGACAATCCTTCCATCCCTGTTCAGTTGCGCTATGTGGGTAATTTGTTTTTCAATGAGCAGGCGCAAATCAACTTTCAAGGGAAGATCGGGGATAAGTTGAATTTGAATACCAACTTCGATACGAAGGCGAGTTTTAATTTCCAGAATCAACTTAAGTTGAATTGGAAGACGCAAGAAGAAGATATTCTGCAAAATATTGAGGCAGGTAATACATCCTGGACGTTGAATTCTCAATTGATTCCGGGTGTTCAGAACTTGTTTGGTTTAAAGACATTGATGCGTTTTGGGAATTTGGATGTGACGGTCGTGGCGGCACAGCAGCGTTCTAAGCAGGATTGTATCACGTTGAAAGGGGGAACACAAGGTCGTTCTTTTGAAATTCGAGCGGATCAGTACGATGAAAATCGGCATTTCTTCTTGTCGACCTACTTTAGAAATAATTACGAACGTGCCTTACGTAACATGCCCGTTATCACCAGTGGCGTGACGATTACGCGGGTGGAAGTATATGTGACGAACCGGACACAGAGCACAGAGACCTTGCGGAATTTGGTGGCTTTGAGCGATTTGGCAGAACCTAAGCCCTATAACCCACGAGTTCAGGTAAATCCGGGAAATGGTTTTGTCGATAACAGTGCGAATACCTTGTTTCAAAGATTAACGAATGACGCGCAAATTCGTCGGTCGGACCAAGCATCTTTTGAATTAGAATCTTCATACGCCATGACGCGTGGTACTGATTTTGATATGTTGAAAGGTGCCAAACGCCTCAATGAACGTGAGTTTAAATTTAATTCGCAGCTTGGATATATTTCGTTGGTTGCGCCCTTGCGTAATGATGAAGTACTTGCGGTGGCGTATGAATACACTTTAAATGGCCGTCGCTACAAAGTAGGGGAGCTCACGGAAGATTATCAAATGCGTCAAGATAATGAGGTTTTGATCTTAAAGATGTTGAAATCTTCTACGGTCCGTAATCACTTGGAGCATCCGATGTGGGATTTGATGATGAAAAACATTTACACGTTGAATACGACGGCTTTGTCCAAACAGAATTTTCAGCTGCGTATCGTTTACAAAGATGATGCCACCGGTATCGATAATTCAAACGTCATTGAGGGAGGACCCCAAATTAAGGATACGCCGTATGTGAAGTTATTAGGCCTTGACAAGTTAAACTTTGCGGGCGATCCACAGCCCGATGGTAATTTCGATTATGTGGAGGACATCACCATTGACTCGAAAAATGGCCGAATTATCTTCCCCGTATTAGAGCCATTTGGTTCAAGTTTAGCGGAGAAATTCAAATCGGAACCTGGCTTGTTGGACAAATACATCTTTTCAGATCTATATAAAAAGACGCAAACAGACGCACAGCAACTGGCCACGAAGAATAAATTCTTTTTGAAGGGATCATTTCAATCAGGCGTAGGTGGAGATATTAATTTACCTTTTGGTGTGGAGCCTAAATCCGTGACTGTTTCTGCGGGTGGTCAATTACTTAGCCCTGGATCAGATTTTATTGTTGAAGGACAGTCTGGTAAAGTAAAAATCATGAATGAGGGAGTCTTTAATTCGGGTCGTGAATTAAAGGTTTGCTATGAAAAACCGGATTTGTTTACGAATCAGGTGCGTTCCTTACTCGGAACAAGACTTGATTATAATTTAGGTCAAGATATTCATTTAGGTGCGACGGTTCAGCGGATGAGTGAAACTCCTCCCGCTTTTTTACGTCGGGTGGCGATAGGGAATGAGCCTGTCAACAATACCTTACTGGGTTTTGACGTATCTCTACTGAAGAAATCAAATGGCCTTACGCGTATGTTGGATGCGCTACCTTTCATTTCGACTAAGGAAACCTCAGTCATAGATTTTCAGGGTGAAGCGGCCAAATTACTTCCTAATGTCAATGAACGTGTACAAGGAAATGCGTTTATCGATGATTTTGAGTCGGCTCGTGTGGTTTATTCCATGAGTAGTCAGCCAACCATGTGGAAGCCTGCCGCGGTTCCTGCCGATTTTTCAGCTGGTACGAATCCGCGTGATTTGGCGTCTAATTTTAAGCGGGCGAAGATTTCAGCCTATACCGTAGATGCCAGTTTATATGGTCAAGGCGGTTTTGCGCTGGATGTCCCGGGACTGGATGCATCCGAAATTAATGCCTATGCCTATGAGCGTGTGGTTACGCCAAGGGGCTTATTCCCGAATAAAGATTTTGCCAATAACATTACCAATTTGCCCATTGGCGTGCTAGATGTGGCTTATTTTCCGTCTGAGCGTGGTATTTATAACTTCAATCCTAATCTATCTGCGGAAGGCTTATTACTCAATCCGAAAACGAATTTTGGCGCGATTACACGCGCAATTTTGGCGGATACCGATTTTGATAATGCGAATGTGGAACAAATTGAGTTCTGGTTAATGAATCCATTTGTTGAGGGCGAAGTGGGAAAAGTACGTGACGGTATCTTCAATAAGAATAATACGAAAGGGGGAAAATTGGTATTCCACCTAGGTGACGTGTCGGAAGATTTTGTACCCGATGGGTATTCTAATTTCGAAAATGGTATCCCTGCAGGGGAAAAGATTGTGGATCCTACGCGTGGTAACGTGGAGAAAACAAATTATGGTATTGCGCCTAAACGCCAGTTTGTTATCAATGCCTTTGATAATCAGGGGGGAAGAGCGCAGCAGGATGTAGGTTTAGATGGTTTGCCAAACGTGACTACCGAGGCGAGCAATCTGTCTGAAACAACTTATTTTGCTAATTATTTAAATCAGACGCGTACCCGCGTGACCAATAGTGCCGCATTGGCAGCCATTCAAAAAGATCCGGCTGGTGATGATTTTGTCCATTATTTGAGTGAGGATTTTAATACCACGCCAAGTGTCATTCAGCGCTATAAACAGTATATGGGCTTAGAGAATAATTCGCCGAATACGGATAACCCAACCAACGCGATTATCACCGAAGCGAATAGCATGATGCCTGATCGCGAGGATTTGAATAATGACAATACGATCAATGAAGTGGAATCGTATTTTGAATATGAAGTTGACTTGAAAAAAGGCATGCAAGTGGGCCAAAACTTCATCGTCGATAAAATCAATGAAGGCGGCGTCGACTGGTTTTTATTCCGTATTCCTATCAAGGACAAGAATAAATATAAAGCCATCAATGGCATTACAGGTTTCAAATCCATTCGTTTCTTCCGGATGATGATGAAGGAATTTGAGGAGCCTGTGGTCCTTCGATTTGCCCAATTACAGTTGTCGGGCTATTCCTATCGGAAGTTTATAGGCCAATTAGATCAACGCAATGGACAAGATATTCCGGAAACTCCAGGTACCGAATTACGTGTCACGAGCGTAAATATTGAGGAAAATGGTCCAGCAGCGAAAGGCAATAACACGGTTCCGTATGTCGTGCCTCCAGGATTTGTCCGTGATCAGGATGTGACCACGATTAACAATGCCCGTTTGAATGAACAGTCGATGAGTTTATGTGTCGATAATCTTCGTCCGGGTGATGCGCGTGGGGTGTTTAAAAATACGATGTTTGACTTCATCAACTACAAGCGCTTGCGCATGTTTGTATCGATGCAAAGTCAGGATGCGAACGTGGGGAATGTGGCTGCATTTATGCGGATAGGAACTGATTTGACGGATAACTACTATGAGGTGGAGAATGCGGGATTAGTTCAAACGCAGAAGGGCCAAAGTTTAGATGTAGAAATATGGCCGGCAGAGAATGAATTTGATGTAGAATTTGATTTGTTGAAGCAAGTTAAAATTGAGCGTGACCGATTAGGAAAGTCATTAGACAAGCGATTCAGTATGATCATGACAAGCTCCACCGGAAAGAAATATAAGATTACGGTGATGGGTCGGCCTGATCAGAGTGCAAGCATGACCTTAATGATCGGGGTGCGTAATCCAAGTGAGAATACACAAAATAAGTCCTTCTGTATTTGGGTGAATGAATTGCGTGCGTCGGGTTTTGATCAAACTTCTGGTTCCGCGGCGTTGGGTAAGATGGCTGTTAAATTGGCCGATTTAGGTCAAGTAACCTTTAATGGCGCCTTTAAGAATTATGGTTTTGGTGGGGTTCAATCGAAGATATCTGAGCGTTCGCGTGATAACATGCTGGAGTATGGCATCACGGCTAATTTGAACTTAGATAAGTTGTTACCGGCGAATTGGGGTTTCCGAATTCCATTCTTTGTCACGTATGATAATCGGACGATTTCACCGCAATTTGATCCGCTTGATCCCGATGTATTTTTATCGGCCAAGCCAGTCAATGACGAATATATGCGGATGGTGGAAGATCGGTCAACGCGGCAGGGCTTCAACTTTACGAATGTCCGTAAAGTACGCTCTTCTTTAGCTAAGCATGCGTACTTATGGGATTTCTCAAATTTCTCATTCTCGTATGCGCATTCTGAAATGATTCGTTCGAGTACGTTGATTGATGCATATCGCCAACTAAGCCAGCGGGGGAGTGTGCAGTACACCTATGCGGCAAATTCGATTTTCTGGGAACCCTTTGCGAAGACAAATTGGAATTCGCAATGGTTAAGTCTATTGAAAGATTTTAATGTCAATTTGATTCCGTCGTCCATTGCCGTGCGTGCGGAAATGGATCGCTCGTTCATTAAAACACAGTTGCGTAATTCAGATTTCTCTACGCTGGGTGTGACGCCATTGTTTGAAAAATATTGGTTTTTTAACCGACAGTACGCGGTGAACTGGAATTTGACGAAGAGTATGGTCTTGAATTACAATACGCGTGTCAATGCGATTATTGATGAACCTCTGGGTGATCTAATTGAGCCAGGATATCAAGATTATGTTGTTTCGAATATCAAATCGTTTGGCCGGGCGAAGGAGTTTGACCAACAAGCAGGAATGATTTGGCGATTGCCATTGCAAAAATTGCCATTAACGGACTGGATGAATGCGGATTACACGCATCGTGTGGGGTATAATTACTATGCTAACTCCTTGAATATCAGCGATGATGATGGCATTGCGTTTGGTGACATTATTAAAAATACACGCGAACGAGGCATTTCAGGAAAAGTAGATTTTGTGTCTTTATACAATCGGATTCGTGCGTTACGTTGGGCTAATACGCCTTCGTCTGACAGTAAAAATGTGGCCCGTAATCCAGGAGATGAGGATGATATTTACATCGCTCCTAAAAATGCCTTGCGGTCTGTGACGCGTTTATTGTTGACCTTACGCGGTATTCAAGTTAATTATTCGATTAATGAGTCCACCACTTTGCCTGGTTTCTTAAAGGCTCCAGGTTTATTTGGCATGAATGGTAATTTCGGGGCACCAGGATTTGATTTTATTAGTGGTGGACAAAGTGATGGGATCCGTTTTAAAGCCGCTGAAAACGGTTGGCTCTCACAAAGTACCTATCAAAACATTCCGTTTACGCAATTGCGTAATCAACGTTTTACGTATACGACGCAGCTGGAGCCAACGAAAGATTTCCGTGTGACCTTGGATGGTAATTACACCAAAGGCGATAATTACCAAGAATTCTTTAGACCATCTGTTTTAGGTGGACCGTTTAAAAGTGAAAGTCCCTTGCGATCGGGTAATTATTCGATGTCCTTCTTGTCGTTTGTCACGGCCTTTAAAAATTCAGAGTCGGTATTTGAATCGTTCCGGACGAACCGTCAAGTGATCTTGGAACGTTTGAATCGCGCGAACTTTGGTGAGGGGGGAGCATATAATAAGAATTCGCAGGATGTGTTGATTCCAGCGTTTTTTGCGGCTTATTCTGGGGTTCCGGCGGAGAAAGTTAAGTTTTCACCTTTCTATAATTTGCCGCTACCTAACTGGAAGGTTGACTATAATGGGATGAACTTGTTACCATGGATCACGAAGAAATTCAGTTCATTCACGATAACACACATGTACTCTAGTACGTATAGTGTGGGTAATTTTGTGTCTTCATTGGAATATGGCCAGTTTGAGAATGACTTCCGAAACTTAACGTTAAACAGTTTATTGTATCCGCTCTCATCGCGTTTCGATCCTGTGACCAAGAATTTGATTCCTGTTTATGTGATGAGTACGATTTCATTTACGGAGCGATTCTCGCCGTTGATCGGGGTGAACGCCATTACGAAAAGTCGGGTGAGCTTACGTTTGGAATACAATCAGGATCGTAATGTAGGATTGAATTTGGCTAATTCACAAGTGGCGGAGTTAGCGAATAAAGATTTGACCTTCTCCATTGGTTTTACGCGGGCGAATATGTTGATACCGTTTAAGATAAATGGACGTGCGGTTCGTTTGCCGAATGATTTACGCTTCAATATGAATTTGACAATTCGCGATACGCGGACCTTACAACGTAAGTTGGACGCCGAGACCATTGTGACGCAAGGATTTATCAATTTCCAATTCCGTCCACAGTTGAGTTATGCGGTGAGTGATAAATTATCCGTTACGGCATATTTTGATCGAATGATGAATAACCCATTGGTTTCGAATGCTTTCTTCCGTTCTACGGTGGCAGGTGGTTTCCAAGTTCGATATAGTTTGAGTGAATAATTAGCAAAAACTATTGCAATCACGCGTGATTTTAATGACCTTTGCAAGCAAAAAAATAGTAGATATGAATTTCCCATCAGAATTAAAGTACACACAAGAACACGAGTGGATTAAAGTAGAAGGAGATGTTGCGATCGTAGGTATTACGGATTTCGCACAAGGTGAATTGGGAGATATCGTATTTGTAGAAGTGGAATCAGTAGGTAAGGCAGTCGCTAAAGACGCGGTTTTCGGGTCGGTAGAAGCGGTAAAAACCGTATCAGACTTATTCTCTCCAGTAGCAGGTGAAGTAGTTGAATTTAACACAACGCTAAACAATAGCCCTGAGTTAGTTAACTCGGATCCTTACGGAGCTGGCTGGATCATTAAAATTAAACCAAGCGACTTAGGTGACTTAGATTCCTTAATGGACGTAGCAACCTATCAAGCATTTGTAGCACATTGATTTTTAAAACCCTGATATTCAGGGTTTTTTTTTAGTATAGAAATAACATGCGGATATTAATTAAGCAAGTTACCGTTCAAGATAGCCGGTCCGAATACTTCGGGAAGCGCGTTGATCTATTAGCCGAAGCTGGCCAATGGATCGAAATCGCTCCAAGTATTCAAGCAAAAGCTGATGTCGTGATTGAAGAAGCGAACGCTTCTTGGTCTCCCTCCGTCGTAGATTTACGGGTGCATCATACCTTACCTGGTGGCGAATTCCGAGAGGATTGGTTTAGTTTGCGCGCAGCCGCTTTGCAAGGTGGGGTGTTGGATATGCTATTATTGCCAACTGGCGAGCCGGTAGCCCAAACTGCAGAATCGATTCAGTTTATCATCCAAAAAGGGTTCCAGGCGATGGCGCCTTTGACAGTTGATAATAAAGGGGAGAATTTTGCTGAGTTGTTGGACTTGCACCAAGCCGGTGCCAACTGGTTCGGTCATGGAGCCGGATCACTCCAACATGTGGACTTTATGGGTAAATGTTTACAGTATCTACAGACCTTACCTGTCACGATTGTCTCTCGGCCAGATACGGAATCCTTGTCCTTATATGGGCAGATTCACGAAGGATTGCAGTCGACGCTGCAAGGCATGAAAGGGATTCCCGTGTTAGCGGAAACCTTAAGTATCAAACGGGATTTAGATTTATTGCGCTATGTACGCGCGAATGCCTTTGGCCAAACCTCTGCTGGATTTAGATTGCATTTTGCCTGTCTTTCTTCAGCTGAGTCGGTGGATTTAATTCGGGCTGCAAAAGCAGAAGGATTACCTGTGACTGCTGATGTGGCGGTTCATCAATTGGTTTTCACTGAAGAAGCTGTCGCTGATTTTGATACGCATTTTAAAGTTTTCCCTCCATTTAGAGCGGAAACAGATCGGGAAGCTTTGTGGGATGGTTTGAAAACAGGTGTGATCGATGCGGTAGTTTCCGATCATCATCCGATCGAATTTGAATCAAAGGCGGTTGAGTTTGATCATGCCGCTTTTGGGACCATTGGCTTAGAAACCTTGTTTGTAGCCTTTATGCAAGCAGCGGATGCACGTAAATTGAAGCAAGCGGCTGATTATGTTACTGTCCGTCCTGCCCACTTACTGGGAGTTCAACTGCCGGAATTAACCGTTGGGTCAGCTTGTAAAGGATTCGTTTATGTGGAAGCAATACAAGCAGCGTATGCAGAATCGATGATCAAGAGTAAATCGAAAAACAGCTGTTTCTTAGGTCATCAATTTGCCCATCAAATTCAGTATGTCTTGCAAGGTGCGACATTGACAAAAAATTAGCATGAAAAATTTTATTGCTCAATTACCGCGCCTAACCCTAGTTTCGTTGATGACGTTGCTTTTATTACTACTATATAGTTACGTTTTTCAGGCAAATGGAATCATTCCGTTAGGCGGAAAGAAGGCTCCTAATTATGTGTTTTTATTAATTGGACAAGTTCTTCTTGCGCGTTTATTTGTGGGTAAAAATCGCGGTAGTTCGGTTCATTTCTTGCAGCTTTTTGGCTTTCAGTATGTATATGTGTTCATGACAGCTGCGCTCTCAGCCATTTCGTTGTATTACTTTTACCAAAGCCCCATGGGCATTTCCTGGTTACAGGAATATGTAGCAGGTAGTTTACAAGAACTTGTTCAGTACCAACAAGCCATTGTGAAGCAGGAGGGAGCGGCTTATTTCGCTCAATTACAAGAAGGTATTCGTGGAATAGATGCGGCCAGCATTGCTAAAGATGATTTAAGCCAAAAATTAGCTCTTGCCTTTTTACCCAATTTATTGATCTCTTTATACTTTAAACAATAAGCAACATGGAAAATCAAAAAATGTCACCAAGTTTAATTATGTTAAAATGGGGGGCCATCGGAGGTTTATTAAGTTTCATATTTACGCTGATTACGAAGTTCACGGGTTTAGAGGATGATTTCTCTGAAACATTGGGCTGGGTATCTACGATCTTTACGTTAATTATCAATGTGACGATTTTGGTCTTAGCTTTACGCGAGGTTCGTGAAGAGAATGATGGCTTTATGAGTTATGGCCAAGGATTAGGTTCTTCTACGTTACTAGGTGCAATTTGGGGAGTCATTGCCGGTGGATTCAATTATATTTATTTACAATTCATCGACCAAGGTGTCGTTCAAAAGCAATTGGATTTAGCTCGAGAGCGTCTAGAAGATCAAGGCTTAACGGAAAGTCAAATTGAGGATGCAGAAAAAATCACCAAAATGATGATGGGTCCAGGAGTCCAATTTGTGATGGTTGTTGTGGTAACGATTGTCTTCATGTTTATTTTAGGATTGATTGTTTCTGGTGTCTTGAAGCGCGAGAAATCAGTTTTTGACGAGTAAGGTATGTGGGCCATCATCCAAAAAGAGTTTAAGGCATTTTTTAGTTCGTTCATCGGCTTAGGCGTGATGGTGGCATTTTATGTCCTATTGAGTCTATACGTGTGGTATTTGACGGGCAATATTTTGGAATTTGGCTTCGCGGAGTTAACCGTATTCTTTGATTTGAATCCCTGGTTTTTCTTATTTTTTATTCCGGCTTTAGCCATGCGGTCATTTGCGGAGGAATTTGAATTAAAGACGTTTGATTTACTACGGACTTTACCCATTTCGATGGAGTCGATCACGCTAGGGAAAGTATTGGGCTTGTTTTTAGTGGTAGGGGTGGTGTTGTTGCCCACGTTTGTGTTTGTGTATTCGATAGGCCAACTGGGCAATCCGGTAGGAAATTACGATGCTTCCTTAGTTGTGGGTGGATATATCAGTATTCTGTTATTGTGTTACTCGTTTATATCGCTTAGCTGTTTAGCCTCTGCTTTAGTTGAAAAACAAGCGCTTGCTTTTGTACTCGGCGTATTTCTCAATTTTGTTTGTTGGCAAGTCCCACAAGAACTCACCTCACTCGAAACCATTTCCCTTTTTGAACATTACCAGGTCATTAGTAAGGGCGTTCTGGAGTTGGGCAGTATTGCTTTCTTTATTGGGTTTAATCTGATTGTTTTTGCGCTGATTCAGATGCGCTTACGGTTGAAGTTCCGTTAGTTTTTATAATCGGCAATCGCGATTTGATGTTCGCATAACGCAATTTCAAGGGCTTCATTCGAAGCAATGAATATTAGTTTAGCTCTGTTTTCATTTAGTTTAGCGATAAACCATTGTTTCGCTTTTTCATCTAGGTTAGACGTAGGTTCATCTAAGCAAAGAATAGGTCGAGGGGAAAGTAGTGCGCAGGCTAATTTGATTTTTTGGCGCATGCCAGAGGAATAGTTTTTAATCAATTTTGCCTTCCCAGGGCTCAATTCCATGTATTTTTCGAAGCCGAGTAGGGTAAGGTCAGCTGGTATGAATCCAAGCTTTTGCAAAAATTCAATTAACTCGCTGAGCGTAAATTCTTCAATCACGTCTACATACGGCGCGGCATAGGCTACGTATTGATGGGCTTCGTGTGTTGAAATAGCCGTTCCATCCGCTTGTACGAATTCGACCTGACCATGCGTCGGTAATGAAAATTGTGCTAATATTTTAAGTAATGTACTTTTTCCGGTGCCGTTGGGTCCAACGAGTGCGTAGGCATGACCAGCAGAAAATGTGCCGTGTACATTTTTGAAGATCCATTCTTTACGGAATTTTTTCTCAACACCTGTTGCAATGATCTTCATAGGCAAATTAACCTTTCATGATGCCACGCTCGGAATCACGGACAAAATTGACAATTTCATCGCGATGCGCAGAGGCTGGAATATGTTGCTCAATTTGCGCGATGGCATCTTGGTTGTTTAGGCCTTTTTGGTAGATAAAGCGATAGGTTTCTTGAATTTCAGCTACCTGCTCATCATTAAATTCACGTCTGCGTAAACCTATGGAATTGATACCGGCATAGCTAAGTGGCTCACGACCTGCTTTTGTAAATGGAGGTACATCTTTCCGAACGAGTGAGCCGCCTGAAATCATGACGTGCCGACCGATATGTGCGAATTGATGTACGGCGGAAGAACCACCGATAATAGCAAAATCACCCATGGTTACGTGGCCGGCTAATTGGACTGAATTCGCGATAATGCAATGATTTCCGATCAAACAATCGTGGGCTACATGGACATAAGCCATGATTAAGCAGTTTTGACCTATCACCGTTTTAAGCTTGTCGGCCGTACCGCGATTCACCGTCACGCATTCACGGATGGTTGTGTCATCGCCAATTTCAGCTGTTGTAATTTCACCACCAAACTTTAAATCTTGTGGTACGGCTGAAATAACGGCTCCAGGAAAAATACGCACATTTTTTCCGATCCGGGCGCCAGGATAGATGGTTACATGAGAACCGATCCATGTACCTTCGCCTATTTCCACATCTTCATGAATAACTGAAAAAGGTTCCACGGTAACGTTGGCGCCTAATTTAGCTTCTGGATGGATGACAGAAAGTGTTTGCATATAATTGACCTAAGATTTTCTAACAAGACTAGCTGTCATTTCAGCTTCACATACTACTTGGCCAGCGACATACGCTTTACCGATCATTTTGGCAATTCCCCGACGAATCGGTGCCG
Organism: uncultured Cytophagaceae bacterium; assembly: GCA_903898715.1. Lineage (GTDB taxonomy): Bacteria > Bacteroidota > Bacteroidia > Cytophagales > Spirosomataceae > Aquirufa > Aquirufa avitistagni. The sequence goes on from CAIUGL010000055.1 coordinate 22,291, forward strand.
TTAATTCACATTTAAAGATGACGGTATCACCAGGGATTACAGATTTTCTAAAGCGACAGTTTTCGATGCCTACTAAATACGGCCAGTAATTTTCTGGATCTGGTACTGAGCTAAGGACCAAGATTCCGCCGGTTTGTGCCATAGCTTCTACTTGCATGACACCAGGCATCACTGGATTATTTGGGAAGTGTCCCATGAAATAGTTTTCATTCATGGTGACATTTTTTACGCCCACTACACTGTTATCATCCAAATAAATGATTTTGTCAATCATTTGGAATGGATAGCGGTGTGGCAATAATTCGTATACGCGCTCGTGTGTAAAGATCGGAGGTTGTTTCGCATCGTAAACCGGTACGTTGTTTTTCTCCGCCTCTAACATGAGTTTTTTAATCTTTTTCGCTAATTCCACATTCGATGCATGGCCTGGACGTGAGGCTAAGATCTGAGCTTTGATGGGTCTGCCTACCAAAGCTAAATCGCCCATGACATCTAATAATTTGTGGCGCGCCATTTCATTTGAAAAGTGCAGGCTGGTATTATTCATGATGCCGGCATCTTTAGAAATAGACACTTTTGGCTTGCCTAAAACCTCTGAAATATGCGCTAGTTCACCCTCTGAATATTCTCTGTCAGCGATGACAATCGCGTTGTTCAAATCACCACCTTTGATTAAACCCGCATTATAAAGTGCTTCTAATTCATGCACGAAGCAGAAAGTCCGGCACATGGAAAAGTCTTTTTCAAATTGAGACACATGCGATAGGTTGGCATGTTGGCTCGATAAAAACTTCGAATTATAATCGACCATCACCGCGATGCGGTAATCATTTAAAGGCAAGGCAGCAAGTTCAATTCCTTTGTCTAAATCTTTGAATCGTACTTCTTCGGGTAATTCAAAGAATTTACGGTGTGCTTCTTGTTCAACGGGCTCTGCATCACGTAGTGCTTCTACAAATTTGATGGAAGAACCATCCATGATCGGAGGTTCTGGACCGTCTAGTTGGATGAGGATATTGTCAATTTCAAGACCTACTAAAGCTGCGAGTACGTGTTCAACCGTATTAATTCGAGCGCCATTGTGTTCGATGGTGGTACCACGGGAGGTATCTACCACATAGTCTACATCGGCATCAGCGATAGGCTGACCTGGCAAATCAACGCGCTGGAATTTGATTCCATGGTTCGTTGGTGCTGGCAAAAAGGTCATATTGGCTACGACACCTGTATGCAAGCCTACGCCGGATAAGGTTACTGATTTGGTAATGGTATGTTGCTTATTATTCATGAGAAGGTTAAGCCTATTTAATGTTTTTAATTTGATCAAATAATTCGGGTAGTCGGCGAATCAATGCACTTCTTTTCAAGTATTCTGCATTATTCACAGCTGGATAACCGCCTATTACTTGTCCAGCTTGTTTGATCGATTTGGTTACACCAGCCCGACCCGTTATAATTGTTTTGGCTGCAATCGTTAGGTGGCCGGCGATGCCTACCTGACCTGCGATTAAGCAGTTTTCGCCAATTTTCGTAGAACCTGAAATGCCGGTTTGCGCAGCGATGGCGGTGTTTGCGCCAATGTCCACATTGTGTGCAATTTGAACAAGATTATCGATTTTGACACCGGAACGAATGAACGTAGAACCCATGGTGGCTCGATCTATCGTGGTGTTTGCGCCGATACTGACGTGATCTTCAATGACCACATTGCCTAGCTGCGGAATCGCTTTAAACGATCCATCGGCTTGTGGTGCATGGCCAAAGCCATCGGAACCAATCACCGCATTCGAATGAATGACTACGTGATTGCCTATGATGGTGTCGTTATAAATTACAACACCAGGGTAAATGATACAATTATCACCTATTTGGACATTTTTGCCGATACTCACCTGGTTATGAATACTGGTGTTATCGCCTATTTTGCAGTGGGAGTCGATGCTGGTAAATCTACCTACAAACAGGTCTTTGCCTACTTTGACCCCTGCTTCGATAATGGCGTGAATGGAAATACCTGTTTCGCGCGTAGCGGTCATTTCTTGGTATTTCTGTAATAGGATGGTAAATGCTACGTATGGGTCATCCACGCAAATGAGGGTGGATTTCACTTTATTTTTCAATGCCAAATCCTTGGATACAATGACTGCTGTGGCATTGGTATCGTATAAATAAGATTCGTATTTGGGATTAGACAGAAAGGAAATGCTGCCGGGTTTACCTTCTTCGATTTTATCAAAACCAGTAATAAATTGAGAACCATCGCCTGATACTGTGCCTTGGAGGATTGTCGCAATTTGGTCAACAGTAAATTTCATGCGGGATGAATATAGGCTAAGGTTAAAAAAATGTTTTTACGAACTCAATTCGCCTTGCAAATATACGCTCTTTGGGCAACAAAAATAGTATTTTTTTACAATCTTACTTAATGCTTGGATGGTCGGTAAGTCAGATGCCTCTGCTAACTCGACCACTTGCCCTTGTTTATCGACGATCTTGATGGTATTATCGCCTTGTACATAGGCAGAATTGCTGGTTGTACCCTCGACAACAAAGTAAGACAACTCCTCTTCGTTTATTTTAAGGCGCTGTGTAATTTCTTGCGCCAGCTCGGTACGCTTTGATTTTGGGATAGGTTGCGTGCCTAATTTGCAGGTGAACAGTCGGCGCGCCAAGAAATCACTACATAAACGTGACAGAATAGGGTCCGTTGCGTGCTTCCATTCTTTGATGGCGGCCCATACATCGTGATCGTCTAAATCTGTGAAGGCTAGCCATAGTTTATCGGTGCTTGCAAACTCTTCCCAGGTATAATCTTTCTTGAGGAAAGTCATGAGGGCGGAGGTGCATGTTAGTTTTTTGCCTTCGTGGATGAGGGTTTTGGCCCGACGAAGTATTTGGATCAACATCGTTTCTGCGGCGATGGCTGTTTTGTGTAAATACACTTGCCAATACATCAGTCGGCGTGCCATCAAGAAATTCTCGATTGAATAAATTCCTTTTTCTTCCATCACCAAATTCTCGTCTTGCAGGTCAAGCATACTCAATAGACGTTCGGAACCGATGAATCCTTCACGTACGCCGGTATAAAACGAGTCACGGGAAAGGTAATCTAATCTATCAACGTCCAGTTGGCTCGAAATCAATTGATGAAAAAATGGTCGTTCGTATTTTCCACTAAACATATCGATGGCTAGCGTTAATCTACCATCAAAATGTTCGTTCAGCTTTTTCATGAGGAGGTTGGATATCTCTTCGTGGTGAACGTGATTGAGTAGGGTATATTCTAGTACGTGTGAAAAAGGTCCGTGTCCCACATCATGTAATAGAATGGCGATGGCGGCGGCTTCTTTTTCATGGTCGGTGATCGTATAACCTTTCGCTTGCAGATTGGCCAATGCCTGATCCATGAGGTGCATGGCGCCTAGGGCGTGGTGAAAGCGGGTATGGTGTGCGCCCGGATAGACAAATTCGGCAAGTCCTAGTTGCTTGATTCGTTTGAGTCGCTGGACAAATGGATGATCAATCAACTTGAGGATGAATGGGTTATTGATCTTGATGAACCCGTAAATGGGGTCGTTAATAATTTTGGTTGGAAACATACACGTTAAAATATTACCCCAAATGTAGTTAGAAAGCCAATAATTAATTAATTTTGCGCCACATTAGTTTTAGCTAATGTGGACTTGTAGCTCAGCTGGTTAGAGCACCTGACTCATAATCAGGGGGTCCATGGTTCGAGCCCATGCTGGTCCACGAAGACACTCATCTGAATAGGTGGGTGTTTTTTTTTGGACGCTGGACGTCAGACTCTGGACGTTAGACCGATAATTATTGTAAAATGCCATCCAATTTCTAGTGTCAAACGACTAATGTCTGACGTCTAGTTTGCGTCTAACGTTTAAAGTCTAGATTGCGTCCAACGTCCAACGTCTAACGTCCAACGTCTAATTTAAAAACTCAAAATACAATAGCGCCCCTGCCGCAAGCGTCATGATGATCAACGCCGCAAAACCCAAGACATTGGAGATTCGCGAGTTTACATATTCGCCCATAATTTCCCGATTATTAGAAATATGAAGAATGATACCAATCAATACCGGCGCAGTAATACCATATAAAACAGCGGTGTAGATTAAGGCGTCAATGGGGGAGATGCCCACATAATTCAGCGATAAACCGAGTATGAGTGAAATGGCAATGATGACATAAAAGCCTTTGGCTTCATGAAATTTTTTATCCAATCCTTGTTCCCAACCGAATGTTTCGGTGAAGATATAGGACAACGAACCACTCAAAACAGGAATCGCGATGAGTCCGGTCCCGATGACACCCACGGCGAAAAGTACATACGCCAAATCACCCGCCAGCGGCTTTAATGCCATCGCAGCTTCTTCAACGGTATTGATTTGATGTATGCCGGCTGAATACAAGACCGTCCCGGTGGTCAGAATGATAAAATACATCACAAAGCCGGAGAATGTCATGCCAAAATCCACATCTTGTTGCATTTCATGAATGATCTTTTTATTGACCATTAAGGCTCGTTTATGTTTCATTTCTTCGACTTCGATGGATGCTTGCCAAAAGAATAAATAGGGTGAAATGGTTGTGCCTAAAATGCCAACTATAATTAATAAAAACTCTTTGTTCCACTGGATAGTAGGGATGACTGTCGCTTTGAAAATGGCGACAAAATCTTGCTTGTAGAGGAAAGGGACGATGAAATACACCAGCATGACCATGCAGAGGTATTTTAGTACGGAAGCAATTTTTTGATAGGGAAGGTAGATGATAAGTCCGAGCAAGATAACCGTAAATACCACACTGAAATAGGTCGCATCGATCGATGGGAATAGTAAGTTTCCCACAGCTCCCATACCGGCAATATCCGCTCCAATATTCATCACGATGGCGGGAAAACTGAAGACCAACATGAGGTATAATACCGGTCGAGGGTAATGTTTTTTCAAGGTCCCCGTTAAACCTTGGGAGGTTACTAAGCCAATGCGCGCACACATTTGTTGGATCGCTGCCATCAGCGGAAACGCCAAAATCGCCGTCCACAACGTCTGTAAGCCAAACGCAGCTCCCGCCTGAGAATAGGTGGCAATTCCGGAAGGATCATCATCGCTGGCACCTGTAATTAAACCTGGCCCAATGATTTTCCAGAAACGCTTAAATTTTGATTGTATTTTCATAGTGTCAATTCCCCAAATTTATAGAAGTTCGCATTATATGAAATTACATATTTCTGTCAAATTTCAGGTTCTGTATATATATATAGACGCTGGATGGGCCAGTTTTAGACGCGACACATCGCGTCTTTTAACTCCGGACTTTTGACTCCGGACTTATTTCTGACGTCTAGCGTCTGACGTCTAAAGTCTAGCTAGCGTCTAACGTCTAAAGAAAAAGCTACATACTGATTCCCCTTCTTCGTACCCAACTTCGTCCCACCACAAGCGATGACGATGTACTGTTTACCATTTACTTGATACGTGGCTGGTGTGGCGAATCCGGCTGCGGGAAGTTTGGTTTTCCAAAGTAGTTTGCCGGTATGGCGGTTAAAGATTCTAAACATGCCGTCTTTGGAAGCGGCGATGGCTAATAGGCCATTTTCCGTAATGAGTGGACCTCCGTAATTTTCGGTACCTGTATTTAGTATGTTTTTCGCGGCGAGGATGGGTTCATCACCAAACGGTATTTTCCACAGGTATTTACCCGTATTCATGTCGATAGCTTGTAAAGTTCCCCAGGGTGGGCTGATGGCAGGTAGTCCCTGATTATCCAAAAACTTATTGTATCCCGTCATGCGGTAAGGTAGCTCGGGTGTTTTTCCTTCGGTAGAAACTACCTCTTTAGGCGTTTCTCCCGCTAAGAAATTGACTAATTCCTCACGGGCCACTTTGTCAATTTGTGGGAAACCAGGCATCATTCCCTTGCCTTGTGTGATGATTTGACTCAAAAACACCTTGTTTCTACGTTTGAATACCTCCGTCAGATTGGGATAGCCACTGGCAGGATTGCCTTGTAATTTATCTCCATGGCAAGATGCACAATATTGGGTATATGTTTTTGAGGAGTTTTGGTTCGCCTGTTTGGTAGACACCATTGTCAGCACCCAGGGCATCTCATTGCTATTAATGTAGACAATACCTCTTTTGGGATCTGCTCCTGCACCGCCCCACTCAGCACCACCATCAAAACCCGGTAAGATCAAATTACCTTGTAAGCTAGGAGCGGCATGCCATCCGGTTTCGATTTGGCCTAATTTCTGACGTAGTTCTGATTGGTTGGCAGCATACGGATTAATGTCTTTCGCCGTTATTTCATCCGACTGCCTGGCGTAGGGTTTTGGTAAGGTAGGCATCGGTTGTGTTTCCCATGCGTGTTCACCCACGAGGGTGGAACCTTTTACCGGTCTCTCTACGATTGGGAAAAGTGGTTTTCGGGTCACGCGATCGAAGCAAAAAACATAACCTTGTTTCGTAACTTGGACAACGGCATCCACCGGTTTTCCACGATGCATCACCGTAATCAAATTGGGTGGGGCTGGTAAATCACGATCCCACATATCATGATGTGTTGTTTGAAAATGCCAAAGCCTTTTACCTGTTCGCGCATCTAAGGCCAACAGGCAATTGGCAAATAAATTACTGCCTTTCCGATTTCCTCCATAGAAATCAAATCCAGCGGATCCTGTGGGAACATACAGAATTCCTCTCTTTTCATCCACAGCCATGCCGGCCCAATTATTCGCTGCACCTGTATACTCATTTTTATAGGCATCTTTCGGAAAGGTCTCATAGCCGTATTCGCCTGGATAAGGTATCGTATGAAAGGTCCAAGCGACTTTCCCCGTATAAATATCATACGCACGAATATCACCTGGCGCAGCATCTGCTCCTTCGGATAAGCGGAGTGGCATGACAATTAAGTTCTCAAAAACGGTCCCTGGTGTATTGGAAATAATGAATTTGTTTTGTGCCATAGCAGGCAAACCCGTATGTAAATCTACTTTTCCATGATCACCAAAAGTGTCGATGGGCTTTCCAGTTTTGGCATCTAGTGCCCAGAGATTGGGGCCAACGGTATAGAGTATACGACCTTTGGCATAACTAACGCCGCGGGAAGTACTTGCCCAGTTTTTTAGGGGATCACCAAAACGCCAGATTTCTTTGCCAGTCGCTGCATCCAAGGCAAATGCCTGCACAGACGCGGAAACCCCATATAAAACACCATCCACGATGATGGGATTCGCCTGCATTTGGCCTGAATCAGGTAAGGAATAAGTCCATGCAACTTGCAAATCTTTTACATTTTCAGGTGTGATTTGATTCAATGTGGAGTAATGATTCCGATCCGGACCACCCAAATAGGACGCCCATTGCGTATAATCAGTATCTTTTTGCGTCCAGGCGATGAAGGCAAGGCCAATCTCTAATACGAGTAGTAAACGTAGTTTCATAGGCTTACTGTCCTAGGGGTGCTAAGGACTGTTATTTTAATTTTAGAAATAGATTTGTAGCTTGCTTTCAAATCTAAACCTTTGAAATTTATGAAAATTCTACTGCAGAAATGTCTTGTTCTTGCCTTTTTTCTCTCGCCCCTTTGGCTAATCGCACAGATTTCAGTTCAGTCGATTCAGATTGAAAACCAACAAGCCCCCCAGGGAGTAGGTGTTTTGCAACCACGATTTAGTTGGCAATTAAGCTCGCCCAATCGCAATGTCACGCAAAAATCATATTCAATTCATGTGTTAGCCGGTCGGAAAACGGTGTGGAAATCAGGTAAAATAGATTCCGATCAATCGCTTTTCATACCATACGCCGGCGATGAGCTGAAATCAAATCAGGCGTATCAAGTCGCGGTTCAGGTTTGGGATAATCAAGGAAAAGCAAGTAAGGTATTGTGGTCGGAATTTAGGACGTCGCTGTTGCGTACGGCCGACTGGAAAGCGAAGTGGATCAGTTCGGGTATTGCTTCAGATTCAGTGGATGGTCGCGTGCCTATCTTGGCAAAATCATTTTTCGCCAAAAAAGAAGTTAAATCAGCACGTTTATTCATCACCGCACGCGGATTGTATGATGCATCCATCAATGGTAAGCGCGTAGGCGATGCCTATTTAAGTCCAGGCTGGACCAGTTACAACAAACATTTACAATTTCAGGTATACGATATTTCAGCCGAAGTGAAGAAGGGTTTAAACCAATTAGACGTTTTAATGGGGTCTGGATGGTTCCGTACCCGAATTGCTTGGGAGAATAATAAGAATTTTTATGGCGCTCAAACGGCGCTATTGAGTCAGTTAGAAATTACTTATGCCGATGGGTCTACCGAATCTGTCATATCAGATAATTCATGGAAGGCGAGTTTAAGTCATATTCTGACTTCAGAAATTTACGATGGGGAGAAGCAGGATACGCGTATTCGCCCGACAACCTGGTCGGCAGTGGTCGAAACAACCGCATCAATGGGCGTGCTGCACGCCCAAATTAACGAACCGATGCGCAAGCAAGAACAGCTGAAAGTAGCTAAGGTTTTGCGGACTAAATCCGGGAAAACGATTCTTGATTTTGGCCAAAATGTCGTGGGTTGGGTTAAACTAACTGTCAAAGGAAAGGCTGGACAGGCGGTTAAATTATACCATGTGGAAATGCTCGATAAAACGGGCGAACCCTATTTTGCTAATTTACGCTCAGCCAAAGCGCAGGCGGAATATATACTCAATGGGGAACAGCAAGTTTTGGAACCACACTTTACGTTCTTTGGCTTTCGCTATGTTCAGGTGGAGGGAATCGACGTGCAAGCATCAGATTATCAAGCGATTGCATTGAATTCAGATATGAAGCCTTCGGGTACTTTTGAGACAAGTAATCCTTTGTTGAATCAGTTGCAATCCAATATTCGTTGGGGCCAAAAGGGTAATTTCTTAGATGTTCCTACAGATTGTCCACAGCGTGATGAGCGTTTGGGATGGACGGGTGATGCGGAGGTTTTCTCCCGTACGGCTGCCTTTAACTTTAATGTCAATCAGTTTTTTGTGAAATGGCTTAAAGATGTTGCGGCTGATCAAGCGCCTAATGGGGCGGTTCCATTTGTAATTCCAGATGTATTGACGCGTACGACGATTGGAAAAGATAATAACCAGGCAGGTGCTGCCGGTTGGTCCGATGCCAGCATCATTATTCCATACAATATTTACACGACCTATGGTGATAAGCAGGTATTGGAAAATCAATATGCCAGTATGAAAGCATATTTGAATTATGTGCGTGGTGCGGCGAAGAACGATTTATGGAATACGGGTTTCCAATTTGCGGATTGGTTATCGTATCGTGTGGATGATTCGAAAGGGATGATTGGACAGAAGTCGGCTGTCACCGACAACTACCTTGTTGCCCAATGTTTCTATGCTTACAATACGCAATTGATGATTAAAACAGCGCGTATTTTAGGTAAGATGGATGATTTCAAAGAATGGGAGCGTTTATTGGAGCGCATCAAGTTGCAATTCCAAAAGGAATTTATGACAGCAAATGGTCGATTGATTTCAGAGACGCAGACAGCTTATATTTTGGCATTGCAATTTGACATGATTCCGGCTTCGTTACGTGAGGCGGCACTGGGCCGATTGGTGGCGAATATTGAGAGCTATAAGTATCATTTGACGACTGGATTTTTAGGCACGCCATTTTTGAATCCAGTTTTAACACGCTTTGGACGTAATGATGTGGCGTATAAATTATTATTACAAGATACCTATCCATCGTGGTTATATCCGATTAAGGCGCATGGCGCAACGACGATTTGGGAGCG
>CAIUGL010000056.1 GCA_903898715.1 uncultured Cytophagaceae bacterium
ATTGAGCCTTTTGCGGTGAACCAATTTGCCGCTACTTATTTTGAGGGTGGTGGACATAAAAATGCTTCGGGTGGCCGATTTTCTGCGGGTGGTTTAGCGGAAGCGAAGGAAAAATTGCTAGAAGTGTTACCTTTGTATCTTTCTGAAATAAAACCAGTTAAAAATTTATAAAAATAAACAAACAAATCATGCGTAAAACCTTAGGTGTCCTATTTTCTGCTACTGTTTTAATGACAGCTTGTAACAAGGATAAAGTAGAAGTTATTGAAGGCGTAAAAATTCAAATCCACAGCCATGACGACAATGCTAAAAAGTTGAAAGATGGGGATATCATTACGTTTGATTTAGTGATTAAAAACGGTGCGGATTCTGTGTTACAGGATACGCGTAAAGATGGCCAACCAGGCAAAGGGATGGTTCAGCCGCCTCAAGCTGCTCCAGGAGCATTCAAAGGAACATTTGAAAACGGCCTTCGTTTATTATCTGTTGGCGATTCTGCAACAATTTTAGTGCCTATCGATAGCTTGGCTAAGACGGTTCAAGCTCCATTGCCTCCATTCTTGAAGCCAGGTACTGATTTGAAGTACACGGTTAAGATTTTAAAAGTACAGTCAAAGGCAGATTTCGAAAAGGAAATGGCGGGTCAAGCAGCGCAAGCTAAGGCGGATGCGGCTAAATTACTTGCTCAGCAACCAGCTATGATTGAAGCTTATATTGCGAAGTCGGGTAAGAAATTTACAAAAACAGCTTCAGGATTATTCGCGAGCATTGAAAAGCCAGGTCAAGGTGCTACACCAAAGATGGGTGAATCATGGATCGTAAATTACCGTGGAACGTTTTTAGATGGAAAAGAATTTGATAAAGGTGCTAGCACAGAAATGCCTTTGGGTCAAATGATCCCAGGATTTAATGAGGCGTTAAGCTTATTGAAGGCAGGTGGAAAAGGCGTATTTGTGATCCCTTCACAATTAGCGTATGGCGATCAAGGTCGTGGTCCCATTGCACCAAACTCGGTATTAGTATTTGAAGTAGAAGTATTGAATAAAAAGTAAAAAATAGCGGGGGATACATTCCCCCGCTATTTTGATTGATACGAAAGGAACGTTTTTTTCGTTTAGCAAGCATTATGATAGGTAGTATTCAAAAAGGGTTTTGGGCAATTCTTGCCGTGTGGACAATGACTTCGTGTTTGTCCAATGTGGAATTGGCAGATGAAGTCAAGGCCAAAGAAAATCAGGCCCAAATTTTAGCCTATTTTACGAAACAAAATCAGTCACCCATTGCGATTGAAAATGGCGGTTATTATGCGTTGACCAAATCCAATGCATCCGGTGAACTTGCTTCGAAAGGAGATACACTTCGCATGGATTATGAACTTGCAAATCTGTTGACAGGTCAGGTAATTGAGCGTACAAAAGATCCACTGGTCTATCAGTTTGGCTATTTAAATCCCATTTTTGCCAATTTGATGACGTATTTAAAAGATGGTGAGGAAGCTGTTTTAGGTTTGCCTGGGACGTCACAATCGTTCGATGGGCTTCCTGCCTTTACACCTTTAAAAGTCACGATCAAAAATTATGTAGTGCGCAGTCAAAATGATCGAATTGACGAATTTATTGCGGCTAATAAATACACTGTCAACGAAAGAACTGCTGAGGGCTTACGTTACATTCGCTTAACCCCAGGCACGGGCGAAATACCAGCCACTGGAAAAGTGGTGAAATTGAAATACACGGGTCGTTTTCTAAACGGAATTGCCTTTGATGGTAATATGGCACGCACAGATAGTTTCTCGGTGACGATTGGAAGTTCACAGACCGTGAAAGGTTTTTCAGCGGGTGTTGCGAAGATGCGTTTAGGGGAACGTGCTGTTCTTGTTTTCCCGTCTGCATTGGGATACGGTGAAAAAGGTTCAGGTACCAAGATTGCCGGTTTTACGCCGTTAGTTTTTGAAATTTACGTAGCCAAAATTCAATAGTAAGATGAAATATATTGTAGGAATTGTTCTTAGCTGTTTTGTTTTGTTCAGTAGCTGTACGCTGGGTTCGGAGGAGGATCCTGCCAATAAGAATGAGGTTGAGATCCAAAATTACATTAAGCTCAAAAATTTAAAATTACAGAAATCACCTGAAGGACTTTACTCCAATACGGATGGTACCATCAAAACTAAAAATACGGGTGATTTAGTAACCTTCCACTATAAAATGACGTTGTTGGATGGGACGATTATCGATTCCACATCGCGTTCAAAAAACATTAATCGCTCGATTGTTTGGGGCGTAAATTCCGCTCAATCGATCTTTGCATTGCCCTTAAGTTTTCTTAAGCTTGGCGAAAGCGGCCTTTTCCTAATTCCATCTGCCTTGGCTTTTGGAGGCACTGCGTATGGCGATGTACCCGCTTATTCCGTTTTAGTTTTGGAATTGACAATCGATGCCATTCGTAACGAAGCGGCTCAAATTGAATTAATTCAAAAAACATACAATATTGTCAATCCGGAAAAGACAAGTTCTGGGTTGATATTTAAAAAGTTAGTGGATAATCCTACGGGGGCTTCAGTAGCTGCTGATGCACCTGTATTAGTCAATTACACAGGTCGATTATCCTATAGTTACGTGCACAAAGATGCCACTTCGGGTGCGATTGTGTACAATCCGATTTTTGATTCTGGTACACTGGGTACGCCCACGGTTCCTTTTGTCTTGAGTCAGCGTAGTTTGATTCCAGGATTTACGGAAGCATTGAAAAAAATGCGTGCGGGAGAGAAAGCGGCCGTTATTATTCCGCATTTACAAGGGTATGGAACGGCAGGTAATTCGGCGATTCCTGGCTATTCTCCATTGTATTTTGAAATCTCGATTGTTGCGCCTTAAGGATTATGAAACCGATAATTTATTTGGCGACACAGAACCAGCATAAAATAGATGAAATCAAGGATCTCCTAGGAGATCTTTTTGATTTTCGGACTGTTTTTGAATTAGGTTTGGTGGTAGAAATTCCGGAGACAGGGGCCACGTTGGCCGAAAATTCAAGGCAAAAAGCGGAGTTTATTGCGCAAAAATTTGGAGGCATTACCTGTTTAGCGGACGATTCAGGTTTAGAAGTAGACGCGTTGAACGGTGCACCTGGTGTTTATTCTGCGCGGTATGCCGGGGAAGCAAAAAGTGATACGGCTAACGTCGCCAAGCTGTTGCAGGTAATGGCAAATGAACCCAATCGTAATGCGAATTTTGTGACGGTATTGACCTTGCATCATCAAGGTCAGTTTTATGTATTTGAAGGGGAGGTGCATGGACAAATTCAAGCGGAGCCGCGAGGCACGCAGGGCTTTGGATATGATCCCATATTTGTTCCTACTGGGATTGAGCAAACCTTCGCAGAGTTAAGTTTGGCTGAAAAAAACCAACTAGCACATCGGGCTCGGGCCTTAGAAAAATTTAAAATGTTTGTTCAGGATGCTCAGATTTTTGGGTGAGTCTTGTTCAACGTATAAAAATTCCTTTAGATGATTTTGAGTTGCAAAGGCCGCTGGCTAATGTTCTTTTTTCTTTTGCTTGCGATGCAAGCACAGGCTCAATATAGCTACAAGGGATTGGTCACGGATGCGGAAACGGGAGACCCGATTCCATTTGCTTCCGTCGGGTTAAAGGGGGTAAATAGTGGTGGTACAACTAATTTTCAAGGGTTCTATTCTTTTCAATCTAAAGTAGCTTCAGATTCTTTATTTGTCTCGATGGTGGGGTATACCCGTCGGACCAAATCAGTCGATAAAAGTCCTGGAATGCATGAAGTTGACTTTCAGGTTAAACCTAGTGCTGCCGACTTATCCGAAGTCAAGGTGTATTCGGGCGAGAATCCGGCCTTTCGTATTTTGCGTGCGATTCAGGCGAACAAAAGCCGCAATGATCGTATTCAAATGGCTGCTTATGAGTATGATTCCTATGCGAAAATGGAGCTGGATGTGGATAACATTTCCGAGCAGTTCAAAGGGAAAAAAGTGATGCAAGATATTGCCTCTTCGATCAAAAAGTTTGAGCAGCAGGCTGGAGAAGATGGGAAGTTGCTTATTCCCACCTACATCACGGAAACGGTCAGTAAATTTTATTATTTGGAATCACCTCGGCGTCGTCGAGAGCATATTTTAAAGACCAATATCAAAGGGGTAGGCATGGGTGAAGGTGGACTTATTTCCCAGCTAGTCGGTGGGAATTTGGTCACGAATTATAATTTTTACCAAAACTTCATCAGCTTTTTTGGCAAGGATTTTGCTAGCCCGATTGGCGAACAATGGAAGCAGACCTATACGTACTATTTGCTAGACACGGTACAAGTAGAGGGAAGGACATGTTATCAAATTGAGTTTGAACCAAAGAATCCGGCTGACTTGACCTATACGGGTCAAATGTGGATCGATACCACCCAGTTTGCTCTAACGCAGATTGACGCCACTGTGGGCAAAGCTGCCAACCTTAATTTCATTGAAAAAGTAAAGATTTCCCAAGAACTTGAGCAGACAGAAACTGGCGTTTGGTTGCCTGCTCGTACGCGTTTCTTAATCGACTTGGAAGAGATTTCGAAGGGCTCGGCGGGGATGTTGTTGAAGATGTATATCTCCAACAAAAATTTTGTAATCAATAAGCCGCATCCGTTACCATTCTACGATCGAACCTCGGAGGTGGCTGCCAATGCTCGGGATGCGAATCCTGAATACTGGAAAAATGCGCGCCATGAATCGTTAAGCCGACAAGACCTACTCGCTTTTTCGATGATTGATTCAGTCAAATCGGTGCCCATCGTCCGTACGTATGTGGAGATTGCGGATGTTGTGTTGAGCGGCCATCGCACATTTAAGGATATGGATGTAGGTCCTTACATTTCCGGTTTAGCGATCAACCAAATCGAGGGCGCGCGTGTGCGTTTGGGATTTCGAACAAATGCGCTATTTGATTCTAGTTGGATTTTTAGAGGACACGCTAGTTTTGGTACCAAGGATTTGATTCCCAAATATTCAGGGGAGGTGAATTATTTATTTTCCAAAAGTAAATGGACGGTGGCTGGAATTAAGCACAGTTATGAGTTAGAGCGTGTTGGATTAACCCCTGACCTGATTGGAGATAATAAATTGTTCTATGCATTTACGCGTTGGGGTTCATTTTCAGGGGCATTTTTTAGGAGAGACTCGGAAGCATTTTTTTCGACTGAATTTATCCGGGGTTTTCGTTTAACGGGCTCGATGAATATGCGCTCGTTCGATCCTTTGTTCCGCTTTCAATACCGCTTACATCCTGAATTAGGTATGGATTCCCCCGTGCAGGATCATTATAATGATACATTTTTCACGTTTGAGGCACGTTTTGCAAAGAATGAAACCTTTATTTTAAATGGGAATGAGAAGGTAACATTAGCTACGCGCCGGATTCCGGTGCTTACATTTCGGTATCAGCAAGGATTAAAGGGTGTATTTGGCGGCGATTTTAACTACCACCGATTTACACTTAAGGCGTATCAAACCTTCAGACTTGGGAAATACGGACGATCAGATTATACGCTGTTGGCCGGATACACCCCTTCCAATCTTCCTGCGCCGCTCTTATTTCCACATTTGGGGAATGAGACCTTTATGTTTGTTCGCAGCGCATTTTCGACCATGAATTATTTTGAATTTGTTAGTGATCGATTCGCGTCGCTGCAATTTAATCACAACTTTGAGGGCTTATTTTTTAATCGTATTCCGCTGATTAAGAAATTGAAATGGCGTTTTATTGTGAGTACGAATGTGCTATATGGTAGCCAGCGAACGTCAAATCGAGCGCTCATGCA
>CAIUGL010000057.1 GCA_903898715.1 uncultured Cytophagaceae bacterium
GGGTTTTCTATCTCAGAGCGGAAACTTTGCATATTTGGTAAGTTAAACGTATTAAGTCTATATAATATATAGAGTATTAGGCAAAAGTAAGTCAAAACAGGTTTATTGCCAAAGAATTTTTATATTCGTTTTTAAATTTTTTAAGATGAAATTAATTTTTACTGGAATTATTTGTTTGGCCTTCTTTG
The DNA here is from genome assembly GCA_903898715.1 of uncultured Cytophagaceae bacterium. Classification (GTDB taxonomy): domain Bacteria; phylum Bacteroidota; class Bacteroidia; order Cytophagales; family Spirosomataceae; genus Aquirufa; species Aquirufa avitistagni. Next base: position 189 of record CAIUGL010000057.1, read on the forward strand.
GCCTACTGGCGCAAAAGCCTACCATGGACATTCAAGGGGTGGAGGTAGTTAAGACGTCACATGTGTTGAATCTGGCCGGAAAGCCGCTGAATTACACAGCCTATACCGGTTACATGCACATGAAGGCCGACACCGGTAAGGTGTTAGCGAAGATCTTTTTTACGTATTACCAAAAGGATGGCGAGGATGCAGGCAAGCGTCCGGTGACGTTTACGTTTAATGGCGGACCAGGTTCTGCCTCCTTGTGGTTGCACATGGGGGGTGTCGGTCCGAAAAGGGTCCTTTTAAAGGATGACGGAACTGCGACCGCTCCACCGTATACGTATGTCGACAATGAGTATGGCTGGTTGGACAAAACGGATTTAGTTTTCATCGACCCTGTGTCAACCGGTTACTCCCGTGCGGTGGGTCAAGATGCTAGCAAATACCATGGCTATGTGGAAGATATCGAATCTATTGGTGCCTTTGTGCGCAACTTTTTGAGTCGCTATGAGCGCTGGGCATCGCCCAAATTCTTAGCTGGTGAAAGTTATGGAACGACGCGAGCGGCGGGATTAGCGAAGCATTTGCAGGATCGTCATCGGATATATATCAATGGTGTGATTTTGATTTCGGCTGTCTTGAATTTTGGAACGAATGATTATGCGGTTGGGAATGATTTACCTCGTGCTTTGTATGTTCCATCTTATACGGCTGCGGCATGGTACCATAAGAAATTGGCTCCAGCTTTGCAGGCTCGTCCTTTGGCAGATATTTTAAAAGAATCTGAGGCTTGGTCTATTGGCGAATATGCTTCGGCATTGATCAAGGGCGGATGGATGTCGGCCGCGGAAAAGGACGCCATTGCAGGCAAATTGGCCTATTGGACGGGACTTTCCAAAGAATTGTGTTTGCAGTCTAATCTACGTGTAGACGAGAATCGTTTCTATAAATCTTTGCGTCGGGCGGATGGTTTATCTGTCGGTCGGCTAGATGCGCGTTTCACGGGTCGCGACCTAGATGATGGGGGTGAGTATGTGGATTTTGATCCGTCCTTTGCCAACATAGACGGGCCATTTACGTCGACGATCAATGCATATATGCAGAAGGAATTGAAGTTTAAGGAGGAGAAGGGCTATAATGTGTTTGGGGATGTGTATCCGTGGTCGTACAAGAATGTGCAGAATAAGTATTTGAATGTGGCGGAGAGTTTGCGTGATGCGATGGCGAAGAATCCGGCGTTAAAGGTGTATTTAGGTTGTGGGTATTATGACTTTGCGACACCATATTTCACGGCTTTATATGACATTGAGCACATGTTTTTACGTCCGGAGCAACGCAGCCGGGTGGACATCAAAATGTATGAGTCGGGCCACATGTATTACATCCACAAACCCTCTTTGATTCAGTTCAAAAAGGATATGGATGGCTTTTTCGATTCGTCAAAATAAATTGATAACTTTGCCATCCCAATTAGAGGGGTGTCCGAGTGGTTTAAGGAGCACGCTTGGAAAGCGTGTGTAGGTCTCAAGCTTACCGAGGGTTCGAATCCCTTCCCCTCTACAAAGCCTTTCAGCGTGAGCTGGGAGGCTTTTTTGTTTATGAGAGCGTGTTAATCTAATTTTTGATTGGAACGTTAAGATTCAGGCTTTGATTTTTATTGATGCTAAGTTATTTATCGAATATCAATGAATTGATAATTCGTCATCTGACTTGTGGTATATACTATTAATATATACCTTTGAAAAAAATCAAACAGATGAAAACTTTATCGCTTAAGTTGGACGACGATATTTTTAACGAAACGGAAGAAATAACGGCAAAATTGCGCTTGGCGCGGAATCGGTATATCAACGAAGCGGTCAATATGTATAATCTGGTACAAAAAAGAAGATTATTGAAAAAGTCTTTAGCCAAGGAATCTGCCGTGGCTGCTATTGAATCCATGGAAATTTTGCGGGAGTTTGATCAGCTGTTCGATGGAAATTAAGCAATATGATATCTGGTTGGCCAATTTAAATCCGAGCAAAGGCACAGAGGCAGGCAAAACAAGGCCAGTTGTTATCGTTCAGACAGATCTATTGAATACGATGCATTTGTCCACGCTTATCTGTCCAGTAACAACCAATGTCCAACCGGAGTTGGAATACTTGCGTATCCATTTGGCTAAAGGTCAATTAGACGAAATAAGTGATGTGCTGGTAGACCAAATACGTGCGATCGATAATACGCGATTGATATCAAAATTAGGTCGATTGACGCAGGCACAACAGGTAAAAATTAAAGATAATTTGCGAATTATGCTTGATTTGTAAGGGTTACCAATGAACTGATAATCTCGAGAGAATTATTGTTTTTTGAAATCAATATACCAGATAAACTTATTGTTATTTACGACGCGCTCCTGATAAAAGGTCATCGCCGTTTTCGAAAGATTTCTGATTTCGATCACTTCATTTGCGCCATTTAGTCCCGAACCAATTATCGATATTTTTTTGTTTTTTTCAATTACTTTATAGGTGTAGGCCGACTTAGCCCCATCCATAAAATCGATAATATCGTTGGTCGTTATTTCCATATAATCTGCAGGCGTACCCACATATTCATAAACTACTTTTCCGTTTTCTGATCGCTTAGAAATCATGTGCTGCCATTTGCCTACAATAGCTAGTTCAGGAGCTGCTGGAGTCACCTCATCTTTTTTGGAACAACCTGTTAATGCCAAAATTGCTACTAGAAAACAGGCAATTAAACCCGGCAATTTTAATGTATTTAAATCTTTCATATTTGATTAAAGTTGGATTTTGTATATTTCAACTCACCTATTTTTAACTATATAAATTGAATTAGGTCAAAAATGTTTCAATAATTTATATTTTGCAGTCATCTTAATCTATAATTCCATGAAATACCTCTTACTACTCCTAATCCTCGCGAGCTTCACCTCGAATGCCCAATGGACCGACCTGTTCAACGGCAAAGACCTGAAAGCCTGGAAAACCAGCGAAAATCCCAATTCCTTCCGCGTCGAAAACGGCGAACTCATCATCGAAGGCCCCCGCGGTCACCTGTTCTACGAAGGACTTAATCTCAGAAATTTTGAAGTGCACGCCCGCGTGAAAACCTATCCCGGCGCAAATTCTGGACTTTATGTATGTACCGCTTTTCTTGAAAAAGATTGGCCAAAACAAGGCTATGAAATTCAGGTGAATAATTCGCACACCGACTGGCGACGGACTGCCTCCGTGTACGGCATTCAAGACGCCAAAGAAACCTACGTCAAAGACGGCGAATGGTTTGACCTAAATGTCATCGTCCAAGGAAATAAAATCACGACCAAAATCAACGGCCAAACCGTCATCGATTATACCGAAACCGCTGAACGCGCGAACGGCACCGATCCGCGTAAACTCCAACCCGGAACCATCGCAATCCAAGCGCATGATCCAAAAAGCAAGGTGGCGTACCAACAAATTCAAGTGAGGGAAATCAAGTGATCACCCAAGCCGATTTTAAGCCACTTTTGAAACACGGGAAAGTATTTGTCGTGGATATAAGAAATCTATCAGCATACGAAGATGGTCACATTCCCTGGGCAAAACACATTCCGCTGAAACAACTAACGAATCGTCTGAAGGAAATTCCCACGGATAAGCCGATCATATTAGTTTGTGGAAATGGAGAAAGATCCGCGGAGGCAGCTGAGCTGATTCCAGGGGCCAACTGGCTTGAGGGAGGAACCGATGCTTATTTTGAATCATAAAAAAAGAGGAGCCTTTTGAGCTCCTCTTTCCTTTTATAAATCTACTGCTTCTCCGTAAGCCGCTTCCGTCGCGCCTTTGAAGGCTTCTGACATGGTCGGGTGAGGATGAATCGATTTCATAATCTCGTAAGCTGTACTTTCTAATTTACGTACGACAACCGCTTCCGCAATCAGCTCAGTTACATTGTAACCGATCATGTGTGCGCCTAACAATTCACCGTATTTGGCATCGTAAATAACTTTAACAAAACCATCACGCGCTCCGGCAGCTGTCGCTTTTCCAGAAGCTACGAATGGGAACTTGCCTACTTTGATGTCATAACCCGCTTCGATCGCTTTCTTTTCCGTCATACCCACCGAAGAAATTTCTGGCGTGCAATACGTACATCCCGGGATGTTGGTATAATCCAACGCTTCCGTCTTGTGACCAGCCATCTTCTCCACACAAATAATTCCTTCCGCAGATGCCACGTGTGCTAATGCTGGACCCGGAGTCACATCACCAATCGCATAATAGCCTGGGATATTTGTCTCATACCATGCGTTCACCGGAATACGTCCCTTCTCCACAATGATTCCCACTTCCTCCAAACCGATATTTTCCAAATTGCAAATCACGCCCGCCGCTGATAACACGATATCACATTGAATATCCTGATTGCCCGTTGGCGTTTTAACACTCACTTTGCAACCTTTACCTTTCGTATCTACTGACTCCACACTTGACGATGTCAAAATGTCGATGCCCATTTTCTTGTATTGCTTCGCCAATTCTTTCGATACATCTTCATCCTCTACGGGAACGATGTTTGGCATAAATTCTACGATCGTTACTTTCGTTCCCATCGCTGCGTATACATACGCAAATTCCACGCCGATTGCACCAGAACCGATAATTACTAATGAATCCGGACGTTTAGCTAAGCTCATCGCCTTGCGGTATTCGATTACTTTTTCACCGTCGATTGGGATATTTGGCAAGGCACGCGCACGTGCACCTGTCGCAATCATGATATTTTTTCCTTCGTAAATCGTCGCTTTTCCATCCGCATCCGTTACCTCCACCTTTTTACCTGGTTGGATTTTTCCGAATCCCATGATCACGTCGATCTTATTTTTCTTCATCAAAAACTGAACCCCCTTGCTCATGCTATCCGCGACACCACGTGAACGCGCAATCACCGCTGGGAAGTCGGCCTCCGCACCTTTTACCGTAATTCCGTAATCCGATGCATGTTTGATGTATTCAAAAACACTGGCAGATTTCAATAATGCTTTGGTTGGGATACATCCCCAGTTTAGGCAGATACCACCCAAGGATTCCTTTTCCACCACTGCACATTTTAAACCTAATTGAGAAGCTCGGATAGCTGCTACATACCCTCCAGGGCCTGAGCCTACCACGATCAAATCGTATTGTTGCGCCATTTTATTGCTTGATTTAAATGAATGAGGCCGCAATTTAGCACAAAATCGGGTATATTTGCACTTTATAAAGAAGAAAAACGCATGACTAGAGACAGGTTCAATGACCTGAAAGCCAGAATAGAGGCTTTAAGGAGGTATCTTTGACTACGATCACAAGAAATATTTAATCTCCGAACTGGAGACCGTTACCCTAGATCCCGATTTTTGGAATAATCCCGACAAAGCTGAGGCGACGATGCGGGAGATGCGCGGACTTAAGTTTTGGACGGATGGCTTTGACCAACTGTCACGTGCGCAAGATGATCTAGAAACAATCTGGGAATTTTTAGAAATGGGTGAGGCCACGGAATCCGAAGTGGATGCCGAAGGTGCCAAACTCGAAGCCCTACTCGAATCCCTCGAATTCCGTAAGATGATGTCGGAGGAAGGGGACAACATGAGCGCCGTCCTTGAAATTAATGCCGGTGCCGGTGGAACTGAATCGCAAGATTGGGCCGCCATGCTCCTACGTATGTACCACATGTGGGCAGAGAAAAATGGCTTCAAAGTTCGTTTAGTGGATGAAAATGCCGGCGATGTGGCAGGTATCAAATCGGTGACCATTGAAGTTGACGGAGAATTTGCCTACGGAAATTTGAAGTCGGAGAATGGTGTTCACCGCCTAGTACGTATTTCGCCTTTTGATTCGAATGCCCGTCGGCACACATCTTTTGCCTCCGTCTACATTTGCCCGCTGGCAGATGATACGATTGAGATTGAAATCAATCCAGCTGATATCGATTGGGATACCTTCCGTTCCGGTGGGGCAGGGGGTCAGAATGTCAATAAGGTGGAGACCGCGGTGCGCTTAACGCACAAGCCGTCGGGGATTATTATTGCGTGCCAACAAGAACGTTCGCAGTTGATGAATAAGGAAGTGGCCCTTCGTCTCTTGAAATCGAAGTTATACCAAATCGAAATTGACAAGCGTAATGCTGCACGTGCCGAAGTGGAAGCAGGTAAAAAGAAAATTGAATGGGGGTCGCAGATCCGGTCGTATGTACTAGATGATCGCCGTGTAAAAGACCACCGGACAAATCACCAAACATCGAATACAGATGCCGTACTTGACGGTGAAATAAATGATTTTATTAAGGCGTATTTAATGGAGAATTAATACCCCCTTACCTTTGGCAAACCTTGGAGGATTGCCAAAGGTAGGTTATTTGGAGGACTCTGATTCGAGCTTTTTCAAATAATCTACTAACTGATCTTTCGCTAAAGACAACGCAATACCCACCGCATAGGAGGTCAATGCATTCCCCAGAAAGGACGATTCTTTTTTCTCTGATTTTTTAGAAGAATCCGAAAAGAAGGAATATAATAAGTAAGCTCCAGCGAGAACGCCACCGGCGATTAGGATTTGGCCACCGCGCTCTTTCGCGACTTGCTTAATATTTGCAATTTCTTCTACTAACTCTTTTTGGTAGGCAGAAGCTTTCGCTTCCAAAACAGCCTTTTTCTCAGTTGTCTGACTCATTTTCGATTTCTTCTTCACTTATTTTTTCTGGAAGGGGAGCCCGAAAACTCGATACTAATAAAAGTCCCACCAGTAAACTTATCCCAGCTACAATTAAATAGCCCCAAAATGCGCTCGAAAGCCATTGGTTTAATGCATTTGCGATGCCCATCAAGGCAAAAATACCTGCAATGCCAAAAGCAAAAGCAATAATGATAAACTTGAAAATTCGCTCCAATAAGGCCTCCAAATGTTCTTGAATATCCAGTTTGATGATTTCAAACTGCGTCTTCAAATAATTGGTCAATAAATCGACCAGCCTATTGTTCTCGAAAAATCCCATCTACCGTTGCTTTAACTTTGCCTCAATCGAATGCTGTGTGTGCGGTACTAAACGCAAACGTTCCTTTGAAATCAATTTGCCTGAATCAATGCAAATTCCGTATGTTCCGTTTTTGATACGCATCAACGCATTTTCAAGACTCGTGGCAAATTTTTGCTGGCGTACGGCCAACTGGTTCAAGCTTTCTTTCTCTTGGGTATCCGCACCATCTTCCATCACCTTCGAGTTCCCTGATGTATCATCCGTTCCCGAATCATTCTTTTTTCGTAATGTTTCACGCAAATACTTTAACTCAGCGTTGGTCTCGGCCAACTTCCCTTGAATGATTGCTTCAAACTCTTTTAATTCTTCTGCTGTATAACGTAATTTTTCTTCGTTCGCCATAATAAAATAATAAATTAAACGTGTAAGTGACTAATAGTCAAGTACTTGCAATTGCAGTTTTGTTCGCTTATGCAAAGATAAATTTATAAACTTGAATTCGATAGGTTCCGTGTATTATTTTTTAATCAATTGATTTTAAGCTGTTTGACCATTCCCGGTAGCCCTGATAAGCAAGTCCGATAAACACCGCATATAAACAGGCCGTCCCCCACATCTCCTTCTGAATATAGAGGCCAATGTACAACACATCCACCCCAATCCAAACAATCCAATTGGCAATTTTTTTCTGTGTGGCCAGCCACGTTGCCCAAACGCTAAACCCCGCGAGCACACCATCCAAAAATGGATAGGAAGCATCCGGTAAATATTTTTTGTGCAACAAGCCCAATCCAAGCCCCATCACTAGGGAACAAACAACACCTATACCGAGACTCGAAAAACTAGCACGCTCCGCCTGCCAGTTTTGCTCCGATCGATTCCACGAAAACAATCCAATGCATCCTAAAACGATAAATAATCCCTGCAATTCCATGTCCGCATACAGCTGATTGGCATAAAAAACATAAAGGTAAATCCCGGAAGAAATGATGTTCCATATCCAGGCCAACCAGTGTCTGCGCATGGAAAAAATGACACCCAACAAAGCAGTGGCAACGCCAATTCCCTCGATCATGATTCTTTGTTTTTGGCGTAAAACGCGCAGAAATGCGTAATCTCACAAGCCGAACAATGTGGCTTCCGGGCTAGGCACACATAGCGACCGTGCAAAATGAGCCAATGATGCGCCCGTGGAATGATGTCATTGGGCAAATGTCGAATCAATGCTTTTTCAACGAGCAAAGGTGTTTTTGCCGTCTGAGGTACCAAGCCCAATCTACGCGAAACACGATATACATGCGTATCCACCGCCATGGCCGGTTGGTTGTAAATCACCGAAGCAATCACATTAGCCGTCTTTCGACCCACGCCTGGTAAGGTCTGCAAATCGTCAATGGTCACAGGTATAGAACCTTGAAATTGATCAACGATCTTTTGGCCTAAGCCCAGTAAATGCTTCGCTTTATTATTTGGATAAGATACCGAACGGATGTAGGAAAATATCTCATCTACACTTGAATCAGCCAATGCCTGAGGATCCGGAAATCGCTTGAAAAGTGCCGGAGTGACCTGATTAATACGCTTGTCTGTGCATTGCGCAGAAAGCACGACAGCCACCAATAACTCAAACGGATTGCTGTAATGCAATTCCGTTTCCGCCTCCGGAAATGAAGTGGAAAAATGCGCGATAAAAGCCTGAAATCGTTCCTTCTTCTGCATGTGTTGAATTTCATGCAAATTAAGAAACAATTTCAAGATTA
>CAIUGL010000058.1 GCA_903898715.1 uncultured Cytophagaceae bacterium
GGCTGGAACCTCAAAACTTACATTTTTAACCACCCACTCCGGCTCTTGATAAGCAAAACTCACCTGCTTAAATTGAATTTTGCCTTTTAAATGATCCGCCAAAATGGCCCCATTATTTTGAATGTAATCGGTCGAATCCAACAGCGTTAAAATCCGCTCTGTGGATACAATTCCCATCTGTAACGTATTAAAGCGATCTGCCAACATACGTATCGGGCGGAAAAATAAATTGATAAACATGATGAACGCCGTCAAGGTCCCTACCGTAATTTCCTCACGCAAAATGTAGGTAGACGCCATCCATACCACAAACCCAGAACCCACCGCAGAGATCACATCCGCCACGGGGAAATAAACTGAATAAGCCAAAATCCCCTTAATGTTCGCATCACGATGCGCTTGGTTGATGACATTAAATTTAGCTAGCTCCCGCTTTTCCGCGTGAAACAATTGCACAATCATCATACCCGATATATGTTCCTGCACAAAGGAATTCAAATTAGCTACCGCCAAACGAACCTCATTAAACGATTTTTTGATGTATTCCTTAAAGACATAGGTCGAGAAAAACATAAATGGAACCGTCGCCAAAATCACACAGGTCAATCGCCAATCAGTATAAAACATCACCCCAATAATCAGGAACAACTGCAATAAATCCCCCGCAATCGAAGCTAATCCCTCCGAAAACACGTCGTTCAACGTCTCAATATCGGAAACCGTCCGAGTCACTAATCGGCCGATCGGGGTGGCGTCAAAAAACGCTAAACGCAAATGGACGATTTTGGCATATAATTGTACCCGAATATCTCGGATAACCGTTTGACCTAAAAAACCTGCTAAATAACTGGTGGAAAATTGCAAGGAGGTTTGTACCAACAGCACAAGAATCATCAGCATAAATTGCTGCATCAACTCAGCCATGTGACCCAGACTCACATAATTATCTAATGTAAATCGAATCATCAGCGGGATCACCGGTGAAACACCCGCTGTCCCTAAAATCAATACGACTAAAAACCAAAAGCGAAATTTATACGGCTGAATAAAGCCGTAGATGCGGCGGATAATTTGCCAGTCAACAATCTTGCCAATCTCTTTTTCTTTCATTTATTCTCTGTTGGCAACGCTGCACACGTCCCACAGCCTTTGGCGCACTGGCCGGCCGACTTACCCCAAAACTGTTGATAGACCATGCGGCCTAAAAATCCCAATGCTCCAATAAATATCAACGCAATAACTAGGGTTTCCATTTCGATTGCAGTATGTGTAAAAATTCATCAAATATAGGCCCAGCCCCAATAATCTCCCCCTCAAAAATCACCTCATTCCCTCCCGAAAAATTCGTCACTTTACCTCCCGCCTCTTCGATAATAATCTTCCCCGCTGCCACATCCCAAGGTTTCAAATTCGCCTCGAAAAAACCTTCAAAACGTCCGCAAGCCGTATATGCCAAATCGATTGCCGCAGCACCCATCCGACGTAAACCATGACTTTTCTGCATCAGTTCCTTTAACAAAGCTAAATATTGATCCTGATAAGAAAAATCATAATATGGAAAACCGGTAGCCAACAAACTACGACCAACCTGATTTTGAGCTGAAACGCGAATCGGGCGATCATTCAAAAAAGCCCCAGTTCCCTTCGCCGCATAAAATAATTCATCTCGGTTAGGCTCATAAATTAAGCCTAAAATCGGCTGCTTATTATATATCAAACCCACCGAAACCGCGTAAATGGGCAAGCGATGCAAGAAATTCGTGGTACCATCCAGTGGGTCAATCACCCAATAATAGCCATCTCCCACCTCGCTATAATCTGAGGCCGATTCTTCAGCGACAAATCCTGCTTCCGGAAAAACCCTTCCCAGGCCC
>CAIUGL010000059.1 GCA_903898715.1 uncultured Cytophagaceae bacterium
GGTGATTGATCCACTAAATCATGTGCTCTTTTCCAATCGCCTTTCGCATCATACCAAAGGCTTTTTAGAATAGTCGAAAGCTGCGGATCGGGTGTGTCTAACGCGAAGGATTCTTTAAACGATTCGATATTCATGCTGATTTTCGTAAGATTTTATCCATGGATTTACCTTTGGCTAACTCATCCACAATTTTATCTAAATAGCGAACCTGTTGGGTCAGTGGATTTTCAATATCTTCCACGCGGTAACCACAAATGAGGCCTGTGATGAGCGAAGCGTTTGGATTCAAGGTTGCTTTTTGAAAAAAGCTTTCAAAATTTTCATTCGATGCAATCAACTGGCCTACATCTTCCTTATTAAATCCTGTGAGCCATTCAATTACTTGGAGTAATTCGGCTTCGGTCCGACCCTTACGCTCGACTTTGGCGAGGTATAATGGATAAACCGTTGCGAAGCTCATCTTAGCAAAACGCTCATCGTGATTTTTAACTACAGACATCTTTGAGTCAATCTACATCTGGTACATATTTTCCTTTTTTGTCTTTATAATTAGGTCAACATCGATCAATTCCAAAGACAGCACCATATCCTTCACAGCCTCTTTGTATTTCTTGAAATGGGTGGTAAGAATGTGGGATTGATAGGCTTCTTGATTCGCATATACTTCGAATATCGTGATGCTTGACGCATCTTTCTTGTCGGCAACTACCGTATAGGACAAAACCCCTGGCTCCAATTTAATCGCCGCAAGCATCTGCTCATTTAAAAGGGATTTATACAAATCGAGCTGCTTGGGATCCACTTTGATTTTAGCTATTCGAAAAATTTGACTCGAATCCTGAGCGTAAATTTGACTAGTAAAAAGAAGAATTAAAATGGATAAAAATAAAGACTTCATTGGTATATGGATATTGATAAGAATTTAAATTAGATACCTGCAACTTGGCTTTTTGAAATATGAATGACTTTTGCAAATCAGACAATTGGTAAATTATTATAATTTCTTCTAATTTACTTCACAATCGAATAAAACCTAAACTATGAAATCTAAACTTTTGGCCTTTTGCCTACTGGTGACGCTCGCCGCTCAAGGCCAAATGTTAAACGATAGCCCATTCGATGCAAATGTCGCGCATCCAAAATATACTCAAGGCAAGGGTCCAAAAGTTTTGTTCGACAAAGGGCATTACAATTTCATCGTGGACATGGGTTTGGCAAAACCATTGATGGATGTCGCTACTGCCGACGGATATCAAGTACGTGTCGATTCGATGAAATTTACCAAAGCCTATTTAGCTCCTTATAAAATGCTCGTCATCTTTCCTGCCATGCCCTTTAAGTTTGGCTCGAAAGGACAAGTGACCGATGAGATTACATTTACTCCAGGCGAATTAACGGCATTACATGATTGGGTTTCTGAAGGAGGATCGCTTTTAATGTTCGACGAACATGCGCCCATTGATAAATCGGTGACTCCTTTGTTCAATACATTCGGGATTCAATTATCGATTGGGATTGTATCCGATTCGCTCAACTATGAGACCAAATTTACGATTCCCAACAAAGAAACGCTGCTTAAATTTACCCGAAGCAATGGCCTGCTAAACACAGATCATCCCATTACGCAAGGCGAGAAAGCGGGCGAACAAATAAACAATATCATGGGCTATAGCGGTGGCGGATTAACGGGTACTGGCTATACCAACCTTTTCAAGCTTTCGCCATCGGCCACCATTAAAAAGTACAGTGGCAGTGCACCCTCCGGAACGGCAAATTCGCAGGGTTTGGCGGGGAAATTTGGCAAAGGAAAAGTAGTTGCCCTAGGCGATTGCAATGGATTTACGGCGATGTA
>CAIUGL010000060.1 GCA_903898715.1 uncultured Cytophagaceae bacterium
GCTTATCCTGCTTCTCCGATAATTCCATCGGTCCTATCGTCAGTACGATGGCCATTATTCTGTTATTTACGATTATTGGCACCTTGGATGTACCCGTTTTTGATTCGATTCGCCCGCTATTGTTTACAACCCACATGGCTGCGTGGCGTTCCTTTTTTGAAGACCCAATTCCGTGGCAACAAATCAAAGAATCTATTGGAATCCTCGTGGCACACAACGCCTTATTTATTGGCCTTTCTGTCATTACTTTTCACCGCAAAGACATCACTGTATAATGAAATATTGGCTTTTAATATGTTTTCCGTTTTTCGCTTCGGCCCAACAAGCCGACGAGCTTTTTGCACGTTTAACTCAAAAATTCAAGCAGGTGCATCACTATGAGGTCGTCGCTCAAATCAAGCCAAATATTCCGCTAATCAAGATTTTACCGGTAAAGGCAAACGTGCAATTCACCTATCCCAATACCTACAAAATCAAATCGGCCGGCATCTCCATCCTACCAAAAAACGGATTCTCGGAACTTCCTTTGCTTTTCAGTCAGCCCAATCAATTTACAGCCATCGCATCTGGAAACGAAGTAATTCAAGGTGTGCGTGCGGAAATCATCACGTTGTTGCCACGCGCAAATGAAGGAGATTTAGTACTAGCCAAAATCTGGGTGGATACCCAATCCATGCTCATCCTAAAATCGCTAATAACCAGTCGGTCAAACGGGACCATCCTTAGCGAGTTTGAATATACGAACGAGAAATCCTGGGGTTTACCCGCTCGTATGAAGTTCACGATAGATGTGAAAAAATTTAAAATTCCGAAAGGCGTGGCAACGGATATTAATCGCACAAGCCGACAAGTAGACGACGGAAACAGCACCAAAAAGGGCTCTATTGAGGTTATTTTCGGAAAGTACCGGGTAAATTCCTAAAGGTATTTACGTAATAAATCGACACTTTTCTGAACGCCAACAGTCCCAGGTTCTTTGCCTTCGAACTCAATGGAAATGTAGCCTTGGTAATTGGCTTTTTTTAACATCGCGATGATGCGCTGATAATCTAAATCGAGGCTGTACCATTCACCACCACCGTAGTAAGTTTTGGCTTGTACAAAACTCGTTTTAGAAACGATTTTCTCCAATTTATCATAAGGATTTTCAAGGAAATTACCTGTGTCCATGAGGAGACCTAACCAAGGCGAATTCACGGTATCATGAATGCGCAACATCCCTTCGGGCGTCGAACCTAAGCCCCAGTGATTTTCAAGCGCCAATAACACACCGCATTCCTCCGCTTTTTTCAAGCATTGTTGGATTCCATCCACACACCATTTATATCCATCATCCTCCGTATATCCTGGCAAAATAGGTTCAATCCCACGATTAGCCATTAATTCGTCAAAACTTTTGATGGTATTCCAGCGACCCGTATTCAATCGTAAACAGGGAATTCCCATTTTATAAGCAAGCTCAATACAATGATTCGTATGATCCACATGCTTTTGCAATTCCGCTTTATCTGGGGTTACAAATCCCTGATGAATCGACAAACAAGTCAGCGCGATTCCATTCAAAAATGCATGTTTTTTAATGTCCTGTAGGTAGGCATTGTCCTCACTTTCCATTTGTCGGTGCAATACATCAATCCCATCCAATCCCATTTTCGCCGCTTCATCAATCACGCGTTGAATTGGGAATTTATCTCCTTTAAAATGCCAATAAGAATAGGAAGAAACACTTAACTTGATTTTGGGACTTGGTTTTACAACTGCAGATTGAAGCGGTGCAACCAAGGGAGCGGCGGTAGTTAACGCGGCTGAAGACAAAAAATTACGGCGATTCATCATAGGATCTATTTATTTTTCCTGCCTAACTTACGTAAATATTTTAAATAAATAACAAGGATGTATCTGGATGAACTAGTCGAATTTTGTTTGAGTTTACCGGATGTCGAGGAGACGCAACCATTTGGGCCTGAACACGTTGTATATAAAACAAAAGGAAAAATGTTTTTGCTGGTTGGCCTTGAAGACTCCCCTATTCGATTCAATGTCAAATGCAATCCGGAGCTTGCCATTCAATTACGCGAGGAATTCCCGCTGGCAGTCCTGCCCGGTTTTCACATGAATAAAAAACATTGGAATACGATTGTGGTGGGACCGGAGCTATCGCGTAAACAAATTGAATCGTTTATTTTACATTCGTATCAGTTAGTGCATAAGTAAACTGATCTTTGAAGTCAGTTTTTGAATAAACCATTGAAAATCACCTTCCACCCTGTAGCTTTGGCAAACCTTGGAGGCTTGCCAAAGCTAAGAGAGCAACTATGAAAAAAATACTCGCATTATTTCTGCTATTTCCATTCCTAAGCCTAGCGCAAAAAACCAATTGGGAATTATCTGGATTTAAAAAACAAGATCAGGCAAATCCAATCATGAAACCGGATATTAACGCACGGTTTTTATGCCCCATTCAAAAAAAATCCGTGGGCTGGGAAAATAAAAATGTGCTGAATCCTACGGCTTTAGTACGTAACGGAAAAATTCATTTGTTATATCGCGCGCAAGATTCGTTAGGCACTTCGCGAATCGGAATGGCCACGTCAACCGATGGCATTCATTTTGTCAAAAATCCAGCACCCATCCTTTTTCCCACCAATGACCCATTTCAAAAATATGAATGGCCCGGTGGCATTGAAGATCCACGCGTGATCGAGACGGAAGATGGTAAATACCTAATGACTTATACATCTTATGATGGAAAAACAGCCCGACTGTGTTCGGCTATTTCGAGTGATTTGTTGACCTGGGAAAAACTTGGACCCATGTTGAATAGCCCAAAATACGTAAACCTTTGGTCCAAATCCGGCGCTATCGTTGGCAAAGAAATCAATAGCCGAATCATCGCCCAAAAAATCGATGGATTCTATTGGATGTATTTCGGGGATACCGATTTATTCATGGCGAAATCTAGTGACCTACGCTCATGGGAGGTTTGTGAGAATGCAGAAAGCCAACAAAAAATCTCCGTCCTGCACCCGAGAATGGGGTATTTTGATTCCCGTCTAGTTGAACCAGGGCCGTATGCCTTACTCAGGCCGCAAGGAATTCTACTCATCTATAATGCGAGTAATGCTGCAAATTTCAATGATGCCAAATTCCCCAAATTCACCTATGCAGCCGGTCAAGCACTCTTCGATGCAGAAAAACCATACCGATTAATTAATCGGTCGAATCAGGCATTTATTTGGCCCGACAAAGATTACGAGCGTATCGGTGAAGTCAATGAAGTTTGCTTTGTGGAAGGACTTGTCCACTTTAATGGCAAATGGTTCTTGTACTACGGAACAGCAGATTCAAAAATTGCAGTGGCAGTAACAAACTGATAATTTTTAAAAACACGTAAAAATCTCACTTTTCCCCCCTAGCTTTGCCAAACCTTGGAGGATTGGCAAAGCTAAGAGAAAAGATATGATTTTAGGAATTCACCACATCGCAATTATTTGCAGCGATTATCAGAAATCGAAAACATTTTATACCGAAAAACTGGGCTTCACCATCGTGCGCGAAGTATACCGCGAAGCACGGGATTCCTACAAATTGGACCTGAAAGTCAATGGATTATATCAAATCGAGTTGTTTTCATTCCCCAATCCACCAGCCAGAACCTCACGTCCAGAGGCCTCAGGACTCAGGCATCTTGCCTTTTCAGTTGACGATTTAGACGCGACCGTTGCCTCATTAAATCGGCAAAATATTACGTCCGAACCCATCAGAATCGATGAATTTACAGGAAAACGCTTTACTTTTATAGCTGATCCCGACGATCTCCCTATAGAATTTTACGAGCAATGAATCGAATAGATAAAAAACCACTAGCGCAATTAGGCTTTGATTTCGTGACAGAAAACTTCCTAAAAGCAAATGAAACAGAGTTCAAACACCGAAATACCCACATAAATCAAAGTCTTTACCGCCAACTTCAAGCGCGCGAAATAAGTATTCTAGAGGCCAATTTAAATGAGGCCGAAAACTGGAAAGATCTTTGGGTAAAAGACGGATTCAACCCCTATTTGGTTAAAAATTGTAGGTTTTTTGGCATTGTTCGCATTGGAATATTGGAGTCTTGCTACCTCGAATTCAAGAACCTTCGCATGCCGGTGGGTCTATATAATTCCACGATTATTTCGAGCGATTTTGGCGATAATGTGGCAATCGACCGCGTCAACTTATTATCTCATTATCAAATAGGCAACGAGGTCATGATTTTGCAAGTCAATGAACTCGCTACAACCCCCACCGCTAAATTCGGCAATGGTATTGTCAAAGATGGGGAAGAAGAGCGCATTCGGATTTGGCTTGAATTAGGCAACGAAAATGGTGGCCGAAAAGTCGTTCCGTTTATCGGGATGCGACCTGCTGACGCATTTCTTTGGACGCAAGATCGAGAAGATAAAGAACTTCAAGCAGGATATTTAAACTTGACCACAGCCGAATTTTCTTCGGAAAGAGGGTTTTATGGACAGATTGGCGATCGCAC
>CAIUGL010000061.1 GCA_903898715.1 uncultured Cytophagaceae bacterium
CAAAGGTGGAATTGCGCGTTTGACGATGGCGCTGGCCAACGAATGGGCGAGCAAAGGAATTAATGTCAATGCGATTGCGCCTGGCTATATTTCCACAGATAATACCACCGCTTTACGGGAAGATAAGGAGCGTAGTGCCTCGATTTTAGGGCGTATTCCGGCGGGTCGTTGGGGTGAACCGAATGACTTCAAGGGTCCTATCGTTTTCTTAGCTTCAGAGGCTTCTAACTATGTGCACGGAACGATTCTGACGGTAGATGGCGGTTGGATGGGGAGGTAGAGGTGAGGTAAGAAGTGAGAACTAAGAGTGAAGAGTTAAAATATTTGACTGAAGACTAGCGACTAGCGACTAGTGACTAGTGACTAGTGACTGACGACTGATTACTGACGACTGATTACTGACGACTAGCGACTGACAACTGATTACTGACAACTGATTACTGACAAACCTATGAAAAACCTTATCCTAATCGCCCTTCTGGCACCGATAGCTATTTTTGCGCAAAAAATCGATGTCAACAAACAATTCAAATTAGCTGAACAGCAATACAAATTAATGTTGGCAGCACAGCCAGATACATCCGTGACCGTGCACTCAGCAAATCATGATGGAACCTATCGAAATATGCCGTCCAAATGGTGGTGTTCTGGATTTTTTCCGGGTGGATTGTGGCAATTATACGAGCGTTCAAAAGATCCGCAATGGGAGAAAGCGGCACGTTTGTGGACAGCAGCTGTGAAGAAAGAACAGTATAATACGGGTACCCATGATTTGGGATTTATGATGTTTGATTCGTTTGGCAATGGCTTACGCTTAACAAATGATCCAGCTTATAAAGCTGTATTAATTCAATCTGCCAAATCACTAGCAACCCGTTTTGATCCCAATATTGGTTTAATCAAATCTTGGAATGGCTTCAAAGGCGGATATAAGTATCCGGTAATCATCGATAACATGATGAATTTGGATCTATTGTTTTGGGCTTCTAAGGAGACCGGAGATCCGCGTTTTCGTCAGATTGCGTTGACGCATGCCGACAATACCATGAAGCATCATTTTCGTCCCGATAATTCGAGTTACCATGTGATTTGTTATGATGTAGATGGAAAGGTGTTGGCGAAAAAACAACATCAAGGATACCAAGACGAGTCTTGCTGGACCCGCGGTCATGCCTGGGCGATGTACGGATATGTGGAAATGTACCGCAATACGAAGGACAAAAAGTACTTAGATTTCGCACAAAAGATTTCAGATTACTACTTAAATCACCCGAATTTGCCTACAGATAAAATTCCATATTGGGACTTTTATGCACCCAATATTCCGAACGAAGAACGCGATGCTTCAGCTGGTGCGATTGCCGCGTCAGCGTTGCTTGAATTGAGTACCTATTCGGGTCAAAAAGGCAAGCGTTACTATGCGGATGCCGTGAATATGTTGGAGTCATTATCAAGTCCTGCATATCGTGCGGCATTGGGTGAGAATAACAACTTCTTGATAAAACATTGCGTAGGCGCTAAATCCTTGAATTCGGAGATCGATGTGCCCCTAATTTACGCGGATTATTACTATTTGGAGGGATTATTGCGTTACGAGAATTATACGAAAAAATAGTTTTCCCCGTTGAGCTTTGGCAAACCATCCAGGTTTGCCAAAGCTAAGTAAAAGGCTTTCCCGCGCTCATAAAATCCCTGACTAAAGCCACGAAAATGGCTTGCCAAAGCAGCGCATAATGTGTACATTTGTGGCTTCATTTTTATTAAGCCCCATGTCAGTTAAGAAAATCCAATCTGCCCTCATTTCAGTTTATTACAAAGATGGCCTCGCGCCGATTATCCAAGAACTTCACAAGAACGGAGTAACCCTATATTCTACCGGTGGAACCCAATCATTTATTGAAGATTTAGGCATTCCCGTGATTGCCGTGGAAGACTTGACGGGCTATCCATCCATCTTTGGTGGACGTGTAAAAACATTGCACCCTAAAGTGTTTGGCGGTATTTTACATCGTCGTGATTTGCAGGAAGATGTGGATGTGGCGAAGCAATATGACATCCCCGCATTGGATTTGGTGATGGTTGACCTATATCCGTTTGAAGAAACGGTGGCATCCGGAGCTTCAGATGAGGATATTATTGAGAAAATTGACATAGGTGGTATCTCCTTAATTCGTGGAGGTGCGAAAAATTTCAACGATGTGTTGATCGTTTCTTCGCGTGATCAATACGCCGAAGTATCAGCGATTTTTGCGGCGCATGGAACAACTTCGACAACTTTAGCGGAGCGTAGAAGCTTTGCTCAAAAAGCGTTTGCCGTTTCATCACATTATGATGGAGCGATCCAACGGTATTTTGCGGGAGAAGCAGCTGATTTGGCTAATTATACGAGCTTGCCAGCGAGTGGGTTGAGGTATGGAGAGAATCCGCACCAACAAGGCACGTTCTACGGAGATTTGTCGGCCTTGTTCGATAAACTTCACGGCAAAGAATTGTCCTACAACAACCTAGTGGACGTGGATGCCTGCATTACCTTATTAGATGAATTTAACGAGACAGCCTTTGTGATTATTAAGCACATGAATGCGTGCGGCGTGGCAACAGGCCAAACCGTGAAAGAAGCTTACGATAAGGCCTTGTCTTGCGATCCAGTTTCGGCTTTTGGTGGTGTATTGGCTACGAATAAGGAAGTGGATAAAGCTGCGGCTGAATCAATCAATCCATTATTCTGTGAAATCTTAATTGCGCCTTCATTTACAGCGGAGGCGTTGGAGATTTTACAAACCAAAAAGAATCGCATTTTATTGAAGCGTAATGCGGTGGAATTCCCTAAGAAAATGTTCAAGACCTTATTGAATGGGGTTTTGGAACAAGATAAAGATTTAGTGACGGAAGGGATATCTGACTTCAAAACAGTGACAAAACGTGTTCCTACAGACGAGCAGAAGCGGGCATTGGCATTTGCTTTAAAGATTTGTAAGCACACGAAATCAAATACGATTGTATTAGCGAACGATGGTCAATTATTAGCATCCGGTGTAGGTCAAACCTCACGCGTGGATGCCTTGAAGCAGGCGATCGAAAAAGCGAAAGAATTTGGGTTTGATTTGAATGGCGCGGTTATGGCATCCGATGCATTTTTCCCTTTCCCAGATTGCGTAGAGATCGCTGGAAATGCAGGTATTGTTGCCGTAACGCAACCAGGTGGATCAATCAAGGATCAAGATTCCATCGCCTATTGCGATGCGCATGATATGGCCATGGTCATGACGGGAATTCGTCACTTCAAGCATTAGGATTTTTCAGTTAAAAATTTTATTTTTAAGGCTAGGAATAAACAAGTAATCACGGGTGAAGCAATGAGCTCGTTCAACACATTTAAATTACACTATGTCAGAAGCACAAGATACATCAGCTCAAGATCGGGCAAATTATGGTGCAGATAATATTCAAGTATTAGAGGGTTTAGAGGCGGTTCGTAAGCGTCCATCCATGTACATCGGTGATACCGGCTTTAAAGGGCTACATCACTTGATTTGGGAAGTTGTCGATAACTCCATTGACGAGGCGCTTGCCGGTCATTGCGACAAGATCAAAGTAACCATCAACACAGATAATTCCATTTTAGTCGAAGATAACGGTCGGGGTATTCCTACGGGCATGCACACCAAAGAAAAGCGTTCCGCTTTAGAGGTGGTTATGACGGTACTTCACGCGGGTGGTAAGTTTGACAAAGACACATACAAAGTTTCTGGAGGTCTTCACGGGGTGGGGGTTTCCTGTGTGAATGCCTTGTCGACAGATTTAAAAGTGACCGTTCACCGCGAGGGTAAAATTTTCCAACAAGAATATAAGATTGGTGTTCCGCAATATCCTGTGAAGGAAGTGGGGGATACAGATCGTACGGGTACATCTGTTTTGTTCAAACCAGATGATACGATTTTTACCGTAACCGAATATAAATACGATACCGTTGCGGGTCGTTTACGTGAGTTATCTTTCTTGAATGCGGGTATTCGTGTACAATTGACAGATTTACGTGAATTAGACGAGGAAGGTAATGCGCGCACAGAAGAGTTTTTCTCCGAAGGTGGTTTGCGTGAGTTTGTGATGTTCTTGGATTCAACGCGTGAGCCATTGTTGACCGAGCCTATCTACATGGAAGGTGACAAAAACGGTGTACCCGTTCAGGTGGCCATGATGTACAATACGTCCTATACCGAGAATGTGGTTTCGTATGTAAACAACATTAATACCATCGAAGGTGGAACGCACGTAGCGGGTTTCCGTGGCGCGTTAACACGTACGTTGAAAAACTACGCCGACAAATCAGGTGCCCTAGAGAAATTGAAAATCGATATCGCAGGGGATGACTTCCGCGAAGGATTAACGGCTGTTATTTCAGTGAAAGTAGCTGAGCCGCAATTCGAAGGTCAAACAAAAACAAAATTAGGTAACGGTGAGGTTTCAGGTGCTGTTTCGGCAGCCATGTCAGACATGTTGGAATCTTGGTTAGAAGAGCATCCAAAAGAAGCACGCCAAATCGTTGCCAAAGTAATCTTAGCTGCGCAAGCACGTCACGCAGCCCGTAAGGCCCGTGAAATGGTTCAGCGTAAAACGGTTTTGGGCTCTAACTCATTGCCAGGTAAGCTAGCCGATTGCTCCGATAATGATCCAGAAACGTGTGAGATCTACCTTGTCGAGGGAGACTCTGCGGGTGGTACGGCAAAACAAGGCCGTAACCGTGCATTCCAAGCGATTTTGCCATTACGTGGTAAGATTTTGAACGTAGAGAAAGCGCAAGAGTATCGTATCTACGAAAACGAAGAGATTAAGAATATGATTACCGCATTGGGCGTTTCCTTCGGAAAAGATGGCGACGAACGTGCGTTGAACATGGATAAATTGCGTTACCACAAAGTGATCATCATGACCGATGCGGACGTTGACGGTAGTCACATTCGTACGCTTATTTTGACATTCTTCTTCCGCTACATGCGGGAGTTAGTGGATCGCGGATGTATTTACATCGCGCAACCGCCGTTGTATCAAGTGAAGAAAGGCCAACAAGTTCGTTACGTATGGACAGAGGATCAGCGGACACTTGCGATTCAAGAATTAGCTGGTGGTGGTAAAGAGGAGAGCGTAGGAGTTCAGCGTTATAAGGGTCTTGGAGAGATGAACGCGGAGCAATTGTGGGAAACTACGATGAATCC
>CAIUGL010000062.1 GCA_903898715.1 uncultured Cytophagaceae bacterium
AATTAAAGCGTATTTAAGTCCATTGAATAGGACTATTAGCTAAGAAATCGTTTGCTTTAGAAAAGGGTTTTGAACCGAACCAACCGCCTCGATTGGCCGAAAGTGGAGAGGGATGAGCCGAGCGAATGACGAGGTGTTTTGTTTCATCTATGTGCTTGCCAACTTGCTGAGCATAATTTCCCCAGAGCATAAATACCATCGGTTTTTCGCGCGCATTCAACGAACCAATGATGGTTGACGTAAACTTTTGCCAACCTAGCTTCGCATGTGATCCTGGCTCATTTGCGCGTACGGTCAGGACGGAATTTAATAATAAAACACCTTGACTAGCCCAATCGGACAAATCCGTGTGTGTCCGTTGTACACCTACATCGGTAGCTAATTCTTTAAAAATATTTCTCAGTGAAGGAGGCATGTTGACTCCGTTGGGAACGGAAAAACTAAACCCTTGCGCCTCTCCTACTCCATGGTATGGATCTTGACCTAAAATAACGACTTTGACATCTTCAAAAGCGGTTAAATTCAAGGCATTGAATACATCTGAAACAGGCGGAAATACGAGTTGGCTCGCGTATTCATTTGCCAACTCCCGCTCCAAATGATCCATCCATTCTTGCTCAAAACAAGAATTCAAGATATTTTTCCAGTCATTTTGTATTAAATCCCGTAAATTTAAGTTGGCACTAGCCATAAAATATTCCTTTACATGCCACAATCCATCGAAAACGGATTTCAAATTGACGTAAAAGTGACTCATTTGCCTGATTATGAATTACAGGCACCTTATAAGCACTTTTTCTCCTACCAAATTACAATCAAAAATATTGGGAATCAACCGGCCCAGTTAGTTAGCAGATTCTGGAAGATACTCGATGGAAGTCATGCGCCTGAATATGTGAATGGATTGGGCGTGGTGGGTCAGCAACCGATTCTTGAACCTGGAGAATCCTTTACCTACACTTCAGCATGTCCGATTATCTCAGCCATAGGACAAATGTCTGGTTATTATACCTTTCTAAACTTGATGGATCAAACTACATTTAAGGTAGAAACACCGGCATTTGAATTAGTCACTAATTACAGCTTGAATTGATGTTGAATAGGTTACGATTTAATTGGAAAGCACAAACAGCGCATGGATTACATTCCCCATTCGTATTTGCTTTATATACTGAAGTTATTGATCCGATTTACCAAAAATCACCTCAAGACATAGAATCAGCATTGATTCATGGGATTGGCAGCTATTTAAAACTAGCCGAAGGACAGCTTCACGTCATAGATTTAAACCAAGTGAACGAATCAATGCTACCTACCATGGAAGCTTTGTTTCAAGATTCAGCGAACCTGATTATTTGCTTACACCCACATGCGGGAACTCATTCGAATGAATTTTGGAAAAAATTATACCAAAATCCGGCGGTAATACATTCGATAGAATTATTTGAAATGGGTATTTTGAGTTTGAAACCTACGGCTCCGAAACAGCATTTTTGGCTTAAAAAGTCATAAAAAAAGGAGCAACCTTTCGGCTGCCCCTCAAAAAAAAAAAAATACGATTAAACTGGCTTAGCGATTTCGACTAAAACGCGCTTGCCTTTGATTTGCGCACCTACCATCTTGTCGATGACCTGGTTTGCATATTCCTTGGGAACGTCTACATACGTATGCTTATTCTCAATTTGAATTTGACCTAATACATTTCCTGGAATTCCTGTTTCGCCAGCAAAAGCGCCAACGATATTGGAAGGAGAAATTTTCTCATTAAAGCCAATATTCACGAACA
>CAIUGL010000063.1 GCA_903898715.1 uncultured Cytophagaceae bacterium
CGCATTTCCAAACGCGACATTTGTGCTTCCGCTAATTTTTTCTCCAATTGGAAGATCGTTTCTGCATTTGCTTTTGCCTGATCTGGTGATGTGCCAATCAACTGGAACAACGTACGAATGTATGTTTTAAAAGCCTCTTGGATCTTTAAACTACGCGCGTCCGACTTCAAGTATAAATCACGATCGGGTAAGGATGTTCCTCCTTGTCCCAATTGTGGTACTTGCTTATTCACTTGTTTACGATCTTGACCCACGTAAAAACCGAATAGGGGTGAACCAGCACCCGTCTTGCGCATGCGGGCAATTTCCGTGATGATTTGAGACTTGAATTGAATCGCGTTGATTTGGTTTAAATCAGCTTGAATAGGTGAATAACCTAGTTTCTCAATCGTCAAACTGTCCATCGCTGCGGCATAGAAATCAGCCACGCGACGTTCAACGGTTCCTACAGCAGCTTTTGATGTCAGCGTTTCATCTAAGATAGATTTTATGGCATTGCTATTGAAATCACGTAATTGGTTAAATGTACCCCAGCGCGTTTCTTTGGCTGGTATTGGATTTTTTTTCACCCAATTCCCGTTTGCATATTGAGAGAAATCATCTCCAGGTTTTGCCTGAAGATCCATGTTCGATCGGTCGATGTATTTGGTTGGGATTTGAGCATTTAAGGAGTGTGTCCCAAGTATAAATGCTAAGATAAGCAGTGCATAATTTTTTCTCATAAGTTTATATTTGATGAAGTTTAAATAACTAATTTACGAAGCTAAATGTTTTCCATGAAAAAATTATTACTCTTTGTTTTGCTTGCCTTTGCCTCTACGACATGGGCGCAAAAATCGCCCATGACACACGAAAGCATGTGGCTTTTAAAAAAAATCGGTTCACCTGCACTCAGCCCTTCCGGCAAATGGGTGGTTTTCAGTCGGACCGAAACGTCTTACAATACGGAAGAACAAACTACGGATTTGTGGCTTGCGGCTGCCGACGGGTCTACGGAACCTCGGAAAATAACGAATACCAAAGGAGGTGAAGAAGGCTATTTCTGGCACCCAACTGCCAATCAAATCTTTTTTTCGGCTAAACGTGAAGGCGATGAAGTCGCTCAATTATATCGCTTAAATCTTGATTTTGGTGGTGAAGCGCAGCGTTTGACGAATTTGTCCACAGGCGTTTCAGGAGCTAAAATTAGTTCGGATGGCCGATTGATCGCATTTACATCGCGCGTATACCCAACAGCGTTCACAGATTCGTTGAGTAAGAAAATGGCGGAGGATAAGAAGAAGATCAAAACTAAAGCGCGGGTGTATACTTCATTCCCGATTCGCTATTGGGATTCTTGGCTTGATGAAAAACAAACACACATCTTCGTGATGGATGTTACAGCGCCCAAGCCTACACCTAAGAATATTTTCGCTCAGGTAAGCTTAGTGGAATCTAAAGGTTTCCAACTGGGTGCGTTTGACATTTCTCCTGACGGTTCTCAAATTGTCTTCTCAGCAACAACAGAATACAATAGGACTGCTTACCAGTCGGCAACGTCACATCTATATGCCATTTCCATTACCGGTGGCGAGGCGAAATTGATCAGTGATGAAATCACCGACTATGCCCAAGTTCAATTTTCGGAAGATGGAAAATACCTCATGTCGACTGGACATGTGAATGGCAACAAAATCTATTATTTGAATCACCTATATCGTTTTGCGTGGCCAAGTATGAGCGGTCGCACTGAATTAGCCGTGGGCTTAGACCGCCCGATCAACGACATGCAAATCTCGGGTGAATCGATTTACGCGAGTATCGAAGATCAAGGTGTGGATCGTGCGATTCAGATTTCGATCGAGTCTGGTGAAGTGAAACCGCTGTTTGGCGGGGAGTCTGGTTCTGTGACTGCATTGTCGGTGTCGAATGGGGTTGTGGCCTACACGTACCAACATATCGCTGCGCCGGCCGAAGTGTTTACCTATGTAGGTGGAAAACGCATCGGAATTTCCAAAGCGAATGATGCAGTTTTGGCCTCATTGGATTTGCCTAAACCAGAGGTTTTTTGGACTAAATCATCCCGTGGTAAAATGATTCGTAGTACCATCTTGCGTCCGGCGGGTTTTGATGCGTCAAAAAAATACCCACTTTTCGTGTTGATGCACGGAGGACCAGCTATCTCATTTAAGGATGTTTTTGGTTCCCGTTGGAACCCTTATGTATTAGGTTCTTCTGATTATGTCTTGGTCATGACCGACTACACAGGTTCAGTAGGCTATGGTGAGAAATTCGCGCAAGACATTCAGTTTGATCCATTTAAAGGACCCGGCAATGAAATTTTAGAGGCTGCAGCAGATGCCATCAAGCGCTATCCGTTTATTGATGCCTCGCGCCAAGCGGCAGGAGGAGCGTCGTATGGTGGACATTTGGCCAACTGGATGCAGGCGACTACCTCGCATTTCAAGTGTTTAATTGCGCACGCGGGATTGGTCAATTCGGAGGTGCAATGGGGCACGTCGGATGTGATTTGGGGTCGTGAGTTAATGAATGGAAGTGCCCCATGGGTGCCGAGTAAAACTTGGAAAGAACAGAATCCGATGCGTTTTGCCGCTAATTTCAAAACGCCGATGTTATTGACCGTAGGGGAGAACGACTTC
>CAIUGL010000064.1 GCA_903898715.1 uncultured Cytophagaceae bacterium
TCTCTGAGTTTTGGCGAAGCATGCCCACATTCAATTGATTAGGCCACCAGTCTTTATTCGTAGTTGCCGATGGCTTCATGCCTGTATGAGGATTGATTCCTGCGTGTGGATTAGCGCCACCTGCCGCATGCGGGTTAGCTCCATGAGGATTAGCAGCTGCTCCACCGTGTGGGTTAGCGTAGTCTTGGGCAATCGTCGCTGTGGAAGCTAACAAGCCGCAAAGGATAAGTAGTTTTTTCATGATCGTGTTGATTTTATTCCGATTAGGGTTCGAAATTAGGTGAAGCAATTGAATAGAGAAAACTGAAATTTTCTATATTTGGCATAGATAAAATCTATACCGGTGAATATACAGCAATTAGAGTACATACTGGCGGTTGACCAATTAAAAAGCTTCTCCAAAGCAGCTGATTATTGTCATGTTACGCAAGCGACCTTGAGCGCGATGGTGAAAAAGCTGGAGGAGCAGCTGGATATCGTGATTTTTGACCGGAAAGCGAATCCGATTGCGACGACGGAGAATGGAAGGGAGGTGTTGGTGCAGGCCCAACAAGTAGTCGCACATGCCAACGCGCTGCTTTCGTCCTCTAAAGCTATCAATCAGAAAATTGAGGGGAAGGTGAAATTGGGAATTATCCCAACAATCGCCAGTTCGGTTTTGCCTTTGATCATGAAACCATTGGTGGAAAAATACCCGCTGTTGCATTTGGAGATTCACGAGGTGACGACAAATCAGATGGTGAAAGATTTGCGGGAGGGAAAATTGGACGTCGGGATTTTAAGTACGCCCATTTCGGCCTCAGATTTGGAGACCTCTTTATTGTATGTGGAAGATTTGCTGTTGTATGGCTACATGAGTAGTGGGGAGAAGCAAATAAGTAAATTGGCCTTGAGCCAACAACGCATATTTTTACTTCAGGAGGGTCATTGTTTACGCGATCAAATTATTCAATTGTGCGATTTGAAGAAGAATAAATCTTTACCTGCGAATTTGTCTGTTGAGTCGAACACCTTTGATACCTTACTGAATATGGTCGATACGTTTCAGGGTATGACCTTGCTGCCTTCATTGTATGTGCGGCAGTTGAGCGAATCGCGGAAGCAACACTTACTGAATATTATCGATGGATCCTTGAGGCGGGAGGTGAGTATTTGTTACTACCGTCCGTATGCCAAATGGAATATTATTCGGCGTTTACAAGAAGAAATCGCTGAACTAGTCAGTGGGCATTTGAAATAATATTTGTTTTTGTAAGTTTCCATAGTAGCTTTGTATCACAAAGTACTTTTTATTATGGAAAAACACGAAGAACAATTAGCCGCAATCCAAGAGATGCGCGATATGATGGATCAAGCGACGCGATTTAAATCAATCAGTGGCTTATCGGGCATCCTAGCTGGAATTATAACTTTTGTTTGTCTATATACTATCTACCTAGTGACAGGTATTTCGCCTTTCGAATCGGAAGCGTTAGATCGCATGTGGCTCTCGTCATCCCAAGCTTTGATCCTTTGTTTTATCAGTTTATTGATTATTTGCATTGGTATCGGGTTTTATTTGGCGATGCGCAACGCAAATCTATCGGGTAAATCTGCCTGGGACAATGCGGCAAAACGCCTTGCATTTAGTTTAGCGATTCCGGTTTTCGCCGGGGGAATCTTTTCAATGCTTTTAGCTCGTTTTGGATTAATAGCCATCGCTGCTCCTGCTACATTGTTATTTTATGGGATGGGTCTCGTGAGTGCGAGTAAATATACATTAGATGCCGTTCGGACGGTTGGCCTACTTTTTATCTTTTTAGGTCTTTTGGCCACGTACTTTTTGGCGTATGGGTTATTGATTTGGACGTTGGGCTTTGGGCTTCTGCATGTGATATATGGTTTCATTATTTATGTCAAATACGAACGTGCCTAATTTCCTAGACGATCTGAATAAAGCCTTCGAAAGTCGGGTCCGCTTGGGCATGATGTCCCTTTTAGTTGTGGAGGAAGCATTAGATTTTGCACGCTTGAAGGATTCTTTGCAACTCAGCGATGGCAATTTGGCTAGTCATATGCAGGCCCTTGAAAAGTTGGGATACGTCGAAGTTCGCAAACAGTTCATTGGCCGCAAGCCAAATACCCAATATGCGGCAACGGAGCTTGGGCGTAAAGCTTTTGCCGCTCATTTAGTCACTTTGGAAAAACTTATCAAACAGATGCAATCATAAGGCATGGAGAATCTTATTAAAAACAATTTGGGCCAAGCAGCTTTTTTGGAGAATTTATATCGGTCAAATCCTGCTGATTTTAAGCGTACTTTTTTTGCAGTTTATCCTGAAATTCAGACGGAATTAACGGCTCAAATATGGCATGAACGCCTTCGAAATACGCAAGATGAAATCACTTGGGGAGGATTAAAAGATTGGAGTTTTGTGGGTGTGATCGCGCTTATTGTGGCGTTTTTTATGCAGCTACCGGATCTACTTTCCATCTCACATGATGTCTATTTTCCACGAAATATGGCCTTTATCGTGATGCCGGGGATGGCAGCGTATTTGACATATAAACAAGGCTTGCCATTTAAATCTCTCATTGTTCCATTCGGGATACTGCTTTTCTCGATGGTATTTATCAATGTATTGCCTGTCGGTCCGGTAAGTGATACCTTGGTTTTAACGTGTATTCATTTGCCAATTTTACTATGGATGGTGGTTGGTTTTATTTTCACGGGGGCAAATTTGTCTATCACCTCAAAGCGTATCGAGTTCTTGCGATTTCATGGTGACTTGTTGGTCATGTGTGCCGTGATTGTTTTGGCAGGGGGCTTATTCACTGCTTTGACGATTAACCTTTTCAATTTAATCGACATCAAAATCGAGGATTTTTACTTCCGCTATTTAGTCCTTTCCGCGCTTCCATCGGTGCCTTTGTTGGCCACATTAGTAGTCCAACAAAACCCTACGTTAGTTAGCAGAATTTCCCCGGTGATTGCGCGGATCTTTACGCCATTAGTTACGGGTATGTTGGTGATTTTCCTCGCCGCATTCATTTACACAGGAAAAGACCCTTACAACGATCGCGAGTTCTTGCTAATTTTTAATGGGATTTTGATCGGAGTGATGGCCTTGTTGTTATTCTCGGTCAGCGAAGCGACGAAAGATTCATCCTCGTCATTTCAACGTTTTTCGTTGTTGGCCTTAGCCTGTCTGGCCATTATCAATAATGGGATTGCGCTTTCAGCCATCGCCTTTCGATTGTATGAATTGGGTATTACACCTAATCGCTTGGCTGTTTTGGGTAGTAATGTACTGGTTTTGTTGAACCTTGTTTTTGTCACGCGCCAATTGCTTGGCTTGCTCAAAGGTCAAAAAAATCTCAGTGATGTAGAGGCAAGTATGACCCAGTTTTTGCCCTATTATGCACTTTGGGCAGCGATCGTAAGTTTTGTGTTTCCGCTGGTATTTTCTTTCCAGTAAACTGATTTAGATTATCAGTTTTTTCGAATCTATTCTATCCGCCCCCCCCCTACCTTTGGCAAACCTTGGAGGATTGCCAAAGGTAAGAGAGAGGGCTAAGGGGGGAAGTCAGGATAGGAATCTAATCTGATTCTGTGTAAACTTACGTGAATCTCTACACCTACCATGAAAAAAATCCTCGCCCTGGCGCTCATCGCCAGCTCGCTTTCGGCACAGGTGCCCGCGGGCAAAAAAGTCATCAGTTCGTTGTACATATACGACCTCAAGTCCGGTAAATCCGAAAAAATTTTAGAAGAAAAACGACATTTCGAGGCACCCAACTGGTCGCGGGATGGGAAATTTCTTTTAATCAACGCCTATGGAAAACTCGAAAAAGTCTCGCCAAAAGGGGAGAAATTAGGGGAGCTGAATACGGGAACGGTGCAGAAGGCCAACAATGATCATGGCTATACCTTTGATGGCAAAACGCTTTTTATCTCCAGTGGCAAACCAGAAATTAAAGGCGGGTCTTCCTTCATTTATAAAGTGAGCGAGGCGGGCGGTGAGCCGGTCCAATTAACGCCTTTGACGCCATCGTATTGGCACGGTGTTTCGCCGGACGCAAAAACGATGGTCTATTGTGCGGTAAGAAATGGCAATTTTGACATATACGCCATGTCGACGAATGGCGGGGAAGAAATCCGTTTGACAAGCACAGAAGGCTTGGATGATGGCCCTGAATATTCGCCCGATGGCAAATATATTTACATCAATTCGTACCGTTCAGGCATGATGCAGATTTGGCGAATCAAACCCGATGGATCTGAGCCGGAACAAATGACATTTGATAATTACTCGAATTGGTTTGCACACATCGCCCCCAATAATAAAGTGGCGACCATCATAACTTACATGGAAGATCAGGCGCAGGCACATCCATTTGGCCGACAAATTAAATTGCGCTTGTTGGATTTAAAAACAAAGAAAATAAAGGATTTGACGGAGGAGTTTTATGGCGGACAGGGAACCATCAACGTTCCTTCTTGGAGTCCTGATGGAAAAAAGTTCGCCTATGTGCGTTACGCATTAGAAGATTTGTAAATTAGCATTCGAAAAAATAACCTATTATGAAAGATAACAGTTCCGCATCACGCAGAAGATTCCTGCAGCAAATCGGTGCAACAAGTATGGTAGCCGCCGCGGCACCTTTGCAATCATTCGCAGCACAGCAAAAAGCAGAAGAGCGTATTTTACGTTACGAAAAACCGATTTCAGTTGGCGATAAAATTCGCCTAGGTGTCATCGGTTTTGGCGTTCAAGGCCATTTCGATTTGGCATCTGCTCTAAAAGTTCCAGGTGTGGAATTAGCCGGAATTTGTGATTTATACACAGGTCGTATCGAAAATGCCAAAGAACTCTATGGCAAGGATTTATATACCACCCGTAACTACAAAGAATTATTAGATCGCCCGGATATCGACGCGGTTATTATTGCGACACATGACGTTTGGCATGCACGCATTACCATCGACGCCCTAGCGAAAGGCAAACACGTATACGTGGAGAAGCCAATGGTTTATAAAATCAGTGAAGGACAACGTGTAATCGATGCGCAAAAGAAATATAACAAGGTGTTGCAAGTAGGGTCCCAGCGCGTAAGTAGCATCGGATTGGCGAAGGCCAAAGAGATGTTGGCCAAAGGCGAAATCGGAAAGCTTAACATGGTTAACGCGGTATATGATCGCCAAAGCTCCATCGGTGCGTGGGAATACACCATTCCAAAAGACGCAGATGCGTCCACATGTGATTGGAATCGTTTCATCGAAGCAACGGCCAAAATGGAATTTGACGCCAAGAAATTCTTCTGGTGGCGCGCATTTAAAGAAGTAGGAACCGGTGTAGCGGGGGATTTATTCATTCACTTATTGAGCGGAACACACTTCATGACGAATTCGAATGGCCCAGAAACGATTTTCTCAACGGGTCTATTCAGCCATTGGAATGACGGCAGGAACTTACCTGATGTGATGTCAGGCGTCATGCAATATGGAAATACGGAGCAACATCCTGCCTTCCA
>CAIUGL010000065.1 GCA_903898715.1 uncultured Cytophagaceae bacterium
AAACTTTGCATGGCTTTTAGTCCAAAAGGCGTAGCGGCATTATCTAAGCCCAGTAAATTGGCCGAAAAATTCATAATCATTTGACCGTGAACGGGGTGATCTTTGGGGATTTCTGGGAAGAGGCGGGTAAAGAAAGGACCGATGCGGCGCGCAAGAAATTGGATGGCACCTGCGCGTTCACCTACTTGTAAAATACCCATGAAAAAGGTCATCACGCCGGCGAGTGGAAGTGCAATTTTCATGACGGCGATTTCGGCAGAATCAAACATGCCATCTACCAGAATTTTGAAGATATCAGCATTGCCAAAAAAGACGAATTGAATAAGCGCAACAACAAAAGCTACACCGAAGAATAGAAACCAAATCCAATTTAATGCCATAGGGTCGAGGAAATTTGGCTAAATTTAGGGAAAATCTTTGGTTCTTATGCGTCTATTCTGGGTTCTATGCTTGTTGTCGGTTCGGGTATTTGGTCAAATTCCTTGCTCCTTTGAGCAGGAAATGCAAAAGCAGGGTTTGCTTGAAGTTCGGGAACACATTCCGGAGGTGCTGGTGGAATTAAAATATGCGACGACCGATAATTTTATGGGTAAGGACGTATACGGATGTCTAAAACATGCCTTTTTGCAGCCAGAGGTGGTTGACAAGCTGAAGCGCGCACAAGCGCACTTAGCCAAAGCCCATCCGGGTTTTCGTTTATTGATTTACGATGCGGCGCGACCGTTGTCTAAGCAGTGGGAACTGTGGAATACCTTGACGAAGTATCCCCCGAGTGAACGCCAAAAATATGTGGCGGATCCACGCGAACATTCCATTCACAATTATGGTTCGGCGATTGATTTAACTGTGGCTGATGCGTCAGGGAAACCGTTAGACATGGGGACGCCCTATGATTTTTTTGGCGAGCTAGCCTATCCTTCGCGTGAAAAGGAGCTTTTGGCTGCTGGGAAATTAAGCCAAAAAGCCTATCAAAATCGGCTTATCTTGCGGGAGGCCATGGTTTCTGCGGGCTTTATGCGCATTGAATTTGAGTGGTGGCATTTCAATGCTTTTTCACGAAGCGAGGCAAAGCGCCGCTATCAGGTGGTGCGCTAATTATTCGGTTTATCCGTAGCTCTTGCCGTTTATCCAAAAATCAGGTTCTGCCAAAAAGCTTTTGGCTAAATTTGCAAACTTAATTGAAATAGATGCATACTAGAAAATACATCATGCTTGCTTCGGTGTTGCTTGGCTCCTTTGCTGGATACGCGCAAACGGCCATTCAAGGAAATGCGCAGGTAGTCCATTTGTCATTAGCACAAGCTGTTGAGATCGCGCTCCTACATAATTTAAATGTCAAATCGTACGAGGTTAATTTAAAGAATGCGGAGCTGACGTATCAGCAATCGCGTTTTAATCAATTGCCTTCCTTAAATGGAAATATGAATCAAGCGGCCAGTTTTGGACGTTCGCTCAACCCGTTTACCAACGGGTTTGATTCGCGAAATATCAATTACAATAACGTGGGTTTGAATTCAAATATGACCCTATTTAATGGCGGAGCACTCAAGAATACCATTGCTCAAAATGAGTTTGCGCTCAAGGCCACTCAAGAGGATTTGGCCTCGATTCGCGAAAACATTTCGTTGCAGGTGGTGCTCGCATATTTAGCTATTTTGAATGCTGAAGACCAATTAGCCATCGCCAATACCCAATCTCAAATCACGAAATTACAAATTGAGCGTACGCAGAAACTGGTGAATGCCGGGTCTTTGTCGATCACAAGTTTGCTGGATTTGAAGGCACAGTTGGCCAACGAAGAATCGAATATCGTTTCGTTTCAAAGCACCTTAGACATCAATAAATTAACCTTGTTGCAGCTCTTGAATGATTCAAACATTCAGGCTTTTGATTTGGCGCGTATTCAGGTGCCGGTTCCTTCATCGAAGGGCTATGAGGTTACAGTGAATGACATATATACCAAAGCGTTGTCGTTACAACCTTTGGTTCGTGCGGCTGATTTTCGGGTACAGAGTGCATTGCGCAGTGTTTCGGTGGCGAAGGCGTTTCGTTTACCTACCTTATCATTGAATGGAAGCTGGTCGGCCAACCAATCCAATGCATTGCGTACCGTTGAGTTATTGGGCACTCAGACCGTGAATTTAGGTTCGGTGGCCATAGGTGGACAGTCTTATCCGGTATCTACGGTGCAGCCGAAATATGGATCGGGGGCAACGGTTGGTTATTTTGATCAATTGAATAATACTCAAAACAAGGTTGTTTCGTTGAATTTGAACATTCCTATTTTCACGAAGTATGCTAATCGCACGCGTGTGTTACAAGCAGGTTTGCAGCAGCGCAATGCGGAGATTGAAGCAGAACGTGCGCGCTTAACTTTGCGTCAAAACATTGAGCAGGCGTATGTCAATATGTTGAATGCGGCGAAGCGCTATGAAGCGGGTGCGGTGCAAGTATCG
Source organism: uncultured Cytophagaceae bacterium (assembly GCA_903898715.1). Taxonomy (GTDB): domain Bacteria; phylum Bacteroidota; class Bacteroidia; order Cytophagales; family Spirosomataceae; genus Aquirufa; species Aquirufa avitistagni. The sequence continues at coordinate 2,457 of CAIUGL010000065.1, forward strand.
GCTTTGGAAGAAAGCTTTCGCGCGTCGGAGAGTCGCTTTTCGGCAGGAACGATTGATTTTGTCAACTATAATTTACAGAAGACGAATTTGGATAAGGCGCGGTTAAGTTTGGTGCAGGTCAAATATGACTATGTATTCCGGACGAAGATTTTAGATTTTTATCAAGGGAAGAGCCTAACCTTTTAGTTAAGAGTTAAGAACGAAGAGCTAAGAGATTATTATAAAAGAGAATATTAAACAACTTGACTGGCGACTAGTGACTGACTACTAGCGACTGATGACTGAATAACAATTAAGCTTATGAAAGGTAAAAAAACATGGTATATCATCGGAGCTGCGGTGGTATTAATTTTCGGAGGTTTAGCGCTTGCGAAGAAGATGGAGTGGATTGGTAAGGTGGAGCCTACGGAAGTAGAGTATACGAAGGTGGCGCGTGGAACAATTGTGGAGAAGGTGTCTGCTTCGGGAAAAATTCAGCCGGAGGTTGAGGTGAAGGTATCGCCGGATGTTTCGGGTGAGATTGTTTCATTAAATGTTGCCGAGGGAGATTCGGTAGTTGCTGGCCAGGAGTTATTGAAGATTCGTCCAGATAACTATGTATCATTATTAGCGCGTGCGGAGGCTCAGGTCAATGCGCAGAAGGCGGGTTCGGAGCAGAGCAAGGCGGTATTGGCGCAGAGTGAGGCACGTTTAAGCAAGGCGAAGATTGACTTTGATCGGAATGATCGTTTGCATAAGGATAAGGTGATTTCGGATGCCGACTTCGATCAGTTCCAGTCGGCCTATATCGTTGCCAAACAAGATCTAGAAGCAGCGAAAGCCAATGTAAAGGCGGCAAATTTTAATGTTAAATCAGCGGAGGCGGCATTTAAAGAGGCGAAGACGAATTTGACAAAAACAACGATTTATGCGCCACAGAGTGGTATTATTTCGAAGTTGAATGTGGAGCTTGGGGAGCGTGTGGTGGGAACATCACAGATGGCGGGAACGGAGATGTTGCGTATTGCGAACTTGAATAACATGGAGGTTCGGGTGAATGTGAATGAGAATGACATTACGCGGGTGAGTTTGGGAGATACGGTAATGATTGATGTGGATGCATTTTCATCATCGGATCGCAAGTTCATGGGTGTTGTATATGAGGTAGCAAGTTCGGCGAATTCATCGGGAACGGCTGCTGCGGTTTCGAATGATGCCGTGACGGAATTTGAGGTAAAGATTCGTGTGTTGCGTAGTTCGTATGCGGACTTGATTCAGGGTAAATTGTCGTATCCGTTAAAGCCGGGAATGACTGCTTCGGTTGAGATTTTAACGAATCGCAAGTCGAATATTTTGACGGTACCATTGGCTTCTGTCACCACTCGAGAGTTGGGCGCAGAGAAGAAGACGGAGGGCGATAAGCCATCAGAAGATGGCGCGGCAGTAAAAACGCAGGATGATGCCAATGCAGAAAGAAAACGTAAGGAAAACATCCGAGAGGTGGTATTTGTGGAGGAGAAAGGTAAAGTGAAGCAGGTGGAGGTGAAGACGGGCATTTCGGATTTTGAGCACATTGAAATTGTGTCGGGATTGAAGGATGGCCAACAAATCATTGCGGGTCCTTACGCGACGGTGGCTAAGAAGCTGAATGCCGGAGACTTAGTGAAGAAGAAGGAGGAAAAGAAGAAGTCTGACAAATAAAATCAAAAAAAACAGG
>CAIUGL010000066.1 GCA_903898715.1 uncultured Cytophagaceae bacterium
CCCGAATGGCTATATCATGAAAACGTTCCACCTGCGCATCTGTCACACGTGCGGGGTCGTAATAAACGGTTTCTAAACTCTTGCGTACCAGAAATTTGGGGGTTGCGTAAAGCAATAAATTATTGATTACAGGTGTGGAGGCAATTCTGAAACCTAATGATCCACTCTCCCCTTTTTTAGGATACCCGGCTGCATCGATCAAGATCATTTTGGCAAGACCTTGTGGATTGTGCAATGCATAATTCCAAGAAATGGCGCCGCCCATGGAATTACCTGCCAAGATAAAGCGCTTGATCTTTAATCGGGTGGTGAATGAATCGATGAACTTGTTATAATAGGTAAAGTTATACGCATTTTCAGGGGATGGACCCGTAAGTCCAAAGCCAGGTAAATCCAAACTGATTACTCTCCGCTCAGCCTTTAATCCCATGGCGACACTGTCCCAGGTATTTAATGAGGACGACATGCCATGCAGTAAAATCAAGGGCACGGAATCTGTTTGAACACCTTCGTCGCGGTAATGAACCTTCATCCCTAAGATGGGCATGAACTTGGAATCCTGATTTGCGTACAAAGGAATTAACTCGTCCACCGGCCGATCTCTTTCGCAAATGATGATTAAGACAAGGAATATAAAAGCGAATATGCCGCCGATGATTTTACTAGCTAATTTCATGAGGGTACGTTTTGGATGGCCAAAAATACGGGATTTAAATTCTATTGAGATAGGTGGGATATTAAATTATTCCATGCCTAGTTTACTTTTTCGAATGTTAAGTCATTATAGCTTGGCCAACTTTACTTAACCGATAGACCATTTCTATTTTATCAAAAAAATACATTAAATTGTGCCTTTGTTGAATTTAACCTACTTTATCCATGAAAATGAAATCATTTGTAGTGATATGTGTCCTGATGGCCGTATCCTTATTCTCTTTTGGACCGTCAAATCAAGCGTTTCAATCTGAAAAACCTTTTGGCGGTTTAGCCTTGTACACCGTTCGCGATGCGATGAAAGATGCGCGTGCAACCTTAGAAAAAGTAGCTCAAGCAGGTTATGTAAACGTTGAATCAGCGGGTTATAACAATGGCAAATTTTATAATTTATCTCCAGCTGATTTTAAATCATTGTTGGCCGAAATGAAATTAACACCGATTTCTGCCCATCAAGGATCAGCTAATTTTGAAAACATCGATCAGCAAATTGCCGATTTAAAAACTGCTGGATTCAAATATTTCGTCATTCCGGTTCCTCCGATGGGATTATTTGGGTTTGACAATGTGAACAAACGGATGACCATGAAAGGCGGCGCGAAGAATTTGGCCGAAATCCTAGACAAATTAGGCGAGAAATGTGCTGCGGCTGGTTTGCAGTTGTTGTATCACAATCACGATTTTGAGTTTGTAAAGGATGCTGAGGGTATTGTTACCATCGATTACCTTTTGGAGCATTGCAATCCTAAGTATGTCAACTTCCAAATGGATCTATACTGGGTGACTAAAGCGGGTGCAGATCCAGTGGCGTATTTTAATCGCTACCCAGGTCGTTTTAAGATTTGGCATGTGAAAGATATGGATGATCAAGGTCGGTTTGCTCCAGTAGGGAACGGAAAGATTGATTTCAAACGTATTTTAGCCAACAAAAAATTGTCGGGCATGGAGTATTATTTCGTGGAGCAAGATGCGTGTTTCAACGAGACGGCATTAGAAGCGATCGTGATTAGCCATAAAGGATTGGAGAAAATCGGATTTAAATAATCTTCTAGTATTTTTGCCGCCTAATGGAAAATGATAACACCGTTCAGTTTAGGTCATTGTGCCCTGTAGCAACCGGATTAGATGTTTTTGGGGATAAATGGACCTTGTTGATTTTGAGAGACATGTTGTTTCTTCATAAATCTACGTTTAATGAATTCAAGGCAGCTCCTGAGTTGATGCCCAGCAAAATGCTTTCAAATCGGCTAAAAAAACTAGAATCACTTGGATTTTTGAGCAGAAAAAAGGGAGAGATAAATAAGAAGAATGTGCATTACCTTTTGGAAGAAAAAGGGATGGAAACATTTCCAATTATGGTTGAAATCGCTCTTTTTACGACCGATTTTTATTATGATCACTTAGGTGAAACGTATACAGGGGTGGTCAAAACGAGAATGAAAAATGACAAGTTCAATTATATTAACGAGATGATCGAAAAATATAAGTCATTTAAAGAATCAATCATTATTTAGAAAATCGTATTGTTATTTTGCAGAGCCCCCGGTACTATACTGGGGGCTTTTGTCATTTTATCAAAGGCGTGGCTTAGGCTAATTCACGAACTTCACATTCAAACCCACATACCAAGTCCGACCGTCAGCCGGTAAAATTCCGGGGCCCGGATAACCGCCCGACCTTCTAGTAAAATAGCGCGCATCTGTTATGTTGTTCACCCCAAATTTCAATTGAGCATATTTTTTAAACTTATAAGATCCAGAGATATCTTGAACTTGGTAGCCCGGGATTAGTCCCGTCGTGGCTGCTGCATTGGGGGTTATGGTGTTGCTCGCATCTGCGAAGGCTTGGCTGATGTCGCTGATTTGCCAACTGACCGATAGGCCTTTTTTGGAATACGTTACCCCGTACCGATTAATCTTGTCGGGGGCATTCTCTACCTGTTTGCCGGCTAGATTTCCTTCCACAATTTTGCCATTAACGACGGAAGTAGTTTTGAAGTCTAAGTAGCGCGCACGAATGGCTGCTACCGATGCAAAGATGGAAATGTTTCCCAAACGCTGGTGTTTTAACCAGGCAGTTGTAGGACTAAATTCAATGTACGCTTCCGCCCCTTTTGAAACCGAATGCCCCAGATTCGTCCGGTATTGGTAAATTTTTCCTTCGCTATTTGTTTGCGAAATCGTCCCTACGCGATTGGCATAATCCAGATAAAAATAGTCTATATCGAAGGTCAAGTAATTGCTTATTTCCCCGCGGTAGCCTAGGTCAAAATTGAAGCCTTTCGCGTCTGATAAATTAGGATCAATAATATCCGTTGTTGCCGGAGGCAATAAATCAGAGGACAAAACAGGGCGATATGCTTGCGCAATATTGCTGTACAATTTTGTGTTAGGACTAAGTTTATATTCGGCACCAGCACCAAGTAATACAAAAGATCTTCCTCGGCTGCTAGGAACAGCAGCGATCGGGACACCAGCAGCACTTAACCCGGATTGTCCAGCCATGTGCGTTTCTATCTGTTCCAAGCGGGCACCCAGGGTGATGATTAGGGGATCCGTAGGACGTAATATGGTTTCAGCGAAAGCGGCATAATTGATGTTTTGGAAACTCAAATCACGCGCATACAAACCCTGAACGTCAAAATTCATATCATTTCCCGCGCTGCCTACCCCTACCTGCTTCCGCTTCATGTCGCCATGAAAATATCGAAGTCCGGTTGCGACCGTATTTTTCCAAGTGCCTAGGTTATAATCAAGTAAGTAGCGCAATTCTAGACCATTGGTTTGGTATAAATCTCGGTCCACTTGTCGACTTCCCAAAGGATCTATTTCGGTGATAGCGCGTGTAAATCCAATGGAATTACGCTCCGCCGTCGTGCCAAAATACTTGACGCTAAGCTTTGAGTCTGTATCGATGATGTAGTCCGCCGTAAGCGCATAGATAAACCAGGGATTACTAAACCAGTTTCTAGCCCGCAGACTTTGTTGGGCATTTTGGGCAAAGGCCTTATCAGTTAACCCGCCGGCTTGTTGGCTCTCTGTTTGCATGTAGGTCAACTGCCCACCTACTTTTAGTTTGTTCGATATCGCATAGGAAACTTCAGCGTGCGAGTGGTCGGTATTGAAATAAGCGTTTTGGCGCCATCCATTTCCACGTCTTTTTTGGTAATACGTCGTGTAGGAGAGTCGGCCTGACGTACCACCCACATAATTAAATGAACTAAACAATCCATTATTACCCGTTGTGTTTTGACTTTCTACGACCAGCTTGGTAGATAAATCAGGTTTACGTAAAACGAAATTCATCAGTCCCCCAAACTGCGGGCCATATTGCAAGGAGCTCGCACCACGAATAATTTCGATACGATCAACGACCTCCATGGGTGGCGTATAATAGGCTTCTGGATAGCCCATGGGGTCAGGCGTGATGTCATAACCGTCCATGCGCACATTGAATTCCCAGGAGCGATTGGGAGAAAGCCCTCGAGAAGCCACGCCTAATTGAATGCCGGATCCATCGCTTTCCCAAACCGAGATTCCAGGAGTTCGAGAGAAAATTTGACGCGAGTTATTCATCGCTAAATTCGCTTGAAGGTTATCGAGTACGATAACTTCATTTTTCTTCCCAGCCGTGATGGTGTATTCGTTCACCTGTGGCAAAAATGTATTGCCTTTTACACCAGCTTGTGCGGAGACAGAGACCCCTTGTAGTTCGGTCACATCGCTTAAGTTGAAATTTACTTCACGTTGCTCTGCACCCAGGATGGTGACTTCTTTTGTACTTGGGGTATAGCCCACAAAGCTAACCTTGACGGTATAGGATCCGGGTTTTAAGCCCTTGAGTACGTAATTCCCTTTTACATTGCTTTCTACTCCCCGAACGGTACCCACTAAAACAACCGTTGCACCAGGAAGCGCCTCATTTGATTCCGAGGAAATTAACCCTGAAATCGACCCCAATTGCCCATTGGAATAGAAAGAAACTAGCAATACAAAGGCAAATAGCGCTTTTTTCACACAAAATTTATTTAGACTAATTTTAAATAGAGGACAAATGTAGGGAGGCGGATTTAATTTTACAACACTATTTAGAATTATTTTAAATAAGAATTTTTAACTCCATATAGAATGAAAGCCGTACTTTTGAGGACCCGACGAATCCATTCATGAAGAAGCTTTTGTTTTTAGTATTTGGCATCATGCCTAGCGTATACGCACAAGAAGTGACCTTAACCCAGTTGACGCAAAACACGTTTATACATACCTCCTATTTACAAACGAACGATTTCGGACATGTTCCTTGTAATGGCTTGGTCGTACGCAATGGTCAAGAAGCGCTCGTTTTCGATACGCCCACAGATGATCAAAGTGCCCAAAAATTGATTCGCCTAGTTCATGATTCCTTGCATTGCAAAATCGTCGCTGTGATTCCTACCCACTTTCACAATGACTGTTTGGGTGGGCTGTTGGCATTTCACACGGCAGGTATCCCCTCGATTGCGCATGAAAAAACAATTGAATTGACCAAAGAAAACCAACTAATCGAACCGCAGCAAGGATTTAAGGGGTCAACGACCTTGAGGGTTGGGACAAAGGAAGTACTCGTTAAGTTCTTTGGGGAAGGTCATACCCGCGACAATGTGGTTGCCTATTTTCCAAGCGAACAGGTTTTGTTTGGCGGATGTTTAATCAAAGAATTGAATGCCACAAAAGGTTACTTGGGGGATGCGAATGTGCAAGCCTGGTCCGCAACTGTGAACCAAGTAAAAGCTAATTTCCCGCTAGTGAAACATGTTGTACCTGGACATGGCGCAGCCGGAGATTCCCGGCTGTTAGACTACACGCAAAAGCTATTTGAAAAATAGGTTCAGCTTTCCGGCATGCTTTATTCAGCCAGATAAAGCGAATCTAAGATGTGTGCAAGATCTCTGTCTTTTTGGGTTACCGAATTCCCAGCATCATGCGTTTGTAACACCACGTGTATTCGATTGTAGGTATTTGTCCACGTCGGATGGTGATCTAGTTCGGAGATTTTGATGGCAGCTTGCTGCATAAACAACATGGCTGCTTCAAAGGTCTCAAACTTGAATGTCTTCTCTAGGCTATTCGCCGATTCTGTCCAGTTGCTCATACGTTTTTATTAAAGGAAACGGTGTGGCTGCTATTTTGTTTTACATGCAATTCATGTATCCCATAAACAAAACGGTTTCTTCTTAGTTAAAGCCTTGAAAAACCTACACATGTTCTTATGAAAAGAAACGAGTTTTTAACCACATTAACAGGAAGCTTTTCGGTTGCTTGCCTTGCCTGCATGACGAGCGCTTGTTCCAAAGAGGACAATGGCGCTCCTGGTGCCGTCAATAACCCAGCCCCAGCGTCCGGGTTTTTAATTAACCTGGATTCTGAAATAAAAGCAGTCAATGATTTTGTTGCGCGGAGCGGATACATTGTTATTCGTACAGCAACGGGGAATACCCCAGCGAGCTTTTCGGCATTTTCATCCGTATGCCCTCACGCGGGTGCAACTGTTGAATACAAAAATAGCACGTCGTCCTTTTTATGTGCCGCACATGGCTCCACATTTAGTGGAACAGGCGCCCTAATTCAGGGACCTGCTACGCGTGGATTGACCAAATTTGATGTCGAAATAACAGGCTCAACCCTTCGGTTAAAAAATCAATAACATTAATTTCTTTTATATATAGCATAATGAAATTAATTTTTTTTAATCAACACCCCCGGTTAAGTTTGTAGCATAGACATTTGACTGTGCGATTTCAGTTGAATATTTAATTAATGAAAAAGGGGTGTTAATAAAGCCGAGCAGATTTGTTCGGCTTTATTTATTCAAAGTGTTTTTGCTTAATCTGGTCTTTGTTTTCGATGACATAGTTCATGAAAGCCTTCGCAACAGGTGATGGACTTTTCTCCTTGTGCCAAATCAATTTCCAAGTCGTGCTGATTGGTAATCCACTACGTGGAATAATGGATAGTTGGCCATTTTTCAATTCGTTTTTTATCCCAATCATCGGCATAATCGAATACCCTAGCCCCGCCATAATGGCCTGCTTTACCGCCTCGTTTGACATCAATTCCAGTTTTTTTAGCGCATGAATTCCCTGTTTTTTCAAATAGGTTTCCATGATTTTTCGCGTTCCAGAACCGTTCTCTCGAAAGATCAAGGGGAGCTCTTGATTAAACTCCTTAAAGGCAAAACTGGGGTTTAATTTGGCTGTTTGGGGATTGCCAACGAGATATAGTTCATTTTCTAGGATGTCAATGTATTCAAAACTAGGGCTATTAATATCCGTGGATATCAGACTAAAATCCACCTCATTATTCTCCAAGCTTTGAAAAACTTTCTCCCGATTTGTTACATCAATACTAATCTCGACGCCCGGATTCGACTTCAAAAAATCAGTTAAAAAATAGGGTAATACATATTTTCCTGTGGACACAATCGATACTTTTAAGCGACCTAATAATTGGTCCTTAAAGGCCATCGTTTTATAATTGATGGCATACACTTGATCGATAATTCCTTCTGCCGATTTTGCAATTTCTGTACCAAAATCAGTCACATATATTTTTTTACCAATGATTTCAATCAAGGGTATTTCAAATTGCGCTTGAAAGTTTTTTATCTGAATGGATACCGCGGGCTGGGTTAAGTTTAACTCCTCGGCAGCCTTGGTAATGCTCATCGTTTGAACAACCTTTAAATAAATCTGTAATTGATTCAGCGTATAATTCATAAGCGGGTCTAATGTATTTCATTATAAACTTAAATAAAAATTATCTAATTGTCGTCCGTTACTTTGCAATTAAATTTTCACAAGTGAAAACAGCCTACCGTAGTTTCTTTATTGTTCTTCATGTGATAGGCATCATCGCCGGACTTTTTATCAGCTTTACGACACAGGATCCGGTGACGGATAAGTTAATTGTCAGTATCCTTATTTTACTTACATTGAATTTAGTGCGCTTGTCTCAGCATCTTCAGTAAAATCGCATCCATGTCTAATTTTGAACGCTTATTTTTTCTTCAGATCATACATGGATAGTTTAACCCATTTTAAGGGGAGAAAAATCGTCATTGCCACCAAGCACGGCAAAGAAAATGTAATCGCGCCACATCTGACGAAGGACTTGGGTTTGTATTGTTTCGTGACGGACCAACTAGACACGGATCTTTTGGGGACATTTTCTGGCGAGGTCGATCGAACGGACAGCCCTGTTGAAACGGCACGAAAGAAATGTCAGCTAGCTATGGATTTGACATCAGTAGATTTAGCCATTGCATCAGAGGGTTCGTTTGGTCCACATCCTAGTATCCCATTTATTCCGGCGCACGAAGAATTTTTGCTGCTGATCGATAAGAAAAATAACTGGGAATTTTTGGTCCGAAAGCTAGAGACTAAAACAAATTACCGCCAAATCACGTTGACTTCCATCGATATGTTAACGGACTTTTTACATCAAGCTAAATTCCCTTCGCACGGACTGATTGTTAAGAAACAGGCTGATGATTCGGCTGATTGTGTCAAAGGTATTCGTGATAAACAAGTGCTGCATCAAACGGTGGAGTATTTCTTCAGTCGGTTTGGGCAATGTACCGTAGAAACCGATATGCGTGCCATGCATAATCCCACGCGCATGGGTGTTATCGATGCGATGACCGCGTCCTTAATTCAGCAAATTAATTCCACCTGTCCTACGTGTCAAACGCCCGGTTTTTCCCTCAAGGAAAAAGAGCGCGGACTACCATGTAGCCTATGTGGCAATCCCACACGCACCGTTAAAGCAGATATTTATGCTTGCCAAGCATGTACGTATACTGAACACCGACCCCCTGGTCACGCGATGGAAAAAGAAAACCCGATGTATTGTGATATTTGCAACCCTTAATTCGATATGATTACAACCGATATAACACTCATTCGCGAGCGCCTCAACCAAGGAGAGCTCATCGGCCTACCCACCGAAACGGTGTATGGTCTTGCCGCGAATGTATTCAACTCCAAAGCCGTAGCGAATATTTTCACGACTAAACAAAGGCCAACCACCAACCCGCTGATTGTGCATGTGGCCTCGATCAGCCAAGCGCGCGCACTTGTCAAACGCTTTCCAGAAAAAGCGAATCTCCTCGCCAAACAATTTTGGCCAGGACCCCTAACCTTGATTCTGCCTAAAAATCAATCGGTCAGCCATGCCGTGACGGCTAACCAGGAAAATGTGGCCATTCGTATCCCAAATCACCCCGCAGCTATAAACCTGTTAAACCAATTGGATTTCCCGCTCGTCGCCCCAAGCGCCAACCCCTTCAACCGGATTAGCCCTACCACGGCAGCACATGTAGACGCCTATTTCCCCTCCATTTATACCTTAGATGGTGGCGCATGTCAGTCCGGTGTCGAATCAACGATCGTTGGCTTCGAAGGAGACGACGTTGTCCTACTGCGCCACGGCGCAATTTCAATTGAATCAATCGAAGACTGCGTAGGCCGCATATTAAATCGGACTTCAGCTACGGAACATGCTTCGCTTCCGGGCCAACATAAAAAACATTATGCCCCATC
>CAIUGL010000067.1 GCA_903898715.1 uncultured Cytophagaceae bacterium
AAATTAATTGATGAAAAATTTGCTAACAAAGTATTCCATCTTCCTAATGGTATAAATAACAATCAATTAAAATCATATTCTATCGAAATGCCAAGTGAATATTTGATAGATAAAAATGAAACTAAAATCATATATATTGGGGCACTTGAAAATTGGTTTGATTGGGAGATTATTTTACATCTATTGAATAAAGTACCTAATATTTCAATATATATTATTGGACCAGTAAATGGGAAAAATATCAAAATTAAGCATGATAATCTGTTTTTACTTGGAACAAGAAGTCATAATCAAATTGGTAAGTATCTTAAAAATGCGGATATTGGAATAATACCGTTTAAAAGAAATGATTTAATTGATTATGTTGATCCAATTAAATTTTATGAGTACTCTTTTTTTGATATACCTACGGTTTGTACATATTGGGAAGAGGTATCCTTGTTTACTGAAACTATTTATTTAGCAAAGGACAAGATGGAATTTTCGGATCATATTAAATTCTTAATTAATATGAAATCATCTAATGATACATTTAATGTTGATCTCACTAATAGGGATTGGCATCAAAATTTGAAAAAATTAATCTAGTGTCTTTTTTATACATAATTAATGTCTATTTCTTTTTACCAGTATACCTGTTTACTCTATATTTTATTAGAAAACAGTATAAATATTCATTTTTTTCAATTCCTACATTTTTGGCCTTATTATCAATGCCAGTTTTGTTGTTAAAACGAATCGGACCATCTCTTATTGATCTCATTAAATTTGAAAATCAATATTTCCAGTACTCTATTTTGATGGACAACTTACAGTTGGTAATCGCTACTTTTCAATTAATATTTTTAATAAAGAATCTTAAATATTTGGAGTTAATGTTTTTTAGATTTTTCAAAATTTTCAAAATTTTTAATGTTTCTAAAATATCTAAAAGCAATTCCAATTACATATTTAGGTTCACATTTGTGCTTTATGTGTTATCATTTATTGTTTTAACTAATATAAATACCACCACAATTTCTTGGATTATTAATCCTAGAGATGGGTATCAATTTAGTCGAGAAGGAGCTGGAGTTTGGTATGCTTTTTCGATTATATTCTTAGGATTGAACTCGATTATATTGTTCGTTTACCGAATAAATGGTTTTTTAAGATTTGTCATTAACGCATTTATATATACCTATCTTTGGTATCTTTTTGGTGGCAAGGCTTATATTATTTCGTTCTTTGCACTTTTATTATTATCATCAACTATTCATTTTGATTATAGAAGTACTAGAAAAATCTTCATTTCTGGTTTATATTTTTCTGTATTACTTATTTTATTTTTGTTTTTTAATAATGGATTTAGCTCTACAATTTCCGAATCTTTAGATTCAGTATTCAGTTATTTTGATCATTATTATTTTTCAAGTCAATTTTATGAAGACGTATTTAATGCAAAATTTCATTTTTTACATGGGGAGATTTTTCTTTCTAATTTTTACAAATATTTGCCTAGGGCGATTTTTAGTGAAAAGCCATATGTTTATGGGTCAATAATTTTAAATGAAATATATTTGCCAGGTATGGCAGAATTGGGTCATACACCGGAATTTGCTGGCCAAGCACCTTATTATGCTGACTTTGGCGTTTTGGGCGTTATAATTTTTAATTTACTTGATTTTAATTATTTATTTAAAACTTTTTTTTATTTGGTGATTTTAAATAATGCAAAAAATAAAAATTACATTCTTAATTCAATATATTTTGCACCAATAGTTTTTTCTTTTGCCCCTGCATTCAGTCAATTTATATCCTTTCCTTTTGATTTGTTATTGTTAATATTTTTCGCCATTATGTTTTCGTTTTTTTATAAGAAGAAACTTGAATCTTTTTAATTCAATTAATTTCTTCATTAATGGGTATTATATGTATAACTATATCAAATTTAGATCTAGTCTGGATCAGACATACAGACGAACTTCTATTTAAAATATATTTAAATTTTTGCTTATGAGATTAAGAATAATTTATGACGATGTCATTTTCAGGCTACAGAGAGTTGGTGGTATAAGTAGTGTTTTTTTTCATATTATTTCGATTTTTAGTAAAGACTGCGATGTTGATGTAGGATTAATTTCTACCACCACATTCGAAATTGATAATTTATATTGGCAAAGGTTTACAAACATTAAGTCAATTGTTAGAAAATATGTACCATTAAGTATACTTCAGTTTACTCCATTGTTTTTATATCCTTCTATTCATACTACTTTAGTTCATTTCACCTATTATAATTTCCCGCTTTTTAAATTTAAAAATCAATTCTTTGTTGTAACAATACACGATTTGGGATATGAAAAGAAGATTATGCAAAGTGGATTCAAAAGACTTGTAAATATTTTTTTTAAAAAAATTGCTATTTTAAGAGCTGATGGAATTATTTGTGTTTCTAACAATACCTATATTGATTTATTAAAGTACTATGGAAAATATGTCAAAAAGAAAAGTATTAAGGTGATTTACAATGGAATTTCTGACAATTTCATAAATCAAACAATTAATAGTAAAAGTGCGGATTCGAAAAATATATTGTTTGTTGGCTCAAGACAAGGGTATAAGAATTTTGAAAAAGTTGTCAGTTCACTTTCATCATTCGAAGGTTACCAACTTGTAATTTTAGGAGGTGGCAAACTTAGCATTAATCATTTAAAGTTATTAGAATCTTTGCTATACAATAGATATACTGTATTAAGTGATATTTCGGAAAAAGATCTAATTTTTCAGTACAATAGCGCATTTTGTTTGATTTATCCGTCTTCATATGAAGGTTTTGGTTTGCCGATAATAGAAGCGATGGCAGCCGGCTGTCCGGTCATTACGTGTTCAAATTCATCATTGATTGAGATAGCTGAAGGATATGCAGTTTTAATTCCTAGAGCAGAATCAATTTATATAAAAAATGCAATTTTTATGCTTGAAAATGAGACATATAGAAGAGGTTTGGTTTTAAATGCTAAAAAATATTCTAGTTTGTTTAATTGGGATTCAACCCATGTTAAAATGAAAGATTTTTATAGAGAATTGGTATCTAGTCGTAGCTAAAATTTATGATTTTTCATCTAAGACATCAACTCTTAGATTTTTTGATTTTAAAGGACTTTTGAATCTTATAATAATCAGCGTAATAAAAATTTCAATTCAATTTGCCTATTAATCTTTATCAATTTATGCTAACTATGTTTATGTTATAAAATAGGTTTGGTATTTTTTAATTATTTAAAGTTTTCAACACTCATATAGAGTTGATTTATATAATGTTAACTTTATCTTAAATGTGTTACATGTTAGATTTTGATTATTAAGAGATAGCCTTTTTAGTTTAAATGATTTTTCATTAAGGATGTAATTACAGATTTAAATTCAATTATATATTAAAGTATAAAAACTAATGAGGTTAGTAAAACAAGATTCACGAGATCTTATTATAATAACAAAATATTTTGCTCCTGTTAACGTGGTAGATTCTAACTCAGTGTATGATTTATGTGAAAAACTTATCAAGATAAATAGTAAATTAAACTTACATATTGTAACCACAGAAAGTAAATACAAAACAGATATTAGCCTAAGAGCATTTGATTCTACATTTCTAAAAACATTAAATATTCACAAGATAAAATCATACTATTCAGGAAAAGGGATATTTAGAATAATTAATGATGTGTTCACCTCTTTTCGTTTAGTTTTTTATGCAAAAAGTTTAAATATTCAAACTATAATTTCCTTGTCAAATCCACCATTAATAAATACAATTTGTGGATTGCTTCTGCGTAAAAGGAATTATATATATTGGAGTTTTGATTTATTCCCTGAAGCCTTATTTGCCAATAATTTGTTAAATGAAAGGAGTTTAATTGGTAGAATTTTGTTAAAGTTAACTTATTATTACCCTCCTTATGCGATAATTGGATTAGGACCGAAACAATTTGAGTACTTACAGTCTAAATATGGGTCTAAAGAAATTATTAAAATAATAATGCCTTGTGGTATTCATCAATTTGCAAAATCTGACATTGTTCCAAAATGGTATTGCAAAAATAAAGTAACTTTAGGGTATATTGGGAATTTAGGGAAGGCGCACTCTAAAGACTTTTTGATTAACGTTATAAGTGTAATTGACGACTTTAAATCATTGAAGTTGTTGATATCTATATATGGGGAATATTCAGATGAAGTTCTATTATTTCTTAAAGAAAATGGAAAGCCAAATAACGTTGAGATAATTGAACCAGTAAGTCAAAATCAGTTAGGTTTCATCGACATTCATTTAGTCTCATTGTTGGATAATTGGACAAATATTTCAGTGCCGTCTAAAGCGGTTAGTGCAGTTTGTTCAAATTCTACTTTGTGGTACAATGGGTCTCCATTTAGTGATACATTCAATTTTTTTGGTAACTGCTCCTATTTTTCTGATTCTGATTTAGTCTCAGTTAAAGAAGTTTTATTTTCAATTACTGAGGTGGACGTTAACGAAAAGAAAATTAATGCAGAACAAATAGCTCAGGAAATGCGAGATGCAGAACAAAATAGTATAATTCAGATTATAAATTTGTTAGAATAATGAATATTTTATTAACTGGTTCAACAGGATTTGTTGGTCGTTCTATTTTATCGATTTTAAGTGAAAATAATTTAATCTTTACGTTAAGCAGGAGTAATAGTGATTATAATATAGATTTAAAATCCATCAAACCTAGTTTTAATCAATATTTTGAAACTGTAATACATTCAGCTGGATTAGCACATTTCTATCCAAAGACTGATGAAGAAATCGAATTATTTTATGAAATAAATGTAATAGGAACGTTAAATCTTTTATCTGGATTAGAAAGTGGTGAAATTCCCAAAAATTTTGTTTTCATGAGTACAGTTGCAGTTTACGGAGAATCTAATGGTACAATGATTAAAGAAAGTTCAAAATTGAACGCATTAGATCCATATGGGAAAAGTAAATTAGAAGCTGAAAAGATTATTTTAAATTGGTGCGCAAATAAAAAAGTAAAATGTACAATTTTAAGACTACCATTAGTAGTCGGAAGTAATCCTCCCGGAAATCTTGGGTTTATGATTAGAGGGATCAAAAGGGGATTTTACTTTAATATATTGGGCGGCAACGCAAGAAAAAGTATGGTATTAGCTGAAGATGTTGCTCAATATATATTGAAAGCAGCTGAAGTAGGCGGAGTATTCAATTTGACAGATGGGGTCCATCCCTCTTTTTTTGAGTTGTCGCTTCATATTGCTGATAAATTAAGGAAAACAACGCCATTTAATTTGCCATTTTGCTTTGCAAAAATTTTTGCACTTTGTGGTGACATCATTGGACCTAACGCTCCAATTAATTCTTTGAAGTTGAATAAAGTCATTTCTGATTTAACCTTTGATGATTCAAAGGCCCGAAGTGAATTTGGCTGGAATCCCACGCCTGTATTGCTTGGAATCAAAGTTTAATATTTGGCGTATGATACGTTTTTTTGATATATTTTTTTCTGGCATGGGACTCTTTTTATTGAGTCCACTAATCATTATTTTAATTGTATTAGGATATTTGGATACGGGGTCTCCAATTTTTAAACAAGACCGCGTTGGCATTAATCTGAAGCCATTTAAGTTGCTTAAATTTCGTTCTATGAATTTAAATTCTGATTCTATAGCAACACATTTATCAAATCCTTGTAATGTAACAATATATGGAAAGTTCTTGCGTAATTCCAAACTTGATGAAATACCACAATTAATGAATGTTTTAAAGGGCGATATGAGTTTAGTTGGTCCACGACCTAATTTATTTAATCAAGAAGAATTGATTGTGGAGAGGAAGATTCGGGGAATTTATGATGCAAAACCTGGAATAACTGGCTTAGCTCAAATTAATAATATAGATATGTCAAACCCTGTTCTTTTGTCTGAAACAGATGCCAAAATGCTTGAAGAATTTAACTTAATACAATATTTTAAATTTATTTTTCTTACGTTCCTGGGTAACGGATTTGGCGATAGATTGAAATAAATCATCTTAAAATATTAATTTTCACCAACAATTTGATATCTCGAATTATTTATCTTATTAAATAATGACCTGAAATACTTAATCCTAGAGAATTTGTTATTCTGTCTCCATTATCGTAACCTAATTTTAAAGAAGTATTTAGGCGATCTGAAAATTTCTTTTCTAATATAAATACACATGAAATCTGTTTTTTATAATCATCGTTTGTTAATCTAGCTGTAAGGTGATTCCTGTGATACGCATAAAAACTGTTTGAAAATCGAAGTTTCCAATTAAATGAATTATTTATGTGGCCGGATAAAAAAATATGGATTGATTTTATTGCATTTAAACTATAATTATTTCCGCCACCTTCAATAGTTTCCCTATCTAACAAAAATATAGGGGTACCTAAAGTGTTATTCCAATATTTCCAGGAGCCCCGCCCTCCGTTGTTAAAATAATTTTCTACTTCAATTAGGTGAGGATCAGATATTCCAAAAAATTGAGCTATTCCTGATAAATAGTTACCCTGATTCGCTGTGTATAGATATTCAAATCCTAATTTATCTAAAATGAAATCTTTTTTTAATTTGAATGAAATACCAGACAATCCATCGTTAATAACCGCTAAAGATACAATTCTCCCTGTTTCATAAATTGATTGGCGATATAAAAGTGTTTCTAAATCTTTTGATTGAAATTTGAATGCTAGGTCAATTGATCCTAAGTGGTTTCCAAATTGATAACCTAAGTCATCCCAAGAAGAATTTGGATCAGTTGCCAAAATGGTACGATCCTTTAATATTGTAACTACATAAAAATATGTATTTAAACCTGCTGGATAAATATCAAATTCATTACCCAATTTAGTTTTTGCTTCTCCGCCCCAAGACACATTGTGATTTATACCTCCAAATAAATTTATCTTACTTGTTGGTTTTCCTATTCGGCCATACAATGTTTTCTGATGTAAATAGGCATCAATCGTTGGACCTTGATTATCAAACCAGCCGTGCGAATAGGTCATGTGTATACCTAACCAGCCTTTGGCAAAATTTAAATAATCACGGGTGCCTAATTGAACCTTTGGCATAGGCATTGCATTGCCTGACCAAGAGTAGAACCCTGCTGTCATCGTTGTATCTCCCAGCCCATACACTTCTTTTCTTCTGCCTGCCCAAAATTCCCACTTTCGCCATCGTCCACTGATATAAGCTTGAGTCAGCCAAAAGTCGTTCTGCTTACCTGTCCACCCGGTAGCTTCGACCTCGTATTTCCAATCGTACTTTTTCTTGAGATTATATCTTTTGCCGTTCCAAGCCCTTAAGATTAAGCCTGGATTCTCCAGGGGTACCGAACCATATTGTAAACTACGTATCCAAAAGGGTGTTGCTCCCACGTCAGATACAATGGCTTGAGCTTCGATAGAGGCATGAATACTGGTATCTGGTGTCGCAAATAGCGATCCGAAAAAGGTAAGTAAAATACTTAATGTCATCTGAATGGAGGGTAATAACGTTAAAGTACGGAGTTTTATCTGAATTTATCAAACGGTGTTTAGCGAACGGTTGGATGTTTATCCTTGAATGGCGATTTCCATCTTTTTTGACAATTTTTATAGGGCCGATTGGGATTAACTAAAATTTCTCCTATTTTTGCAGTCCCGTTACCCTACGGGCAATTGAGGTGGATTAGCTCAGTTGGTAGAGCATCGGACTGAAAATCCGTGTGTCCCCGGTTCGAGTCCGGGATCTACCACTTCAATTTGAAAAGGCCCTTGCGTAAGCTTGGGCCTTTTTGTTTGCCTATGCAACATTTTTCTCAGAATGTTTTATCTTGCAAACAAACCTATTCCGCTATGAACGATTTCTCCCGTCGCAATCTGCTCAAAGCAGCTGCGTTCGTGCCATTTTCTACGTCGGCTGCGGCTTCTGTTTCCGCAGCGCGTATTGTTAAACCCGAATTATCCCTCAACATGTCCACCATTATGGGCCAAAAACTCGGCTTCATCCGTGAACTTGAAGTGTGCGCCCAAGCTGGTTTTCGCTCCTGTGAGATTTGGATGCCTACGTTGGAGGCTTATTTGAAATCGGGAGGGAGCATTTCAGAAGCCCGTAAACGCTTATCCGATCTCGGCCTGCGTATTCAAAATGCCATCGGCTTTGCTCAATGGATCGTGGACGATAATGCTATTCGCTCGGCTGGTGTAGAGCAATTGAAACGCGAAATGGATCTATTGGCCCAACTAGGCTGTAAGCGTACTGCCGCGCCGCCCATGGGAGCTACGAAAGAAGCTGGACTTGATTTACATCGCGCTGCGGAACGTTACCGCGTGATTCTAGAGCTTGGGGTGACGATGGGGGTAACGCCCCAGCTCGAAATGTGGGGACATTCTAAAAATTTGAACCGCGTTGCGGATGTTTTATTTGTGGCAACTGAAGCCGGCCATCCTTCCGCACGATTATTATTAGATGTGTTCCACATCTACAAAGGAGGTTCCTCCGTCGATTGCCTCCATACCGTTGGCCACGACGCCGTCGAGGTCTTTCACGTCAATGATTACATTACCTCGTTGGCACCGGATCAAATCACAGACGCGGACCGCATTTACGTCGGCGATGGGGAAGCACCCATTAAGAAAATTTTGAATCTCCTGAAACCCGAAGTCATATCCCTCGAACTATTTAACAAAGAACTCTACAAGCAAGACGCCCTGCTCGTCGCCCGGAACGGCTACCAGAAAATGAAGGCCTTAATCGCTTAATTAAACCTATGCTACATTCGATGAAAAAGTCACTATTACTATTGTTAGGTCTTACTTTAACAGGCTACGCACAAACTCCCCAGCCCTTAAAATTATGGTATACCAAACCCGCCGAATACTTCGAAGAAGCACTCGTCCTTGGGAATGGAAAGCAGGGAGCCACTGTTTTTGGCGGAACAAAAACAGATAAAATCTTCCTGAACGACATCACACTTTGGTCCGGTGAACCCATGAACACCCGCATGAATCCGGAGGCCTATAAACACCTGCCTGCTGTGCGTGAAGCGCTCAAAAATGAAAATTATCGGGCTGCTGATTCACTCGTACGGAAAATTCAAGGTAAATTCTCTGAGTCGTATGCGCCTCTGGGAACCTTGTACTTGGATTTTGACCACGAAAATGCAAGCAATTATTACCGCGATCTCAGCTTAGACCAAGCTACCGCCCACGTTTCCTACGAAACCCAAGGCCACCAAATCAAACGGGAATATTTCGTTTCCCATCCCGATATGGTCTTTGTCATCCATTTGACAAGCTCAGCAAAAGGGTCGTTGGCCTTCCGCATTCGCTTTGATTCCAAATTGAAATACGCGATTCACTCGTCGGTGAATCATCTGCATGCTAATGGCACCGCGCCGGTGCGGGCGGATCCCAATTACATCCGTAAAAAGGATAACCCGATCCAATTTCGCACGGATCAAGGCACGCGTTTCTCGACCGATGTCTTAATCCAGTCGGCAGATGGCACCGTCACCCGGACGGATTCCACGCTTTCATTTAGCGGAGGAACGGAAGCAGTCGTGCTGGTTTCCCTGGCAACGAGCTTCAACGGCTTTGACAAGAGTCCTTCGAAGGAGGGGCTGAACGATGACTTGATTGCCCAAAAGCAATTGGAGGCTGCGAGTCGGGTTCCTTTGGCAAAATTGAAATCGCGTCATAAGGCAGATTATCAAAAATTCTACCAGCGTGTTTCCCTGAATTTGGGTGGCCCACAGGCGACGGACATTCCTACGGACGAGCGCTTGCGTCGTTATGCGACGGGGGCTAAGGATCCGTATTTGGAGACGTTGTACTTTCAGTTTGGGCGGTATTTGTTGATCAGTAGTTCCCGGACGCCGGGGGTGCCTGCCAACTTGCAAGGCCTCTGGAATCCACATATCCAACCGCCTTGGAGTAGTAATTATACGATGAACATCAATGCGGAGGAGAATTACTGGTTGGCAGAAAACACCAACCTCCCCGAGATGCATCAGTCGTTTTTGGGCTTTTTGGACAATTTAGAAAAGACAGGTCGCTTGACGGCGCAGACATTTTACAACATGCCGGGCTGGGTGTGTCACCACAATTCTGACATTTGGGCCATGACGAATCCTGTAGGGGATTTTGGGAATGGGGAACCGAGTTGGGCGAATTGGCCGATGGGCGCTGCGTGGGCTTCGACGCACCTGTGGGAACATTATCAGTTTACGCAAGATTTGCCTTTTTTGCGCACCAAAGCTTATCCCATCATGAAGGGTGCCGCAGAGTTTTGTTTGGCCTTTATGGTTCCGGATGCGAAAGGTCGTTTGATGACATCGCCTTCTACCTCGCCTGAAAATAAATTTTTAACCCCGACGGGGTATGTTGGCCAAACCTCCTACGGTGGAACCGCCGACATTGCCATGATTCGCGAATTATTTCTAGATGTACTGGCGGCTGAAAAAGTGCTCAAAAACGATCCTTTATTTGCTTCGAAAATTCAGGAGGCCTTAGGACGCTTGTTGCCCTATCAAATTGGCGTTGCTGGAAACTTGCAAGAATGGTACTATGACTGGAAGGATGAAGATCCAAAACACCGTCACCAAAGTCATTTGTACGGGCTTTATCCTGGAAACCATGTGAGTGTTGCGGAGACTCCTTCCATTGCAGCTGCGGCACGCAAGACGTTGGAGATCAAAGGAGACGAGACGACCGGTTGGTCCAAAGGCTGGCGCATTAATCTTTGGGCACGTTTGCAGGATGGCGATCATGCGTATAAGATGTACCGAGAGCTATTGAAGTACGTGGAACCTGACGGGGTGAAAGTGAATTACCAACGGGGTGGAGGCACCTACCCGAATTTATTCGATGCGCACCCACCATTCCAGATTGATGGGAATTTCGGTGGTGCTGCGGCCGTGGCTGAGATGCTCGTACAATCTACCGCGGACCAAGTGGTCTTGTTACCGGCTTTACCTGCTGCTTGGGATTCAGGGTCAGTATCTGGCTTGAAAACGCGCGGAGGCTATATGCTTTCGATGAAATGGGATAAAGGTAAGGTGGTTAGTTATTCGTTAACACGTCCAGGTGGAGGAAAACCGAAGGTGCGGGTGAATGGGGTTTGGAAGTAGGGGTATATCCGCTCACGCGGATAATTCTATTTTGTTTCACTAATCTCGGATAATACCGCTCCCCGTGGGCGATACCGCTGGCGCGGATACACCTTTGGCAAAGCTTTAAGCTTTGCCAAAGGTAAGGTTTTCGCCGCACTTCATGGGGAGTAAATAATAGATTATCAAGTACTTGATTTTTAATTAGGGAGCAAAAACTCCTTAATTCCCACCTACCTTTGGCAAACCTTGGAGGATTGCCAAAGGTAAGGGAATGCGGGGATTTCAAAGCCCCGCCATTTCATTTTACCAAATTACTTATTTCGCATAAATCAACAACCCCAACCCAACCACATACAAACCCAACATCACCCGCAATAGTACCTGCGTGCCGGAGGGTGCCAACTTGAATTCCTTCCAAATATAGATTCCCCAGACTGCCGCTACCACCGTCGCCCCTTGGCCTAAGCCATAAGACACTGCCGCACCAGCCTTCTCCGACGCCAAAATACTCATCGCCATTCCCACAAACCAGATTGCACCACCCAATATCCCGATCAAGTGGTCCTGGAATAAGCCACGGAAATAATCACCAAATCCCAAGGCCACCCCCGAAAACGGACGCAGCATTTGAGCGGTGTTGAAAATAAATGAACTCACAAAAACACCGCAAGCGAATAAGACTAAGGCCGTGTAAGGCGTCAACAAACCCGCCGACGGATGCGCAAAATCAAGCGCCATCGCCGCCGCCACATAGCGGTAAAATAATCCCATCAAACAACCGCTCAACACCGATAGCACCAAACCCTTCGTAGACATCCCACGCGAACTGCCCGTTTGGCGATACGCCATCGCATTCAATATAATCGCTACCGTAATCAAAGCCACCCCAGAAAATATCAACCAACCATTCCCCACCGGCGTATCCAAATAATTCACCAAAACGCCCAATACCAGCGCGATACCAATGCCCACCGGGAAAGCCACCGACATCCCCGCGATTCCGATGGCGGCCACCAACAAGATATTGGCGGCATTAAAAACGACCCCACCCACAAACGCAGAGCGCAAAGCCTCGGAACTCGCTTGGCCTAAATCCGTCAAAAACCCACGGCCTTCCAGCCCCGAACTTCCTAATGTAAAAGCCAATAATATAGAAGCTAGCAAAATACCCACCACATAATCCCAATAAAACAATTCAAAGCGCCATCCCGCGCTCGTCATTTTCTGCGTGTTTGCCCAGGAACCCCAGCAAATCATCGTCACCAGGCACATCCACACCGCCGTCGAATACGTTTCAATTATAAACATAGCTAATCAGTTAAACGGTAAAATTTGTCATTCGTCTTCAATAAGGGCTGATCGCGGTAAATGATCGCATCCATCAACTTACACGTATAATTCGGATTTGGGTTTTTCAATACCAAACGCACCTCATGCGGCCCCATCGGCAAATCGTAATTCCACGTTAATTCATGTCGGCGCGTGGTGAAATTTACCGGCAATTTGACCTGCTCAAAAACCTTCCCATCCACATATACATCCACCTCAAACGCATGCGGATCCGTAGACGCCCATTTCGCCATATCCGCCCGCACGACAAATCCCTTGCCCTCAAACGCGAAGCGATATTCATTCATCAAATCCTTATTAATGCCAATTTTCTCCGTCGGATATACCCCAGCAAAACTCTCCTCGAAGGCCACTGCTTTTGGTGCAGCTGACGGGATCACCACCGCATCCGCAGTCACCTGACCGCCATGCGCGAGAATATTCTTCAAGGCATGTTGGTACCCAATCTCATATACATCATTCAAGGACGTCGACGTATATTTAAAATCAATGTCCTCTGCTTCTTTTAGGCCCAATTTCCAGTAAGCCGGAATGCGGTCATAACCCAGCATCGTTCCCAAAATCCCCGCCGCCGATGATGGATTGCAATCCGCATCTTGTCCACAGCGCGTCGCAATTTCCACCGTCTTGCCAAAATCCCCCTGACCATACAATAATCCTATCACCACATAAGCTGAATTCACCGTCGCATCGATATTGAACGGCGCAAAAACGCCATCCGGACACCCGATATCATCCGCCCATTTGTTCTGAACTTGTAACCAGGTTTGACGCCAGTCGGTGGGATATTGTTTATGCCAACGGATCACATCGGAGATGCATTGGTAGTATTTACTTTGTTTCGGAATCGTTTTCAACGCTTCGGAAACGATGTAATTGATGTCGTTTGATACGAATGCCAAGGTATATGCTGCGCCTAAATAGACCCCGCCGTAATAGCCATCGCCGTAATTCATGATGTGCCCGATTTGCTCGGAAATTTCGGAAGCGGCGTTTGGCATGCCGGGCGACATCAGCCCTGCAAAGTCACATTCAATTTGATAATCGATGCAATCCGCATGTGGATTATTTTTCCAATGCCCGGAAGCCGGCGGCATCATGCCATTTAAAATATTGTAACGACCTGCCTGATTTGCATGCCAAAGCGCATAGCCCGCCTGCGCATAGGCCTTCGCATGGGATGCCAAAGGAGCCTTCAAGCCTTCCCGCTCAAACACCTCCACAAACGTCAAATCCATGTATAAATCATCGTAGAGCCCCGGATTTTCCAGCATCGTTTTCTTTAAATACCCATCAAACCAAGGAATCGGTTGGTAACGATTAATCATCGTTCCGTTATACCGGAATTCCATGGGTCCACCGAAGGTCACGCCGATGGTTTGGCCGGCCCAACCGCCTTTGATTTTATTGCGCAATTCGGTTTTGCTGATGGTTTTTGTTTGGGCGTTTAGGCCAAAAGCGACTAAAGCCGCGCATAGAATGAAGAGTTTTTTCATAGGTTTTGGTATAGATATTTTTGCATGATCCGCTCAATAAATGCTGCGTGATCTATGTGAATGCCAATGCGGGCATTCGGTTTTTCATTCGGAATAAGTCGCGTAAAGCCTTGATCGTCTAAGCGGATGTGCACATCTTCTGTTTTAAATAAGTCGGGATATGCCTCCATCCCGATCGCCACCGGGTCAAACAGCGTAGGAGTCTCCTGCCCCCAAAGCACATATAATCCACTTAACACATTGGTCAAAGGCGATTGTCGCTGTAATAATTTCGCACGCTTGTTGGCATCCAACTTCACCATCGCCGTCACATCCAATCCGGCATATATAATATTTGCTCCTGAGTTCACGAATTTTTTAGCAGAGGGAATGTCTACGACTACATTCCATTCCGCATGAACTTTATCTGTCGCATCGTAGCCCAAACGGAACGAGCCAAACATCGCATAAATGGCCTTCGCCTTATTCAAGATATTGGGCTGTAAATCCATTACATCGGCCATGTTGGTAACCGGCCCTACCGAAAAAATAACAACTTCACCCGGGTAGCGGTTGAGTTGGTTTTTAATGAATTCTGCGGCGTTCGGTTTTATTGGTATCGAAGGATTGAATCCCTGTGACCAGTAAAATTGTTCCGCAAACCAGTTGGCTCGTTTATTTTGCCCCGACGTATTTCTGCCAGCATAAATGGGAATGTTTTGATGGGTTTCTTTCAGAAATTTGGCCGCCAAAATTGCGCGGTCTTCTGTCCTTCCGTAACAAGTGGTGATGCCTAAAATCTCATAGTGGTCTTGCATGGTGAGCAACAATCCGAGCGCATAGGCATCGTCGATGTCATCGCCCAAATCACAATCGAAAATGATTTTTTGCTTGGGGGTATCGCTTGGTTTTTGGCCAAAAACGGGCAGACTCAAGAATATCAAACAAATGATTTTTTTCATAGGTCGCTGAGCTTTGGCATGGAGGCTTGTGCGCCGGCGTGCATGACGGAATAGGTAGCGGCGCGGCAACTGAAATTGATGGCGTCCAACCAGGATTTTTGTTGGCTTAATGCCACTGCCAATGCCCCATTAAAACAGTCCCCAGCCGCCGTGGTATCCACTGCTTTCACTGCTTGGGTGGGTACGAAAAGTTCTTCGTGAGCTGATTGATAGAAAGCGCCTTGGGCTCCCAAGGTAATGATGACATGTTGAACGCCTTTTTCGATTAATTTCTTTGCAGCTTTTTTTGCATCATCCAAATGCGTGACGGCAATTCCCGTTAGTAATTCGATTTCCGTTTCGTTCGGGGTAATGGCGAATAGGTGCGGATAAACGTGATCCGGAATTTGCGCGGCAGGCGCTGGGTTGAGGATGACTTTCATGCCTGCATTGGCTGCTTTTTCGATGGCATACCAAACGCTAGCCAATGGAATTTCCAATTGGATCAGTAATATGTTTTCTTTTTCAAATAGGATGGAGGCATTGTCGATGTCGGCCTTGCTCAGACTTCCATTTGCCCCTGAAGCGACGGTGATGCAATTTTCGCCGTGGGCGTCCACGTTGATGAGTGCCACCCCCGACGGATTTCCAGGATCCGTTTGTACAAATTCGCTGTGAATTCCCGTTTCGATGAATTGTTTTCGCGCCATTTCACCAAAAACGTCATTTCCCACCTTACATACAAAATGGGTTTCTCCACCAAGTTTGGCGGTAGCCACGGCCTGGTTGGCCCCTTTACCTCCAGGATTTAAAAGAAATTGTCCGCCGAGTATAGTTTCTCCGGGTTTCGGAAGTCGGTCGGACACGATAACCATGTCGGTATTTGAGCTACCGATCACAATGATTTTTGACATAGGTTTAGTGGGCGGATACCCATTACCCTGTCAATTTATACTTTTTCTACGAATTAGTCAATATTGGAATTCTCATGGTGGACATTCTACCCAGGGGACAATTTCGATAGCGCGGTCACACTGTTCGTGCGGCTACACCGCTGGCTTCGTTCACACAAGTGGCGCGAACACACCGCTGGCGCGGACACACCTTTGGCAATCCTTTAAGGTTTGCCAAAGGTAAGGTTTTCGCGGGACATCAGGGGGAGTTAACCATCAGATTATCAATTTGTTGGGTCTAAAATGTCGACTTTCCACACTACCTTTGGCAAACCTTGGAGGATTGCCAAAGGTAAGTAGGAGCCCAAAAATTAGGGGAGCCCAAAGATCAGGCCCCCAAAAAGATCAGGCCCCCAAAGATCAGTTGCTCAACCTAGTAGCTAAGCGATTTTCTTAATCCAACCTTCAAACAGTTCCGCTTCATAAGCACAAGCTGCCGCAGCATGTTTTTCCCAATCAGGTGAGAAGGCCTTCAACTGCGCGATCATTTCCTCCAAATGACCTTCTTCCTCCACGATGATGGATTTGACTTGCACCTTGGATCCGATGTCAGTTAATATTTTTTGATAGATCGGGTAGAGCATATCCGCTCGAACCTCGATGGCATACGTGACCAATAAATACGCTGCCCATTTGACATCAGCGCCGGATAGGCCGAGTACCTTTTTGGCATATTGACAGACGCGAACGTCCAACATATCTAAGTAATGCCGTGAATCTTGTGGACTCAATAACCACGCATCTGCATACGTTTCAAAGCCAGTTGGCCATAATTTGCTGATTTGCTTCTTCAAATAATAGGCATGTCGGTGCTCCTCCGCCGCATGTTTCAACACGATCAAACTGACCTCCGTTTTCGGCTCAAATTTGGAAATCTTCTTCGCCCCCACATTTTCCATATAGGAAAGCGTGTTCAAAAATTTGGCATGCGTAAAGGCATCGGACGTGATTTTAGCAAACTTTTCGGCGATCATGAGCTTAATTTTAGTCACGAATATACCGAGCGATGGAGGGACATGTCAACAAACCTCCTAAATTTGAAATAGAAACCTTTTTTAATCCTATAATGGCCATCGAATACCGCATCAACCCCAGTCTCAGTCTGACTGATTTTATCAATATCTTGGATAAATCCACCCTTGGTGAACGGAGACCTCTACATGATTTAGAAGCCATGCAATTAATGTTGGACCATGCCAATGCCTACATCGGCGCCTATGACGGAGAAAGGCTCGTGGGCCTCGCCCGCGCCATGACCGATTTTTCTTATACAACCTACCTCGCAGATTTAGCCGTAGACGAAGCCTACCAGCACCAAGGCATCGGAAAAGCATTAATTGACGCAATGAAAGTGCATACTCCCAACGCAAAAATTATTCTAGTTGCAGCCCCGAAAGCTATGGATTATTATCCTAAGATCGGGATGGTGGAAAGGAGGGGGTGTTATACAAGTCTTTAGGCCGCAGGCCTAGAGACTTGTAGTCCGAAGTCATTAGTCCGAAGGAAATAGTATGGTAGAGACGCAATACTTCGCGTCTTAATTAGGTGACTTTGTATACGATTTGTTTGAAATTTTTATTTTGAACTAGTCCCACCGGACTCCTTACCTACGGACTGAAGACGCGAAGTATCGTGTCTCTACTCAGGACTCTTTCCCTTCGGACTTCGGACTAATTAATTAACCGCCAATCGTTTCGTCACCTTTCTCCCATCCAAGCTCGTAAACTGAACAAAATAATTTCCCCTAGACCAGGTAGAAACTGGGAATTGCGCCGTCTTGACGCCTTCGATTTGTTGGGAATAAATCTTCAAGCCCGACATACTGAATACATCAACCACCCCGTCTACAAAATTCGACCACTGAATATTCACAACATCTTTCGACGGATTCGGGTAAATCGTATATTCTATAAATTGTTCATCTTTATAGCCAACCGGGAAACGCGTAAATCCAAAAGCCCGCATACCCATTTTATTCTTTAAAAATGGCCCAGGAAATGCATAAGACTTTTTAAATGCCTCAAATTCACGATGATAATCAGGTAGGTATGAAATCACATTGCGATCATACGGCTCTTTAAATGTCAAAATGACTTTTCGCCCCTCCACCTCTATGTTTGTAATAAACGAATCAAATGACTTGGCATTAAAATCATCCCAAAAGAAATTTTGACCTAGTCTTCTACTCTGTAAATTCCCTTGCTCATCCCGAACGGTCGTGTCCAAGGTAGCTACCATCTCCTGGCCTTCCTCAAACTCTAAATAAAGTTTATCACGCTCACTCCTCGAATTGAAGTAGGCCCGCTGAATATTTGGGCTATAAATTTGAGGAGACAATTTTTGCCCATACATTTCTTTTAACATGATACGCGCAAGTTCCTGTCCAGATTGACGGTAACCCGCATTCGAATAATGTAATCGGTCAAATCCAAGGGTCCCCACCGTTGCATATCCACGTATCATTGGATCCTGAGCATGATATTTGCGTTGATTTTCCCGACTAATCGCAGCTAAATCATACCGGTACTCATACACATTCAATTGAGGTAAAAATATTTTTTCAACCGACGGGAAATATTTTAGCCATTTATCTTTCAATGCCAAAAACTTAGTTCCCCATAAATTTGGCGTTCCATTTTCCAATGCGACCTCTCCTTCCCCCTGCCTAAATATTATTCCCCGCACTTTAGATATCGTACCGGACTTCAATGCTTTGTAATACATAATGTCGCCACCCGTGATCGGAGACGTTACATTCCCACTCAAAATCAAATGAAAGTCGATGTACGATCCCCCCGCTGCCGAATTAATAAATGCCATAGGAATCTTCTCCGACTCAAATAACTGCTTCGCAATCTCAGCCGCCCACGGACCAATCCGCGCCCTTCCCACCGGCAATGACCAGAGTGTATCTGCCAACACATACGGCCCATAATTATCATTGGCCTGAACCAAACCAAACGATCGCACCCACGTTCCCTGATATACCAAATCATCAATCGGCCCAATCCAGGCATTCGACTGCCCCGTCACATAATATACATCTCCCGCAACCACCGATTTCCTACGAACGACCAAACTCGAATCAACCCCCTTAAACGCATAAACTTCCACATCGTATTCGGCCAACTCCGCCCGAATAGAAAAGGAAGAAGAAAATTTTGAAGCTGAAAGCGCAGGTTTGGCATAAGCAAACAAAGCACCATTTCGTAAGACCCTTACACTCACGCCCGTCACCGCCGGATTCGTCACCGCACCCGATACAGGTACCGCCGCCAAGTTTGTTAACTCGCGTGGAACCAACTGGAAATCTTGTGGGAGTTTATTAAACGTAATGTCGCCAATCTTCTGCGCCTGAACAGCAAAGAAGCTGCCCAACAAAACCATAAATAGTATACTTAATTTCAGACGCATGCGCAGGTTAAATCAATTTTTTAAAGGCTCAATTTACAATATTTCAGAAAATTAGCCAATTTATATTTATCTTGTTCGCTCAACAAATGAACCTGAATCTATGTACAATTTTACACTCAGGTGGCTTGCATTCATATTACTTTGTGTCACGAGCCCCCTCATCGCCCAACAAACGTATCCGGCGAACGATATCGCAAATCCCCGCTCGGGATATTATGCCTTCACAAACGCAACCATCGTCAAAGATGCCAAAACCACACTGACGAACGCGACACTTTTAGTGAAACAAGGCAAAATTGAAGCAGTAGGTACTAACCTACCCATCCCCAAAGAAGCGGTCATCATCAACTGCCAAGGCAAATATTTGTATCCATCATTCATCGATGCATACAGCGATTACGGTTTTGACGCTCCACAAGGTGGCGGCTCATCTTACCGATCGCCATCCCAAATGATTAGCAAAACGCAAGGCCCTTACAGCTGGAACCAAGCGCTTAAGTCAGAACTCAGTCACGCGAAACTATTCAACGTAGACGATTCCAAAGCAAAAGACCTACGTAAAATAGGTTTTGGCTCAGTTGCCTCACACCAAATGGACGGCATCTCCCGCGGAACTTCCGTTTTTGTTTCGCTTGCCAAAGAAAAAGAAAACCTGGTCATCCTAAAAGAACATGCCGCCGCGCAATTCTCGTTTGACAAAGGAACTTCCACGCAAGATTATCCAAGTTCGTTGATGGGTAGCATCGCTTTATTGCGCCAACAATACCTAGATGCGAATTGGTATAAAACCAAACCCGTACAAGAAGGCCTAAACCTAAGCTTGCAAAGTTTTAACGCAAACAGCAGCTTGCCACAAATTTTTGAAACCAACGACAAATGGTCTGCACTTCGCGCGGATAAAATTGGCGATGAATTTGGCGTGCAATACATCATCAAAGGAAGTGGTAACGAATACCAGCGTATCGACGAAATCAAGTCGACAAAAGCAACATTCATCCTACCAATTAATTTCCCGCAAGCCATGGATTTAGAAGATCCAACAGACGCACGTTTTGTGAACGTGGCCGACCTGAAGCATTGGGAATTAGCACCTACCAACCTAGGCGCATTCGAAAAAGCAGGGATTGCATTTGCTTTAACATCTAATGGATTGAAAGACCAATCTAGCTTTTTGGCAAACGTACGCAAGGCGATGCAATACGGCTTAACAGAGCAAAAAGCCCTAGAAGCTTTAACGCAAACGCCCGCTCAAATCTTACAAGTAGCTGACCAAGTAGGAACGCTTGACGCAGGTAAATGGGCCAACTTCCTGATAACCAGCGGTCCGATATTTAACGAAAAATCAGTGATTATCGAAAACTGGATTCAAGGAGCATCGTATGCTGTTCAGTCGGACAACTGGAATACATTAGCCGGAACTTACCGCTTGCAAATCGGCAAAGAAGAAAAAAGCTTAGTCATTAAAGGCAACCCAGGTAGCTACAAAGTGACCATGATCGCCAAAGACACGACGCAAGTAGACCTAAGCCAAAAGGAATCCTTAGTGAATTTATCATTCACCAATAAAGCAGGGAAATCTCGTTTATCTGGAAATTGGAACGGCACCGACATCGGCGGAACGGGTCAGCTTGCCACTGGCGAATGGATTTCGTGGAAAGCAGTACGTACTGCTGCGGCAGCTGCAGATAGCAGCGCAAAAGCAAAACCAGCTAAACCTGAAGTGATCGGAGACGTTGTTTTCCCATTCACGGGTTTTGGTAAAAAGACCATCGCCAAACAAGAGACCATCTTGATCAAAAATGCGACGGTTTGGACCAACGAAAAATCAGGTGTCCTAGCGGGGACTGACATCCTATTAAAAGGAGGAAAAATTACGGCAATCGGTAAAGGCTTAAAAGACGCTTCCGCTCGCGTGATTGACGGAACCGGAAAACACGTGACGGCAGGTATCATCGACGAACACTCGCACGTAGGTGCGACAGGAGGCATCAACGAATGTTCCCAATCCGTAACGGCTGAAGCGCGCATCGCTGACGTCATCGATCCAGAAGATGTGGATATCTATCGCCAACTATCCGGTGGGGTGACCGCATCGCATATCTTGCACGGTTCTTGTAACACCATTGGTGGCCAAACGCAATTATTGAAATTCCGTTGGGGTAAAAATGCAGAAGACCTGAAGTTTGGCAATTGGGATCCGTTTATCAAATTCGCATTAGGCGAAAACGTAAAACGTTCTTACAATACGGCTAATAACCGCTTCCCAGATACCCGTATGGGCGTAGAGCAAGTGTTGACAGATGCATTCACACGTGCTCGTGACTACGAAAAATTAGGACCAGGCAAGCGCATTGACTTAGAATTAGAAACGCTTTTGGAAATCTTAAATAAGAAGCGCTTTATCACATGCCACTCGTATGTACAAAGCGAAATCAATCAGATTTTGAAGGTGGCTGACAAATTTGGCTTTACCGTAAATACGTTGACACATATTTTAGAAGGCTATAAAGTAGCCGATAAAATGAAGGCGCACGGAGCCAATGGATCTACGTTCGCGGATTGGTGGAATTACAAAATGGAGGTACTCGATGCGATTCCACAAAACGCTTATTTGATGCAAAAGAATGGCGTAAACGTGGCGATCAATTCAGATGATGCTGAAATGGCCCGTCGTTTAAATCAAGAAGCGGCGAAAAGTGTGAAATACGCAGGTATGTCGGAGGAAGACGCCTTGAAAATGGTGACTTTAAACCCAGCTAAAATGTTACACGTCGCTGATCGCGTAGGTAGTATTAAAGAAGGCAAAGATGCAGACGTCGTTGTGTGGTCGGCACATCCTTTAAGTATCTATGCCAAATCCGAGCAAACAATCGTAGACGGAACAGTTGTTTTTGACCGTGTCGAAGATGCCAAATTACAAGAGGCATTGAAAGCTGAAAAACAACGTTTGGTGATGAAAATGTTAGGGGCTAAAAAAGGAGGAATGGCAACACGTCCAGCTACTCCTTCGTATAAAGCTGAAAACATGTGCGAAGAGGATCACAACCACGAGCGCAGTTTATGGGAGCGTATCTCGCACCGTTTTGTTAACATCGACTAAAAGAAACAGATATGAAAACGAAAATATTCGCATTATTGATGTTGGCCAGCTTGGGACTTAACGCCCAAGAAACCATGCATCCCTCGCCGGCACAAACTAAAAAGATTGTGATTTCAGGCGGAACGCTTCACATAGGCAATGGCCAAGTGATCGAAAACGGAACCCTGAGCATTGAAAAGGGGAAAATTAAAATTGAAACAGGTGCCGTTTCAGGTGATGTCGAGCGTATTGACGCAACTGGAAAACATGTGTATCCAGGTGTGATTGCGCCGAATACCAATTTAGGTTTGGTGGAAGTAAGCTCAACCAAGTCCACTGCGGATTTTGATGAATTAGGTGAAATGAATCCAAGCATTCGTTCGATTGTTGCCTATAACACGGACAGTAAAGTAATCAATACGCTACGTTCCAATGGCGTTTTGTTAGCCCAAATTGTTCCGCAAGGAGGCATGATTTCAGGTATGTCGACCGTCGTACAATTGGATGCTTGGAACTGGGAAGATGCGGCGTATGCGCTAGATAATGGCGTGCACATGACTTTTCCGGCTTTGATCAATCGCCCAATGCAAATGCGTAGACGTGGTGCTGATTCAGATCCAGTGAAATTAGGTTTGGATAAGATTGAGCAAGCACGTGTATTTTTCCGTGAGGCCAAAGCCTACTTACAAGAGAAAACACATGCAGCGACCAACTTGAAATTCGAGGCAACGCGCGGGTTATTTGATCGTTCAAAAACCTTGTATGTTCATTGTGACTTGGTGAAGGAAATGCTTGTGGCCGTAGATTTTGCCAAAGAATTTAACTTCAAATTAGTCATTGCCGGAGGTACGGATAGCTACATGATTGCTGATATTTTAGCTGCTAATAATGTCGCAGTTATTTTACATGAGCCGCATGCATTACCAGCTACCGACGATGACGCGGTGGATCAACCGTACAAAACAGGTGCTCAGCTCCAAAAAGCGGGTGTTTTATTCACTATTTGTCAAGATTCTGGCGATGGATATACGCAAATCCGTAATTTGCCATTTTTGGCTGGAACCATGTCGACCTATGGTCTAACCAAAGAGGAAGCTTTAGCTGCCATCACGCTTAACCCGGCGAAAATTTTGGGGATTGCGGATCGTACAGGAAGTTTAGAAAATGGGAAAGATGCGAATATCGTGATCTCAACAGGAGACTTGTTGGACATGAAATCAAGCATCGTTACCCACGCCTTTATTCAAGGTCGGGCGATCAATTTGGACAACAAGCACACACAGTTGTTCAATCGATACAAATATAAATACGGTCTGTAAGGCTAATTTTGCAGAGGCGCTTTTAGCGTCTCTGCTTTTTTCTATTGCTTGTGAAACACCGCATACTTCTTTTTGATACCATTTTGGACGGCCACCACCCGGATTACCTCACGCATGTGATTGGGTATTTTAGCGGTCAAATGGATGTGGACGTAATCGTGGTTTCAGGTGAAAAATTCAAGGAAGATTTTGAGTCACGCCGCATGGCCGACCAGCTTGTTTGGGGGGAGAATGTGACGTTTGTGGGGATTCCAATGGATCAAATCGCGCGCTTGCATGCGACTAATATTTACCGCCGCTCGTTTGTGGAATGGGAATTATTGTTGGACTATGCTATCACGCATCAAGCGACACATGCCCTTTTGATGTATTTCGATTATTTTCCTTTAGCGGCATGGCTAGGGAAACGCAGTCCGATACCCGTTTCAGGTATCAGTTTCCGGACTGATTTTTTTGATGATACTCCGGGCTTTTATCCTAAGCTTAAAAAATGGTTGTTGGCCCGCGCCCTTCAATCCGGCCATATCCACAGTCTATTTTGCCTCGTACAATCTTTAGTTCCCACGATCCGACAAATCGCAGGTCCTGCCCACGTGGAACCACTATGTGATCCGATCAAATCCTATGAAATTACTGAGGAGGTTCGAGAGGCATTTCGGATTAAACAGGGCATTCCGTTAGGCAAAAAAATCTATTTGAATTTTGGGTTTTTGGATGATCGGAAGGGGATGGAAGTTTTCTTGGATGGCTGTAAACAGCTCCCACCATCGGAGCACGAAAATATGTGTTTAGTATTAGCTGGACCGATTTCCCCAGCGTATCTGCCACGCATTCAAGCAGCAATTGCAGCGCTTCCTTCCTTACAAGTGATTACGTTATTTGGCTATTTACCGGCACAAGAGGTGCAGATCTGTTTTGAATTAGCTGATGTGGTGCTGATGTTGTATCAAGGTCACACGGGCATGAGTTCAGTATTAGTTCGCGGAGCGATGGCAGGGAAGCCCATGTTAGGAACCAAGCTTGGGATGATCGGCGATATGATTCGCACGCGTGGATTGGGTAAGGTGGTTGATGCGACGGATGCATTAGCTGTGGGGAATGCCTTGCGTGTTATTCAAACGGAGGGGTTAGTAGTGGATGTGGAGGCGTGCCAACAAGTCGCTGCTGAAAATTCGTTAAAGACGTTTGGGGATACTATAGCGCGATGTATTGAATCTTAGTGCGCAGATTTTTTAGTAATGATTTGGTCCGTTCTGGACGGGCATCGGTAATGAAAACCTGCCCAAAATGATCCTCTGCCATCATTTCGATCAAACGTTGAATTCGGCGATCGTCTAGCTTATCAAAAATATCATCTAATAATAGAAGCGGTTTTCGCGGTTTGGCTGCGGTTAGCGCGTCGAATTGTGCGAGCTTGAGGGCTACAACAAAGCTTTTTGTTTGACCTTGCGAACCGTATTTTTTGAGTGGAAACTCATTAATATCAAATTCAAAATCATCGCGGTGAATGCCGACAGTGGTCCGTTGGGCCGCTAAATCCTGCCTTTCTGAATTTAGTAGCGCATCATCTAATTTTCCAGCTTCGAACGTTGAGATGAGTCGGATCGTCACCTGCTCCCGATCGTCGGAAAGCGTCGCGTAATGGGCTTGGAATCTCGGCAGAAAATCTGTCAAAAATTCGATTCGTGCCTGATTGATGGCTTCACCTAAAATGACGAGTGGTTCGTGGTAGCTGGCCAACATGACCGCATCGATTTGCCCGGAATCTGCAAATTGTTTGAGCAGGCTATTACGCTGTTGGACGATACGATTATACCGAATTAAATTCTCTAAAAACGTACGGTCGAGTTGCGCCATAACGCCATCAAAAAATCTTCTGCGGGTATCGCTCGAGTCGCGGACTAGGTCCGTATCATGCGGATCCATGAGTACGATGGGAAAATTTCCGATGTGATCGGCGAGGCGGGTATAGGGTTTTTGGTCGCGCAATAGGCTTTTCTTTTGGCCTTTCTGAACGGCGCAGGTGATTTGCGTTTCGGATTCGGGAATGTGTTCGTCTTTTTGGAAGATGAAAGAACCTTGAACCATAAAAAAGGAATCGCCGTGGCGGATGCAGAGGGGATCGGCTACGCCGCGGGCACTTTTGGTCAGCGAAAGAAAATGAATCGCATCGAGCAGGTTGGTTTTTCCGATTCCGTTTTCGCCTACGATGCAATTGATATTTGAAATGAATTCAAATTGGGCTTCTTCGTAAGACTTAAACTGTTTGACCTGTAACGATTTTAGGTACATAGGGCGAATCCGAATGGCGGAAGGCTGTAAAAATAAAGAATAATACGCGATTTTTTGGCTGCGTGGCGCTTTTGTTTTAATTTCGCATCGATTTTAAATACAATCAATAAGATGGCGAAGAAAGAAACGCAAGCACTGAAGTATTCCAAAGAGACCTACATGTACTGGTATGAGTCGATGCAATTGCAACGCAAGTTCGAAGAGAAATGTGGCCAGTTGTACGGGATGCAAAAAATCAAAGGTTTTTGTCACTTATATATTGGACAAGAAGCGTGTTCATCAGGTGCAAAATCTGCATTGATTGAGGGCGATAAATACATCACTGCGTACCGTGACCATGGGATTCCTTTGGCATTAGGTACTTCACCGAACGCGATCATGGCCGAGTTATACGGCAAGATCACAGGTGCTTCAAAGGGTAAAGGTGGTTCTATGCACATTTTCGATAAGGAAGTTGGTTTTGTAGGTGGCCATGGAATCGTAGGTGCGCAGATTCCGTTAGGTGCGGGTTTGGCATTTGCTGAAAAATATAAGAAAACAGGTAATGTTTCGATCACCTATTTCGGTGATGGTGCGGTGCGTCAAGGTGCTTTGCATGAGGCCTTTAACATGGCGATGACGTGGAAATTGCCTGCGATATTCGTCGTAGAAAACAACGGTTACGCGATGGGAACGTCGGTAGCGCGTACGTCCAATGTGACGGAATTATATACTATCGGGGAGGCATACGATATGCCGTCTGAACCGGTAGATGCAATGGATGTGGAAGCGGTTCACGAGGCAGTATCTCGTGCTGCGGCGCGTGCACGCGCAGGTGAAGGTCCTACATTTTTAGAGTTTAGAACGTATCGTTACCGGGGACACTCGATGTCGGATCCACAAAAATACCGTTCGAAAGAAGAGGTTGAGACGTACAAGGATCGTGATCCAATCGAGCAAGTAAAGGCCCGTATTTTGGGAAATGGGTTAGCTACGCAAGCAGATTTAGATGCGATCGATGCGAAGATTAAGATCCAAGTACAAGAGTCGGTGGATTTCGCGGAGGTATCTCCTTTCCCAACTGCCGATGAGGCGTACAAAGATGTGTATGTACAAGAAGATTATCCGTTTGTAGCCGAGTAAGATTTAATCTGAATATTTTGAAACCCTAGGCCAAACGCCTAGGGTTTTTTTGTAACTTGGGGCCTTATGAAAATAGAGATTTGGAGTGATATTATGTGTCCCTTTTGTTACATCGGCAAGCGGCATTTGGAGCAGGCGCTTTTAGCATTTGAGGGCCGCGATGCGGTGGAGATTACGTGGAAAAGCTATCAGTTGGACCCGGAAATTCCCATGCAATTTGACACACCCGTGGGCGTTTATGCCTATTTAGCGGAGCGCAAAGGTTGGTCGATGGAGCAGTCGGTACAAATGCATGATCGCGTGGTGGAGATGGCGACAGCGGTGGGGTTGGATTATCAGTTTGACAAGGCGGTTGTTGCGAATTCGTTGTATGCACATCGGGTGATTCAATTGGCCAAAGACAAAGGATTAGATAACGAAATTGAAGAGGTGTTTTTTAGGGCCTATTTTACAGAAGGTCGGGATTTGGCATCAGTGGAGGAATTGGTTTCGTTGGGGGAATCTATCGGGTTGGAGGCTGCTGAGGTTCGCGCGGCAATTGCAAGTGAGGAGCTGGCATATCGGGTTAGTCAAGATATTCAAGAAGGAGTAAATTTAGGGGTTCGTGGGGTGCCATTTTTCGTTTTTGATCGGAAATTTGGCATATCTGGCGCGGAACCTATTCAAGTTTTTATAGACACATTAAACCAAACATTACATAATGCAAGTTAAAGGGTATGGCGCTACGAGCGCGGAGGCACCTGTGGCGCCGATTACATTTGAACGTCGCGAGGTTGGGCCACATGATGTGAAGATTGATATTATGTATTGTGGGGTATGTCATTCGGATATTCACATGGTACGTAGTGAGTGGGGGCCATCGATTTACCCAATTGTTCCGGGGCATGAGATTGTGGGTAAGGTGGTGGCGATTGGTTCACATGTAACGAAGTTTAAAGTAGGCCAAACAGCGGGAGTCGGCGTTTTCGTTGATTCTTGTCGGACTTGTCCATCGTGTGAAAAGGGTCAGGAGCAGTATTGCGATGAGGGAATGACGGCAACGTACAATGATCATTACCGGGATGGGAAGACGCAGACTTTTGGGGGATATTCGTCGAATTATGTGATTGATGAAAAATATGCCTTGCATGTCAATTTTGAAGAAGCGGATTTAGCGCGTGTGGCTCCTTTGTTATGTGCAGGCATTACGACGTATTCGCCTTTGCGTTTTGCGGGTGTGGGTAAGGGTCATAAAGTGGCTGTTTTAGGGCTAGGTGGCTTGGGTCACATGGCGGTGAAATTTGCGGCGTCTTTTGGGGCGGAGGTAACGATGTTGTCAACTTCTCCGTCAAAGGAGGCGGATGCACGGGCTTTGGGAGCGGATCATTTTGCGTTATCGACAGATCCTGCGCAAATGAAGGCGCTGGCGGGGTCATTTGATTTTATCTTAAATACGGTCGCTGCGAAGCATGAATTAAATAAGTTTCTTGATTTATTGACGGTAGAAGGGAAGATGTTATTGGTTGGCATTCCACCAGAGGACAATGCTTTTGGGGCGGCGAAATTGATTTCGAAGCGTCGGAGTATTATAGGTTCGATGATCGGTGGTATTGCCGAAACACAAGAAATGTTGGATTACTGCGCGAAGCATGGCATTTTGTCGGACGTCGAGATGATTTCAATGGCTAATGTAAATGAAGCGTATGAGCGGGTAATCAAGTCTGACGTGAAGTATCGTTTCGTGATTGATATGAAGACGCTGTAAATTATCAGTAAAATTTAGAGTTATGGGTGACGCTGCCGGGGTTCAAGACTCCGGCAGCGTCACTATTTTACAGGACACACGTATACGAAAATTCTAATTTGGTCTAAATTAAGGCTGACTTGATGCCTTAAACTTTAGTTTTGGGCTTTCTCATTTTAAATGCCTAGATATGAATCCGATAACAAGTTCTCTAGCAGCTGTTCTTGCTGCTGTTCCAAACGCAAACGCCAAGAGCGTTTCTGGCGTTTTAACCACACAATTAGAAAACATATTAGGTACTTCGCTTGACATGAAAATTGCGGCTCAGACGTTTGAGTTGGCCGAAAAGGCGGAGGCACACGTTTTAGCGGAGATCAGTCGGCTCCAACAAATTTTAGGTAGCGCGGGATCGCATAATGAATTTGCACGTTGGATGGCTAGTTCAAAAGGCGAGGCTGTAGCTGTATCTGCTGAGATATCAGAGGTATTGAATTTGTTTGAAGATTGGAATGCGAAAACAGAAGGAGCAATTAATGCAGCTTCAGAGGAAATTTCGCGTCATTGGAAAGAAGGAAACGTAGATGTGAATGAGGCACATTGGTCATTAGGAGAAGGGACTGCAACACGTTTAACAGATGCGGAATTACGTTTACACACATTTACAAAAGGCTATGTGATGGAAAAAGCTGCGGCTGTGGCTATGGCCTCGTCAGGCGTAAATGGTCTTGTATTGAATGTGGGAGGGGATATTTTGGTGAAGGGGGATTGGACAGAACCGGTTCGTGTGAGTGATCCACGTTTGGATGCGGAAAATGGTGCTTCGCTTGGCGTTGTTTCTTTAGCGAATAAATCAATTGCAACGAGCGGCAATTACCGTCGGGGCGAGGAATTGGATGGCCAATGGTTCTCACACATCATGGATCCTCGGACCGGAATGCCTGCGCAAGATGTGGTATCCGCTACAGTGATTCACCCAGATGCGGTGACTGCTGGGGCTTTGGCAACGGCATTTAATGTGCTTTCTATATCAGAGTCGCAGGACCTAGCCGCGAATTATCAAGATCTTGAATACTTAATAGTCACTAAAAATGGCGAGCAAATAGCGAGTGAATCTTGGGCGGGAGCGAATCCTGAGACATCGATTTCGATGGTTAATTTGAAGGAGAAATTATGGACGGCCAACCAAGAATTATTAATCAACATACAACTGGTTAATTTAGGTGGTGGAGCACGTAGACCTTACGTAGCGGTTTGGGTAGAGGATGTGAATCATAAGCCTGTGCGTCGTTTAGCGCTTTGGTACCGGAAGCCTCGTTGGCTACCTGATTTACGTTCGTTCTCAGATGCGCAGCGTGAGTCGCCTATTGACTTAATGTCCATTACGTCGGCAACGCGTTCAGCAGGAGATTATTCCTTAGTTTGGGATGGTAAAAATGATCAAGGCCAATTTGTCGAGCAGGGAAATTATACCATTTATATCGAGGCGGCGCGTGAGCATGGTACGTATCAATTGATGAAGCAATCCATGAAATTTGATGGCAAAGCCAAAACGCAAGCCATCGCAGGCAACGAAGAGTTGTCGGCCGCTAGTTTAGTATACCGAACAAAATAAGTATGAAAAGAGCATTTGCCGAATGGTCGAGATGGCTGCACATCTATTTGTCCATGTTCAGTTTTGTGATTGTGCTGTTTTTCTCGGTGACGGGATTGACGTTGAATCACTTGGATTGGTTTCCGGAGAAGGAGGTTTTGGAGGAGGCAGACGGTCGCTTAAACGTGGCGTGGGTAAATGCTATTGATACGGCTCAGGTCAAAAAATTGGAGATTGTCGAGTTTCTTCGTGCTTCGTACCACGTGAAGGGTCAGTTAAATGATTTTCGCATAGACGAAACGGAGTGTTCGATTTCATTCCAAGGTCCTGGTTACACAGCAGATGTGTTTGTGGATCGGACGAAGGGAACATTTCATTTGTCGGAGCGCTCATTGGGTGCAGTTGCCTGGGCAAATGATTTGCATAAAGGTCGAGATACGGGGCAGGGCTGGAAATGGGTGATTGATTTTTCTGCCATTTTCATGACGGTTATCTCTCTAACGGGGTTAATTCTCTTATTATTTATCAAGAAAAAACGAGCCAATGGGTTGCTTTGGCTCGTTTTAGGAATAGGGGCTATCGCCTTAATTTATTTCATTTAGTCGCGTTTTGGACGAGGCTTCATTTTAAGGCTGTCGGCTGGATACGTTGCTTTTAGCGTATCCATCTGCGCTTTTGCCCACGCAATTAATTGGCCTCTTTCTGCTTCACTTAAATTTGCTTTGGGGTGCAAGCCCAAATAAGTATACGACGGCATCGGCATTTCGCCTTCCTCCACGGTCTCGATAACCTCTTCTAATTTATGATTTTGAACGGCGATTGGTAATTTTAAAAAGGTCGAAAAGTTCAAGTGTTCTTTACCTTCTTCGATGTGATGATTTAGCCAAAAGCCAACCGGTTGAATATTTGAATACCAAGGATACGTGGATTGATTTGAATGGCAGTCGGTACATGCATTCGTCAATATCGTGTTCACATCATCTGGGATGAGGTATTTTTTCGAAATTGCGTAGGTGTTATCATTACTGGTATTTCGTTCTGGATGGATAAATTGAATGATAATCAGTAGGCCGATAATGGCTAGGGCGATTTTTTTCATAGGGTTAACATGTTTATGGCCCCAATTTATCATGTTTTTGACAAAATGAGGTGCGGTTTGTGAAATATCATACAAAATTTCGACTTTTGATACGCGTCGCCGGGGTCGCAGACCCCGGCAGCGTTCACTTTTCAACGATTTTTTATGCGGATTTTGATACTATGGGTCATGGGGATTATGCTACTCGGATTTCGGGTTGGGGATACGTACCAACAAGAAATAGAGGCCTTTCATCAGGCTCGTTTGAAGAGTTTGAAATCTGAAAATGGCTGGTTGAATTTAGCGGGATTATTTTGGTTAAACGAAGGGGTTAATACGATCGGTGGAGATGCGAAAAACGATTTCGTTTTTCCTGCAGAGCATGCTGATGCTTTTCTAGGTCAGGTAGTTAAAATAGGAGAATACGTTTATTATGTTCATCAAAAGGATACCTTGCAGGTTTATCCTTATGCTGAAAAACCAGTCATAGTTGCTCATCAAACACTTCGTTGGTTTATCATTAAACGAGGCGAAAAATTCGCGATTAGATTACGAGATTTGGAAGGTGAATATGTAAAGGCGTTCACTGGAATAGCGCATTTCAAGACAGATTCTAGTTGGCGAATAACTGGAAAATTCATCCCAACGAAAGGGCGCAAAATCACGATTATCGATGTTACGGGGCGCTCTTATCAAGAAGATTCTCCTGGAAAAGTTGAGTTTAAGCTTCAAGGCAAGACGTATGCTTTGGAGGCGAGCCAAGAGGGCGAGGAATTGTTTATCGTTTTTGGTGATCAAACGAATAAAGTGGAGACCTATGGCGCTGG
Organism: uncultured Cytophagaceae bacterium; assembly: GCA_903898715.1. Classification (GTDB taxonomy): domain Bacteria; phylum Bacteroidota; class Bacteroidia; order Cytophagales; family Spirosomataceae; genus Aquirufa; species Aquirufa avitistagni. Next base: position 32,317 of record CAIUGL010000067.1, read on the forward strand.
GCGTTTTATCTACACGAAATTGCCTGATTCGAATGGAAATGTAGTCATTGATTTCAATAAAGCCTTTAATCCGCCTTGTGCATTTACTCCATTTGCGACTTGCCCATTACCTACGCCAGCAAATAAACTACAAGTGGCTATACGGGCTGGGGAGCAATTTAATGGGCATCATTGATAGGAATATCGATGCATGAGATGACCTTCTTTTTCAAAGGTTGACTCCAATTCAAACGCTAGTTTTTTCAGTAGCCTAATTGATGCGGTATTGTTGGCCTGACAAATAGCTAACACAGGTTCGTTTTCTATCTTTTGATAGGCTAGCCACTCCTTGCTAGCTTCAAACGCATATCCATTTCCCTCAAATTCTGGCAGCAATGCATATCCTAAATCGGGAGAAGGTAAAAAATCACGTTTTACCCAAGTCACTACACCTACCGGGGTTTTATTATGTTTTAATTGAACAACCCAATAGGTAATGTCGGGATTTGCCAACATGTTTTCTATGTAGGTAGTACATGATTCAATCGTCCGCACTTGTCGATCTCCGATGAAGCGAATAAAGCCTGGGCAATTTAGCAGTTGGAGCATAAAGTCGGCATCTTTTATGTCGATTGGGCGCAATTGAAGCCGATTTGTATGAAGGATTTGCATTTATCTAGAAACTTATTTGATACCTCTTTAATTTAGAAGCTGCCGGGGTCGGAGATCCTGGAAGGGTCAACCACCTCTACAATTTTTTCAAACTTACCGCACATCCTCCACCTCGCTGCAAACGGAAAGATAATTTCGAGTTGCGAGTAACAATCGATTTCGTGATCACATAAGCCTCGGGATTTTTTTCAAAATCTGCCGTGTCCGCATCGCGGTAAATCACCGCCTCATACCGCGCGCCTGGATCAAGAAAATTCAACGAAACAGTCATTTCGCGTGCATTTTCATCCGTGATGGAACCAATAAACCAGTCGGAACGCCCACGTGCCTTTCGTGCAATTGTCACAAATTCTCCTGGTTCCGCCGCGATAACCCGCTTCTCATTCCAATCCACCGCCACATCCTTAATGAACTGAAAAGCATCCAAATGCCCCTCGTAGTTCTCCGGCAAATCCGCCGCCATCTGTAATGGACTATAAATAGTGACATATAAGGCGAGCTGCTTTGCTAGCGTCGATCGCACGCGCGTCGTACGCGATGCATCAAATTGATTCAACGACATATGAAATAAACCGGGCGTGTAATCCATTGGACCACCCAACAAACGTGTAAATGGCAAAATTGTAGTGTGCTCTGGTATAATTCCCAGCGTCGGTGCATTATTAAATTCTGACCCACGCGCCGCCTCTGAGGCCATCCAATTCGGATACGTCCGATGCAGGCCGGTTGGGTGTGCAGACTCGTGCGAATCCACCATCAATTTATATGCCGCCGCCTTTTCCGCCACCCGAGCATAATGATTGACCATCCATTGGCTATCATGATGTTCGCCACGCGGAATAATTCGGCCTACATACCCTGTTTTGACCGTATTGATTCCTTTGTCCACCATATATTGGTACGCATCCGCCATGCGACGCTCATAATTCGTAACTGCTCCCGACGTTTCATGGTGCATGATTAAACGAAGGCCTTTTGCGCGTGCATAGGCCGACAAAGAATCGATGTTATAATCTGGATATGGACTCACAAAGTCGAAAACATCCTCTTTCCAATTTCCAAACCAATCTTCCCAGCCTTTATTCCAGCCCTCAACGAGTACACCGTCAAAACCGTGTTTGGCAGCAAAATCAATGTAACGTTTCACATTCGCGGTATTTGCGCCATGTTTTCCTCCTGCCAAAGGCCAATTCGCCTTTCCAATATGCATCTCCCACCACATACCCATAAACTTTTGCGGCTTAATCCACGATACATCTGTCAGAGCCGTGGGGGCATTTAAATTCAAAATCAAACGCGATGCTAAAATGTCCTCCGCGCGATCTGAAATCAAAATTGTACGCCAAGGGGTCGAAAACGGAGTTTGTAAATAGGCTTTGTTCCCCACTGCATCAGGTGTTAATAAGGATGTAAATGTCAAGCCCGATAAGCCTAAATGCATCACCGGATAATTGATAAGCGCCGCCTCATGTATATTAATGTAAATGCCTTCTGCCGACTTCATCATCAGCGGACTCTGCACCGCATGAGGTCCAATAAGCGCGGTCAACGCAATATCTTTTTCTGCAGCTGCTGCTTTCGTGGCATCTATTTCACTTAAATGCGTTTTTTGGTAAGTATATTCATTGGTGTCATAATCTCCGGGAATCCAGAATGCATTGTGGTCACCTGTCATTTGGAATTGTGTTAACTCCTCATCTATTATAAAATGCTGAAACCCGGTCTGCTCAGGAAATTGATATCGGAATCCAATGCCATCATTAAACACTCTAAAGATGAAATCAACGCGTATTTCAGCCGACTGCCCATGGACAATTAACTCCTTGTATTGGTTACGAATCTCACGCTCCTCACCGTACACAGGTGCCCAAACTGAATTATGCGAAGAAGTGTCAACCCCAAGCAAGGTAAAATTTTGCAACGATACAGCTGGCTTTTTTAACACGAAACCTAGCGAAGATAGCCCGACAATTTCCTTCGATTTGTAATAAACTTGATAAGTTAAACGACCATCCAAAGACCGATTAACTTGCAGGGTCAATTGTTGGTTAGGAGAAAATATCGGTAAGATTTTTTGGCCAGACACTAAACCACTCACCAAACAAAAACATATTATTATCAGTTTACGCAACATAAAATCGAAGAATTTAGGCCACAAATTTACCCATCTTCGCTAAATTATTTTTAACATTGAGCACAAATACCCTTAAATCCTATGCTTGAATCATTGACCCATTATTTCGATACTATTCCCAGCTCACATAGAGCCCTTATTTTAGCCGGCGGAATCGCATTTTTTTGGATTATTGAAGGGATTATTCCCTTATTCCAATTCAAATATGTCAAGTGGAAACACGCTAAGATTAACCTCCTATTTACACTTACTACCGTTATCATCAATTTTGCCTTTGCTTTCGCTTTAGTTAAGGCGAGCGACTGGGCTGTTGCAAATCAATTTGGTGTCTTATATTGGTTCCCAATGCCGTTGTGGCTTTTTGCCCTCGTTGGCTTACTCTTATTAGATCTTGTTGGCGCCTATCTAATCCACCTCATCGAACACAAAATCAAAGTTTTGTGGAAATTTCACATGATTCACCATGCGGATACGATGGTGGATACAACTACGGCAAATCGCCACCATCCTGGAGAGAGTGTATTTCGCGCCATTTTTGCCATCATTGGTATTTTTGTTTGTGGTGCGCCCATGTGGCTCGTGATGGTTTATCAAAGTGCCAGTGCCTTGTTATCCCAATTTAATCATGCGAATATCAACTTGCCCGCCTGGTTGGATCGTGGGATTTCCTGGTTGATTGTGTCTCCAAATATGCACAAGATTCATCATCATTACGTGCGTCCTCAAACCGACACAAACTATGGCAATATCTTTTCGATTTGGGATCGTATTTTTGGCACTTATCATGACATGCCTACGGATCAAATTCAATACGGTCTCGATGTATTGCCGTTAAATAATGATTCTGATTTAAAATTTCAAATAGGCATTCCGTTTAATAAATCAATTAAGACAGATTAAAAATTCAATCTTTGAACCATGCATGTTCAGTGCCTATTCAAATTTTAATTGCCACATAAATTGCATACTTTTGTCATCATATTTTCAAATTGGTAAATCTTAGAATGAAAAAAGTAGCGATTATCGGGGCAGGTCCAGCTGGTTTAACTGCGGCCTACTTATTAGGAAAAAGTGGTGTACCAGTTCAAGTTTTTGAAAAAGACCCAACGTACGTAGGCGGAATTTCCCGTACAGAATCATACAAAGGTTACCATTTTGATATCGGCGGACACCGATTTTTTTCTAAATCTCAAGAAGTTGAAGATTTTTGGACAGAAATTTTAGGCGACGAGTTGCTTGAACGTCCGCGTAGTTCTCGGATTTTTTACAATAAAAATTTCTTTTCATACCCACTTGTGGCCATGGAGGCGCTTTTCAAATTAGGCGTTTTCGAAAGCATATTGTGTGTTTTGAGTTATTTGCAGTCCAAAGCTTTTCCCATTAAGAACCCTCAAAATTTTGAAGATTGGGTGACGAACCAATTTGGCAAAAGACTATTCAATATCTTTTTTAAGACATATACAGAGAAGGTTTGGGGTATTCCTTGTAACCAAATTTCGGCTGATTGGGCAGCACAACGAATTAAAGGACTTTCTCTAAGCAGTGCCATTTGGAACGCATTATTTGCCAGCCAAAACAAGAAAAAGAAAGGCGATGCTTTAATTAAAACGTTAATTGATTCTTTTCGTTACCCCAAAACTGGACCTGGTCGCATGTGGGAAGTTTGTGCAGAGAAAAGTAAGGCTATGGGTGTTGAAATAACCATGAATTTGGGTGTACAAAAAATCGAGAAGACTGGAGATACGTGGCAAGTGCATACGAGCGATGGTAAAAAGGTCGGCGATTTCTCTCACGTTTTGTCTACAGCTCCCATGCGCGAGTTGATACCCAATATTTTACCTCAAATGCCATCTAAATCTTTAGTGGCTGCTTCTAAATTAGCCTATCGTGATTTCTTAACTGTCGTACTAATCTGCCGGGATAAAGACGCCTTTACAGATAACTGGATCTACATTCATGATCCAAGTGTTCAAGTAGGTCGTATTCAAAACTTCAAATCTTGGAGTCCTTTCATGGTTCCAGATCCTTCTATGGCTTGTTACGGTTTAGAATATTTCTGTTTTGAAGGAGACGGTTTATGGGCAAGTTCAAATGAAGATTTGATCGCCTTAGGTAAGAAGGAAATAGCTCAAATTGGACTAACAGATCCTAGTTCGGTACTAGACGGTTATGTGGTGCGCCAGCCGAAAGCTTATCCGGTGTATGACCATGAGTATAAAGACCATTTGGCCAACATACGTGAAGACTTAGAGGCCTATTCAGGTCTTAGTTTGATCGGCCGTAACGGCATGCACAAGTACAATAACCAAGACCACAGTATGATGACAGCCATGTTAGCTGTTAAAAATATTGTTGCAGGAAAAGAAGTGTACAATTTGTGGGATGTCAACGAAGACGCTGAATACCATGAGGGAGGCGACCGTGGTGCGGAGAACAAGTTGGTAGGTAGAGCTGTTCCAAAGAAGATTTAAACAGCTAATAATTTATCGATTGCCAGTAGTTCATCTCGGAATTTAGCCGCCAATGGGAAATCCAATTCGCGAGCTGCACGTTCCATTTCTTTTTGGATAGACTCTTTTTGCTTCTTCAGTTCTGGTTTGGACATATAGGCCAAAAGCGGATCTGCCGCCTGTAAACTTTCTTTCGGTGTAATGCCATAAGACTTCATCGGCTTCGCCATTTTATCCGCTATTGACGTCTGTTCCATGATTTCATCATGACTTCGCCAAATGGTTTTAGGCGTAATTCCATGCTCTGTATTATAGGCCATCTGACGCTCCCGACGGCGATTTGTTTCATTAATCGCTTTCTCCATCGATCCCGTCATCCGATCCGCATACATGATTACTTTGCCATTTTCATTCCGAGCTGCCCGACCAATCGTTTGAATCAACGACCGAATATCACGCAAGAAGCCTTCTTTATCCGCATCCATAATCGCCACCAAAGAAACTTCTGGAAGATCCAATCCTTCACGTAATAAGTTAACGCCCACCAATACATCAATCACCCCCAAACGTAATTCGCGCAAAATCTCCACCCGCTCAAGCGTCTTGATTTCCGAGTGTATGTAGCGGCATTTGATTCCTACCCGATCCATGTATTTGGAAAGTTCTTCCGCCATACGTTTCGTTAGGGTGGTAATCAGCGTACGCTCTTGTTTTTTGATCCGATCATACACCTCATCCATCAAATCATCAATCTGATTTTTTGTTGGCCGCACATTAATTAACGGATCCAACAGTCCCGTTGGCCGAATAATTTGCTCCACCACAACACCTTCCGACAATTGTAATTCGTAATCAGAAGGGGTCGCTGAGACGAAAATCGTTTGGCCTACTAAGTCCTCAAACTCTTGGAATTTTAATGGACGATTATCCATCGCGGAAGGTAAGCGAAATCCATATTCGACCAAAGATTCTTTCCGCGATCGGTCGCCACCATACATAGCCCGAATTTGTGGCATAGAGGCATGGCTTTCATCTACCACCATTAAGAAGTCATCCGGGAAAAAGTCGAGCAGGCAAAAGGGCCTTTGACCCGGTTTGCGTTGATCGAAGTATCGTGAATAATTTTCGATGCCTGAGCAATAGCCCAGTTCTCGCATCATTTCTAAATCAAATTCCGTTCGTTGTTTGATACGCTCCGCTTCTTGCAGTCGGCCATCTCTTCCGAAATAGGAGATCTGATTCACCAAATCCGCTTGAATATCCGAGATCGCGTTATTTAAGGTTTCTCTTCCCGTCACAAATAAGTTGGCCGGGAAAATCGCCACCATCGTTTCCTTCGAAATTTTCTTTCCCGTCCACGGATCGATGCGGTGAATTTCTTCAATCTCATCGCCAAAGAATATCACGCGATACCCAAAGTCAGCATAGGCCAAAAAGATATCGACCGTATCGCCTTTGACCCTAAATGTTCCGCGCAAAAACTCGCCTTCCGTACGGGCATATAGAATTTCAACCAACCGAAATAAAAATTGATTTCTAGAAATCGTTTCTCCCACACCGATGCGCATGATGGAATTTTTGTATTCATCGGGATTTCCCATGCCGTAAATACAAGAAACAGAGGCGATAACGATGACGTCGCGCCGACCCGACATTAAGGCTGCCGTTGTGGCCAACCGCAATTTTTCAATCTCTTGATTAATCGAAAGATCTTTTTCGATGTACGTGCCCGTGGACGCAATGAACGCTTCAGGCTGGTAATAATCGTAATAGGATATGAAATATTCAACGGCATTTTCGGGGAAGAAGGACTTAAATTCACCGTATAATTGCGCCGCCAGGGTTTTATTATGACTTAAGATGAGTGTGGGGCGGTTGACTTGTTGGATCACATTCGCAATCGTAAAAGTCTTTCCGGATCCGGTTACTCCAAGTAAGGTTTGGGATTTTTCGTTTTTGTGTAAACCATCCACTAATTGTTTAATCGCACTAGGCTGATCGCCAGTAGGCTTATAGGAGGATGATAGTTTAAATTCCATGCATCAAAAGTACATAATCGGTAGGATTTATGGTGTACTTCCTCTTATTTTTGGCTACTTAAAAAATCATCATGACTAAATTGATTTCTATTTTTGGTGGCTTTGCGTTAGTCGCCACTTTTGCTTGTTCACAAGCAGAAACGCCTGCTCCTACACAGCCATTTGTTCCCACGCCACCTGCCCCTCCTAAGGTTTATACATTTTCGGAAAAGCCGATTTGGGTGGATGAGTTTGATATTCCTGGATTGCCAAACGACAAATTTTGGTCTTATGATGTCGGCGGTTCCGGATGGGGAAATAATGAGCTGCAGTTTTACACACAAGCAGATTTAGATAATGCGCACATTGAGAATGGCATTTTAACGATCGAAGCACGCAAGGAACCGATGGGAGCTCGGAGTTACTCGTCAGCTCGAATTGTGACCAAAGGGAAGCAAGATTTTTTATATGGCAAGGTTGAGGTTCGTGCCAAAATTCCAGCGGGCCGTGGTAATTGGCCAGCCATTTGGATGTTGGCCAGCCAGTCCGACTATGGTTCTGCTTATTGGCCAGATAACGGGGAAATTGATATTCTAGAGCATGTGGGCTACAAT
>CAIUGL010000068.1 GCA_903898715.1 uncultured Cytophagaceae bacterium
AAGCGTATCAGTTAGTAATCAGCGCCGGTTGGGTTATTTACGTGCTTTATCGGAGGCTGGGATTGAGGCAGATCCAAGTTTGATTTTTCATTCTGATTATTTCCAGGATACTGCCAAATCGCAAACACATATTTTGATGCGCATGGACAATGCACCAGATGGAATTCTGGTGGTTTCTGACCGTTTGGCTTTGGGCGTTTTAATGGCGTTGAGAGAGCTTAAAATTCGGGTTCCAGAGGATGTTAAAATTGTCAGTTTTAATAATGAGCCTATATGTTCTGTTGTTTCTCCTACGATTTCTTCGGTGGCGCAGCCTTTGGTCGAAATAGGGCAGTTGGCCTTCAAATTATTAATCGATCAAATTGAAGGAAAAAATGCGGGAGATGCTCCTGTAATTGAGGTGTTGAAGACACAATTAATGGTACGTGAATCGTCTGTTCGCGTCAAATAGTAGCTTAATTCGGGCTTCTATTTATTCATTTTTTTTACTGAATTTTTTCTTGGAAAAATAGGCAGAATTTGAGATATTTGTACCTATTGAAAATCTCTGTTTTTTCCTTTCAAAAGGAATGATTGAACATGGGTTGTTCAACGAATCAAATCATTATTTATGTCATTACAAACGAATATTATCCCAATCAACATCGAAGATGAAATGAGAGGGGCGTACATTGATTATTCAATGTCGGTCATTGTTTCTCGTGCCTTACCAGATGTACGTGACGGTTTGAAGCCGGTGCATCGTCGGGTTTTGTACGGTATGGAGGAGTTGGGTGTTAGTTATAATAAATCATACAAGAAATCGGCACGTATTGTCGGTGAGGTTCTAGGTAAGTACCACCCGCACGGTGATTCATCTGTTTATGATACGATGGTGCGTATGGCCCAAGATTGGTCATTGCGTTACCCTTTAGTTGACGGTCAAGGTAACTTTGGTTCTGTCGATGGTGATTCTCCTGCAGCGATGCGTTATACGGAGGCACGTTTGAAGCGTATTGCGGATGAGATGCTGGGTGATTTGAACAAAGAAACGGTTGATTTTCAGCCTAACTTTGATGATTCCTTGGATGAGCCTTCTGTTCTTCCGGCCAAAATTCCCAATTTATTGTTGAATGGTACTTCGGGAATCGCGGTTGGTATGGCGACGAATATGGCGCCACACAACTTGACTGAGGTGGTTGATGGTATTGGTGCGTATATTGATAATCGTGACATTACGATTGCCGAGTTGATGCAATACATTAAGGCGCCAGATTTTCCAACTGGAGGTACCATCTATGGTGTTCAAGGAATTAAAAATGCATTTGAGACGGGTAGAGGTCGTATTGTGGTGCGTGGAAATGCTACATTTGATACGTCAAAATCGGGTAAAGAACAGATCATTGTATCGGAGATTCCGTACATGGTCAATAAAGCATCATTGATTAAGCAATGTGCTGATTTGGTGAATGATAAGCGTATCGAGGGTATTTCTGAGATTCGTGATGAGTCGGATCGCCAAGGAATGCGTATTGTTTTTGATTTAAAGCGTGATGCCGTAGCGAATGTGGTGTTGAACAATTTGTATAAATTTTCAGCGTTACAATCGTCATTTAGTGTGAATAATGTGGCTTTGGTGAAGGGTCGTCCGATGATGTTAAATCTGAAGGATTTGATTCATCATTTTGTGGAGCATCGGAATGAGGTGATTATTCGCCGTACGCAGTTTGATTTGCGTGAAGCGCGTAAGCGTGCACACATTTTGGAAGGATTTATTATTGCGTTGGACAATTTAGATGCGGTCATTAAGTTGATTCGTAATTCGAAGGATCCAAATGCGGCGCAAGAAGGCTTGATGAGTACGTTTAATTTATCTGAAATTCAATCGAAGGCTATTCTAGAGATGCGTTTACAACGCTTAACTGGCATGGAGCGTGAGAAGATCATGAATGAGTATGCGGAAATCATGAAGTTGATTGATGATTTGGAAGACATTTTGGCTAAGCCAGAGCGTCAGTTACAAATTATCAAAGATGAGTTATTGGAGATGAAGCAGCGTTATGGCGATGAGCGTCGAACGCAGATTAACATGACGGATGAGGAGTTCTCGGTAGAGGATATGATTGCGGATGATGAGATGTTGATTACTGTTTCTGCACAAGGATATATTAAGCGTACACCGATTACCGAGTATCGTTCACAAACGCGAGGTGGAGTAGGATCACGTGCGGTGATTACGAAAGATGATGATTATACGGAGCATTTGTTCTCAGCGACGATGCACAATTGGTTATTGTTCTTTACAGAGCGTGGTAAGTGTTTCTGGTTGCGCGTTTATGCGGTGCCAGAGGGTTCTAAGAATTCGAAAGGTCGTCCAATTCAAAATATGATGAATATTGAGAATGGGGATACGATTCGTGCGGTGATTAATGTGAAATCGATCACGGATCCGGATTACATTGATAATAACTTCATTGTTATGTGTACAGAGGATGGAACGATTAAGAAAACTTCGTTAGAGGCTTATTCGCGTCCACGTCAAAATGGTATCAATGCGATCACGATTCGTGAAGGAGACCGTTTATTAGATGTTGCCTTAACCAATGGAAATAATCAGATTGTCATTGCCACGAATACTGGTCGTTCAGTACGTTTTGAAGAGACACGTGTGCGTCCGATGGGCCGTACTGCTGCGGGTGTGAAAGGTATTTGGATCGATGAGTCGATTGCTACGGAGAAGGTAATTGGTATGGTTTGTGTGTCAGATCCTGAGGTTCAACAGTTATTAGTTGTGTCTGAGAAGGGATTTGGTAAGCGTTCGGAGGTTGAAGATTACCGTTTGACTAATCGGGGTGGAAAAGGGGTTAAAGCCTTGAATATTACTGAGAAAACGGGTAATTTGGTCGCTATCAAGGAAGTTAATGATAATAATGACTTGATGATTATCACGAAGGCGGGTATTTTAATTCGCACGAGTGTGGCTGAGTTACGTGTGATGGGCCGCAATACGCAAGGGGTGAAATTGATTCGTTTGAAAAATGAGACAGATGAAATTTCATCAGTAACTAAAATTGAGAAAGAACCAGAACCGGAAGAGGTAGTGTTGACTGAGGGTGTTGAGATGGTAGAAGGAGCGGTAATGGATCAAACTTCAGAAGCTGAAGCAGGGGAGGAGACTCCAAATGTGGATGGAGCTGAAGAGCAAACAGAAGAATAATATTTTGGCCCGTATGTGCATACGGGCTTTTTTTTAATTTAACTAAACATATGAAAAAAGTAGTTTTAACCCTGATTACTGTGGTCATGGCCGCAGGCTCAACGTTCGCTCAGGTGGACAAGGCTTTGGTCGAAGCACAAAAGAAGAGTATTTTGGATGCTGTTAAAAAGACAGATGAATCGGTAAAGAAATCGCCTACGAAGCCAAGATTATGGTTAGATCGTGCGGTTGCCTACTTTGATTTGGCATCTTTCCCAGATTCGACCGTTTCTACATTGGATTTAGAGGCTTCATTTAAAGCAATTGAATACATTGCTGAGGCAGTTAAATTGGATACGAAGGAGGGCAAAAAAGGTTCTATTGCGAAGGATGCAGAGAAATTATTGGATGGAAGAGAGAAGGCTTATGGTGCATTGATGAACGTAGGTGTCATTAAATACCAAGGAAAGGATTATTTATCTTCATTCCGGTATATGTCCAAGGCATCTGAAATAGCACCGAAAGACACGATGTCTGCGATGTACACGGGGGTTGTTGCTCAATTGTGTCAAAAAGATGCAGAGGCGCGCAAGTCGTATGAGCATTATATGGCCATTGGTGGTAAGGATATGGCTATTATATATGGTTTAGCTCAAATTTACAAGGTAGCTAAGGAAGAGGAGAAGGCTTTGGCTATGTTAGATCAAGGTATTGCGCTTTATCCATCGAATAAGGATTTACGTAATGAGAAATTCAATATGTTGATTTCTTTCAATCGTATCGATCAGGCGATTACTCAATTGAAGGGATCGGTTGAAAAGGATCCTAAGGATGTGATGAATTTGTTTAATTTGGGCTTATTGTATGAAAATAAGATCAATGGCTTGAAGGATGAGGTGAACAAAATTGCAGAAGCTGCCATTAAAGTTGAAAGTGCAAAACGTAAGGTTGCTTCTCAAAAAGATAAGGCAGAGGTTTATGTGGATGAGTTAAAGCGTGTGAAGGCGAAGTTGAAAACGGCTCAGCCGAAGCAAAAGCCTGTTTACCAAGCACAAATCAATAAAATTGAGGCATCGATTAAGGCTGATAATGACGAATTGAAGTTGTTAATCGACGAGCAAGCTGAAGCAGAAAAGGCAGTAGGGGATGTGGCAGCGAATAAAGCCAAAATGGACGAATTACAAGGTAAAATTGCCAAATTGCGCGAAGAATTACCAGGTTTCTATATTCGTGCCTTAGAGGTAGATGCGAATTATTATGATGCTTTGTATCAATTAGGTGCGATGTCATACAATGATGCGGCTGAAATAAAGCGCAAAGTGAATGCAATGGACATGGAAACCTATAAGAAAGAAGGTAAGGCGGTAGAGGAGCAAATTGCGGCTAAATACAAAGAGGCTTTGCCATACTTTGAGCGTGCGTATTATAATGTCAAAATCAGTGATGAACTTTATGATATTTTGGAGCAGGTTTATAAAGAGGTGAAAGACGAAGTGAAACTAGCAAAATTAATCGCTTCCAAGCCTGTTAAAATTCCAAAACATATTCAAGATTTGATAGATCAGTTTGAAATTGTTAAGAAAAGTGGTACTCCAAATGAAATAGGTATAAGAGCAGCTTTTGTTGCTGAAGCTTATTTAGGTGAGAAAGATGAAGTCAATTATAAAAAATGGAAGGCTATTGAGGAAAGTTATTCTAAGAAATAATTTCTTTAAAAATATTATCGTAAAAGCCTCAGGAATTCCCTGGGGCTTTTTCATTTGTAGAATTATGTTTTATGAGGCAGCCAATAAGAGGCTTTAAATGATATTATAATTATCTATTTAACATAATATAAATTATATAACAAATTAAATAGAAACTGTAGAGAAGCGATACTTCGCGTCGTTTGTGATGATTAGACGCGAGTATCGCGTTCCTACATTTTTTACGAATAACCTCCTTTGTATAGCTTCCAATGTCTAACGTCCAATGTCTAGCGTCTAATTTTAGAGTCTAATACTAAACGTCGTCCAGCCATTCAATTCAGATTTTACGGTAATTTGGCCGGTGTGTAAATGAACGATCCGTTCAACAAGTGATAAACCGATGCCATAGCCCTTCGCATTGGCTGTATTTTCTCCACGAAAGAACGGTTGGAATATATAAGGTAAATCAGCCTCAGGAATGCCTTTTCCTTCATTTTTCACCTCGATAACAATCTTGTTTTGCTCAATGGCCAGCTGTACAAATGCCTGCTTATTCGGGCTGAATTTGCACGCATTTTCCATTAAGTTTTTAATAGCTGTTAAGATCAGTTTTTCATCGCCTTTAATCATCAATAACTCTTCGTCCTCGGGCATGAATTGTGTATCAAATAGTACTTTATAGGACGTATTTAACTTCTGTGTTAAACTGCGTGCCTCCCAAAGTATTTCGTCAATTCGAATCAACTGAAAACCAGCCTGGTAGTCGGAAACACTGATTTTATTTAATTCAAGCAAGGATTCAGTAATTGCTGCCAAATCCTGTGTATCCTCTAAAACTGAGGCAATTGTCGACTTATAATCTGTCGTGGAGCGCTCATTTAATAAACTAACTTCTAATTGTGCCGAAATCTTCGTTAATGGGTTTTTTAACTCATGTGAAACATTGGCAATAAATGTTTTCTGAAACCGAAAGGCACTTTCGATTCGCTCTAACAAACGGTTAATGGTTGCTACCATTTTGCCGATTTCATCCTCCGAATCTGCTGTTTCCAGCCTTTGTTCTAAACGTTTGGGCGATAATAAATCCACTTGTTTAATGACCTCAGAAATAGGACTTACTGCCCTACCCGCAAAGAACCAACCGGATATAACCACGATAAAAACGAACAAGAGAAACAAAGCGATTAGAATGTTCTTTAAATCCTTTGCATTTTCGACGGAATATTGGTCAACCGCACCCGCAAAAACGACTATTTGGCCCTCTGGAGTCACAAATACAGTACCGAGTACCTCCAAATCATCCATTTCAAATCGAACTTCTTTCTTCTTGAATACTTCTCGAACACGATTGACATCAATATGAAAGTTGATCGTATCATTCGATCGATAAATGCGCTCATTACATGTATCGTAGGCCATTATATTCTCTCGATACAAGATATCGCGATTAGCGCGATCGATGATTCTTAATAGCTTAGAATCAACTTGTTTTACGTTGACTAATAATTCTGCGGCGGTATTTGCTTTTTGGCGCAGCCGACTGTAAAATTTGTCTTTATAGTTCTGCTGGGTGAAGACATAGATAATGAAATACGACACGAATAAAATCGCCGAAACTAAATACGTAAACTGATATGTTAGTCGGGAACGTATCTGCATTATTCTTGTCGTAAAATATATCCCATACCAAATTGTGTATGAATCAATTTGCTTGAAAAGCCCTTATCTACCTTTTTTCGCAAGTAATTCACATATACTTCGATCAAATTTGAGCTATTCTCATCCTCAACTTCCCAGATATTTTCGGCAATTTCAGCCTTAGAAATGACTTTTTCTTGGTTGCGAAGAAAGTATTCCATCAACTGGAATTCTTTGGCTGTTAGGTTTATTTTCTGCCCAGAACGAGAGACTATTTTACTCGTAAGATCTAATTCTAAGTCGGCAAATTTCAATACCTGTGCCTCAATCATCGTCTGATTGGAACGTTTAATTAGCGCTTTAACACGAGCTAAAAATTCTTTAAAGTCAAAAGGTTTGGCTAAATAGTCATCCGCTCCTGCATCAAACCCTTCTATTTTATCGTCGGTGGTACTTAATGCGGTCAACATCAATATAGGTGTTTGAATACCTTCTGCCCGTAATTTTCGGCATAGCTCAAGGCCATTGATACCTGGAATAATGATATCTGAAATGATTAATTGATAGGCATTACGAATGGCTAATTGGTGCCCCATATTCCCATCATAAGCTACTTCAACGACATAATTATTCTCTTCTAATCCTTGTTTTAAGGATTGAACTGTTTTTGGCTCATCTTCAATTAATAAGATTTTGACCATTTAGCGTAAGATACTCACCAGGTCTGCTGGGGAATAATTAATTGATTTAAGTACTTTATTATCAGCCTTTCGATACACCTTCCACAAGCCATTTTCTTCTAAAATTTCCGCTTCAGTACCATCTTTATCTGCATAAAATTTGACCGTTGCTTCTGCTTCAGCTAAGCTTTGGCAAGCTTTTGACATGTTGGATCGCTGTACTTCATTGAATAATTCGACGAATTTTTCACCCATGCCAAACTCCAAAACAGCCCCTGAAAGGACATATTGTAAATCACATAAAGCGTCGGCTATTTCAACTAAATCATTCGCAGCTATGGCTTCTTTGAGCTCTTCTAGTTCTTCTGCCAACAAGCTTACGCGGAGCTGGCAGCGTTCTGCGCTAGGAATACCTGGTTTATCCACAATGGGTGCACCAAATGTTTGATGAAACTGGGCTACCTGGTTTAAAGAATCAAGTTTTTGCATGTTTTAAGCGTTATTCCATTAAAATTAAACAATTAATTATGCAAATTAAAAAGCCATTTAGCTAGCTATATGGTCCATTTGTGCACATTATCCACACTTATCCACATAAAATTGTGGATAAGTGGTGAGATTAATCCACAATTGTTCACAACTGTGGATAAGTCGTGGAAAAGTTTGGGTATTGTAAAATCCTAAGACTGTGGCTTGCTTTCTGAAAAAGTCCCATCCGTATAGAAAATTAGTACGCGCTCAATTTTCTTTTCTAGGTAAGTTGGGTTTGCCACCGAAGCGGTTACTGGAACGTTGGAATTACGCTCAACATGACTGCTTTCTCTGGTGCGTCTGAGATTTGATTGTACGATCGTTTGTTCAGGCGAATTATTTTTAACGGATTCTGAGGGCGTTGGTAAAATTGGGTCAAAAAGAGAAGGAGTTGAAGGGGCTGGAATAATTTCTTTAGCTATTGCCACAGATCCTAGCGTACGATCCTCAAATAATAAATCTTCAGCCGTGATTTCAGGAAATACACGTAAAATCTTCTGAACGACATCTAAGCTAGGCTTATTGCGGCCAGAAAGAATATGTGATATACTACTACGAGGAATACCTAATTTATCAGCGAATTGTGACGCGCTTAGTTGCTTACGCTTAATTAACAATTCTATCTTTTCACTTAAATTCATAATTGGTTTTTGTAAACAAATAGTATTACAAAAGTAAATTATAAATTAACAAAAACAAACTGAACTTCGAAGACAAATGTGATTTACAAAAGTGATATGCAATCCGAATGCAACGCAATCAGTTTACTTTTGTAAAGAGAACCAACTCCCTTTTTGAAGTCCTTTTTAGACATACCTAATTCAAAATATATCTCCTCAGCAGGGCTTTTATCATGTAATTTAAGAACACCATTGCTGGCCTTTATCGCATTTAATATACGCTCAGCTTGTGCATCGATACGTACCATGCCCACTTGTTCCAAACGTAAATCAAGTTTACCATCCGGCCTTACGTTACTTATGTATACATCAGTCGGCTCTCCAAAAGTTAAGTTTGTAAACACCTGATTTTTGAATAGCATTCCAATTTTACAATTGTTTACCAAGCATTTGATTCCTAAATCGGTGTGTTCGAATGGAATGGCTGATACTTTGTCTCCAATTGTAAATTCACTACCATCGGTGACAGGAAGAAATTTTTCAATGCGTGCTGATGCGACGATACGATCCGTTTGTCCATCTAAATAGATATATACAAAATAAGATCTACCTACCGACATCTTTTGGAATTGTTGGCTGAATGGAACGAATAGATCTTTGGCTAAACCCCAATCCATAAATACACCCAGTGGAGTAACGGATTTTACTTCTAGATAGGCAAATTGATCGATGGTAGCCTTTGGTTTTAAAGTCGTGGCAATGATACGATCTTCTGAATCTCGGTAAATGAATACGTCAATAAAATCATCTATCTGATAATTTTCGGGTACATATTGTAGAGGAAGTAAGATTTCATCCTCATAACCATCGAGGTATAAACCAAATGGGACTTCTTTAATAATTCGTAGGTGATTGTATTCACCAATTCTTAATTCATTTTCCATAAAAAAACCCGGTTGTTTGAACCGGGTTATAAAGGTAAGGATAGATTTTGGTTTAGACTACCACATTGTTCTCGCGTAAGGCTTGATTCAATGAGGTTTTTAAATCAGTGCTTTCTTTGCGTTTACCTATAATTAAAGCGCAAGGTACTCCGTACGTGCCAGCAGGGAAGTTCTTTTGAATAGATCCTGGGATAACAACTGAGTTTTCAGGAACATATCCAATATACTCCACTGGCTCAGGTCCACTTACGTCAATAATCTTAGAACTACCTGTAATGGTTACTCCAGCACCTAAAACTGCCTTTTTCCCAATATGAGCTCCTTCTACCACAATACAACGAGAACCAATAAACGCACCGTCTTCAATAATTACCGGAGCAGCTTGAGGTGGTTCTAATACTCCACCGATTCCAACGCCACCGCTTAAATGTACATGTTTGCCTATTTGGGCACAACTGCCAACAGTCGCCCAGGTATCAACCATCGTTCCCTCGTCTACATACGCACCAATATTGACATAAGAAGGCATTAATATCGTTCCTTTTGCCAAAAATGCACCATATCGTGCCACAGCTGGAGGGACAACGCGAACACCCAATTCCTTATAATTTGTTTTCAAACGCATTTTATCATGGTATTCAAAAATGCCCACTTCACTTACAGACATCTGACGAATAGGGAAATACATGACAATGGCTTTCTTCACCCATTCATTTACTTGCCATGTTCCATCGGCTTTTGGTTCAGCGGTACGTAATTCGCCAGCATCTACGGATGCTACTACTTGTTCGATCGCCGCGATAACTTCTGGGGTATTTCTTGTCTCGGGTTTGTCCCAGGCCGATAAAATGATTTGTTCTACTGAATTCATAAAATATGTATGCAAAAATTTAGAAGTGCAAATTACCAATAAAAGATTTTTATCTCGACTCTTCAGCTAAATAAATCTTGATTGGGCGTAATTAGGCCACAAAAATGCCAATTTTCCACCAAGAATTTAACTTCAACTTTAATTAGCTAACTTACTGATTATCAGTTAGTTGATAATTTGTTCCAAATAATGTTTTGTGTAAAAAGGCTTGAAAATTAGCCAAATAAACAAGTGACATTCTGTCACTCCCCTGCCCCACTCGATTTGCGAAGCATTTCCATACTCAAATATGCAAAATATTTTTGAATAAAAAACGTATCCGAGGCAAATTTATCAAAAAAATACCATAATTAGCATTTTGACTAAATTGGATTTGTTCGATTTACAATTGTTTAATATGGATTTAAAACGTTTAAATCAAGGTATTTTCGTACTATTCTTGGAATTATTCTATTAATTGGCTATTTTTGATTTTAATAAGGAAATCAAATTAATTCATTCAATGAGAAAAATTAAAGTTGCCATTAATGGTTTTGGTCGCATCGGTCGACTTACTTTCCGTCGTTTATTGGAAAAAGAAAATGTAGAAATCGTTGCAATCAACGATTTAACTGACAACGCTACTTTAGTACACTTGTTAAAGTACGATTCAGTACACGGACGTTTTAACGGAACTGTTACTTCAGATGCAGATAGCATTACTGTCAACGGTCACGTAATCAAAGCTTTTGCTGAGCGTGATCCAAAACAATTACCTTGGGGTGCTTTAGGAATCGATGTTGTATTAGAATCAACAGGTCGTTTTATTGATCAAGATGGTGCTGGCCAACATTTAACAGCTGGTGCGCGTAAAGTTATTATCTCCGCTCCTGCTAAAGGTGATATTCCTACAGTTGTATTAGGTGTTAATGATGATACATTAACGGATGATATGACAATTATCTCAAATGCTTCTTGTACGACAAACTGTTTAGCTCCAATGGCTAAGGTTTTAGATGACGCATTCGGTATCGAAAAAGGATTTATGACTACTGTTCACGCTTATACAGCTGATCAGAATTTGCAAGATGCACCTCACTCCGATTTACGTCGTTCTCGTGCTGCTGCTTATTCAATCATTCCAACATCTACAGGTGCTGCAAAAGCAGTAGGTTTAGTTTTACCACACTTGAAAGGTAAATTAGACGGAAACGCGATGCGTGTTCCTACTCCAGATGGTTCTGTAACAGACTTTACAGCTGTATTGAAGAAAGATGCTACTGTGGCTGAAATCAATGCTGCTTTGAAAGCTGCTGCTGATGGTCCAATGAAAGGTATCTTGGAATTTACAACAGACGAAATCGTTTCTATCGATATCATCGGAAATCCACACTCATGTATCTTGGATTCTAAATTAACAACAGCGATGGGTAACCTAGTGAAAGTTGTTGGTTGGTATGACAACGAATTTGGATATTCTTCTCGTGCAGCAGATTTGATCGCTCGCGTAGGATAATTCGAACTACATATTGGTAACAAAAAAGAGGCTTATGCCTCTTTTTTGTTTTCTACTCGCGCATAATTGATTGTAAATCCTTTATCGTACCAAATTTTTTCAAACCGGGTCTTTATCCCAAAATGATCTTCATTCCATTCCGAAGTATATAAATCCTTTGTTTCGGCCAATATAGGTAGTTGGTGCGCATGAAACTGCTCCAGCGAATAATCGAAGAACGGTTCTGAATCCGTTTTCAAATGTATAATCCCTCCAGGTTTTAGTAAGCGTAAATACTTCTTGAGGAAGAACGGAAAAGTCAAGCGCTTCTTCTCATCCCGGTCCTTCATTCGTGGATCTGGAAAAGTGATCCAAATTTCATCAATCTCATTTGGCAAAAAGAAGTCTTCAATAAATTGAATTTGAATTCGTAAAAAGGCAACATTCTTTAGTTGCATACTTTCCGCCTGCCTTCCACCTGCTGCGAGACGATCTCCTTTAATATCAATCCCTATAAAATTTTTATCTGGGAATAACTGGCCCAATCCATTCGTGTATTCTCCTCGGCCACACCCCAGCTCTAAGACAATCGGATTTGAATTTTGGAAATATTCAGCAAGCCATTTTCCTTGGCAATGCTCAAAAAAATCTTTGGGACTTTGAATGACATTGGCCAAAGCCTCAGCCCATTCGTATTTGTATGTTTTTCTTCGACTCAAAATCTATTCAGCTATTTCAGCAACCATATAGGTGCTTCCTGTAATTAATATAAAATCTGCCTGCGTCTTGCGTGCTGCAGCTAAAGCGAGATTGACATTGGTAAATGTCTTACCCTGCAATCCGAAGATATTTGCCTTAGCTTGAAGTTCATTGGCTGATAAGGCTCTCGGATTCGATGCCTGGGTGAAATAATACTGCGCATCTGTTGGAAACAAACCTAACACACGATCCAAATCCTTATCAGCGACCATCCCCAAAATGATATGAAGCTGAGCTATTTTCATTTTAGCCACTTGACCTAATACCTCCGTAATTCCAGATGCATTATGTGCGGTGTCTGCTACCACCCAAGGTTCTCGACCTATAATCTCCCACCTTCCACGTAATTGGGTATTTTCTCTTGCCAATTGAATTCCCCGTTGAACTGAACGTGCTGTCAGTTGTAAAACATGCATTTTACTCAATTGAGCACACCAGGCAATGACGCCACGTATGTTATGCACCTGATACGCGCCAGCATAAGGACTTATAATCTCTAAATCACCCCAAACTTCCGTACGTGCCATCAAGTGTAACTCCAAACCGTTTTGGCTCACCTGTGAAATCTTTACCACATCAGTTGCAAATTGAAGCGGGGCATTACGTTCCAGTGCCGTGGCTTCAAAAACTGCTTGAATTTCTTCTTGTCTTTCGCTAATGAGTATCGGAATCTGGCTTTTTATAATTCCTGCTTTTTCCGAAGCAATTTCTGTTAAGGTATCCCCAAGAATATCTTGGTGATCATAGCCTATGTTCGTGATATACGTCGCTATAGGCTCAATGATATTTGTCGAATCCAACCGTCCACCCAATCCTGTTTCAATGATTGCATAATCCACACCTTGTTCCTGGAAATAGGCAAAGGCCATAAGGACTGTCCATTCGAAAAAACTAGGTCTGATTTCAGAAATTAAGTCTTGATGTTTCTGGAAAAATGCAACCACCCATTCTTTGGAAACTTCCTTTCCATTGACTTTAATTCGCTCTGTAAATGATTTTAAATGCGGAGATGTATATAGGCCAACTCGAAATCCTTGCTCCTGCAAGATAGAAGCCATAAAATGGGATGAACTCCCCTTTCCATTTGTACCTGCAATATGTAAGCTTTTAAAATGCTGTTGGGGATTACCTAACTGAGCCGCCAATTGTTGAATATTCCCTAATCCTGGCTTGAACGCTTTTTTACCTTCCCGATGAAATACAGGAAGTTGGGCATATAAGAAGTTGACAACCTCCTCGTAAGTCATACCAGTCAAAATAGCCTGAATTAGTTTGTAGGGACAATTTTGATCGTTTTAAATCCACTCGCACCGCGTGAAATACCTTCACTGCGTGGATAAAAACGGGAATTTTTGATGAGTTTTTTATAACGTTCTGCTAAAGAAAGTTTGACGTTTGTTCGGTCAATTCTAATCTCCGTGACATTACCGCGTTCGTTGATCCGAATGAAAAAGGTAATTTCCCCTGTTTCAGATCCGTTGTCTATACCATTTAAAGCCTTGGTATCAAATGTCCAATCTTGAGCAATTTTACCCTCACCTTGCCCAGTTCCGTTTCCAGATCCACGTCCACCGCCACCAAGACCGGTTCCTAAACCTTTTCCAGATCCAGCACCTGTTCCTGTGCCACCACCTGCTCCAGAAGCAGAACCAGCTTTTGGACTACGTTTGCCAAGAGTTAAAGATAAGTCCACTGGCTCCTCCACCTCTTTCGGTTCTACGGGCACCGGCGGTTGGGCTTTAACGGTTACTGGGCTAGCTACGTTACTCGTTAAGGCAGGTGTTGATGTCGTTTGAACGGCATCAGCTGTTGATTGAGTTAATTCTTGTTTTTGGGGAGCTGGGGCTGGAGCCGGTGGTTCTTGTTCAAAACTGATTTCTCCCATACCTGCATCTTCCACAGGGATTGCCGGCGGATTGGGTGAATCATTCCAAATTTTTACCTGCCAAATCAGCAAAAACAACAGGGTATTAATCGCTAAGGTTATGGCTAAAGCCTTACGCTGATTGCTTTTTTCGAACTTTTTATCTGAATATGCTAAGCTCATAGGTACTATTGTTTTTTAAACACCCAAATATCTAATTTCTTGTCTTTCTTTAATTCAGCGGCTTTTTGATAACCTAAATCAAAATTAGCTACGCGGCCTACACTCACCCGGAAATGCTTCTCTCCTGCTTCTTTTTCAATGATTTCGACGTCAGTAAAGCCCTTGCTGACTAATTCCGACTGACAAAGGGCTGCTTTTTCCTCTGTCAAAAAACTTGCAGCGACTAAATAAATTTCGTCTGAAGGGATAGGTTCTACTTTTTCAACTGATTGCTCTACCTCGGGTGTAGTAGTAGTAACCGATTTAGCAACAACTACTGGCGTGGCCACTTTTTCTTTTTTCTTAATCTTAATAGTCAATGGACTCATCGAACTATTAACATACCGCGAATTTGGCTCTGTTAAATAATAAGCTGCGGTCCCCCCTAGCATAAATGCCAAGATCACATAGGTATAAAACTTAACTGATACTCGCTTTTGTTTTTCCTCAGCAACCACAGGTGCAGCATCGGTCATTGATTCTACAACTGGATTAGAAATTAATACCGGCTTTTGAGCCTTTGGCTTTATTTGTACAGGTAAAAGACCAAATTGAGCTAAATCAAAATTAGTATCAGGATTAGGTTCAAAGGTGATTTTTGATTCATTCTGCAAGGTGAATGTCCCAACTTTCCCCAAAATAACCTCCTCACCTGCTTGAATTCGCTGATTTAATGCAAGGGCAAAATCATGTATGGCTTTAAAGGCATCTTTTTGTTTTAATCCTTCTTTTTGAGCTAATGCCATGGCTAAGACGCCATCATCCGATCGTAAACGCTCATTAAAGGCAACCCATTTACGTTTTGGGTAAATAGTCGAAGTCGAATCATCAAATGTAAAATCTTTTGTATTTAGAACGAAACCACCAAACTGCGGAATTACCACGCAATCATAGTTGAGTAAAGATTCTTCAATAAGGGATACAATCGTTTCTTGCATATTGACTAAAAAGAATAAGCTACACCTACCGTATAATTAAGTCCTTGGGTAGCATAGTTCAAATATCGTTGATATTCTTTACCCAACAAATTATTTGCACTGACAGAGGCATTGAATTTTTTTGTGATCAAATAATTTACTTTCAAATTCAAATCAATAATGTCATCCATTTTGACGGATTTGCCCGTTTTAGCTTGCATACCATAAAGTCCGCCTATATAGAATAAGTCAGGCGATACAATGATACGATCTTTAAAGGTGATTGAATTCGTAAATGATAAACTCAACAATGGTCTCGAAATCGCCTTTCCATCCGCAATATTAATATTGGTAAATTGATTGTAGTCGTATTTTAGAATTGATAAAACCTTATCGAAGGTTTGATAATTGATTTGTCCCGACAAATTCAATACCTGTACTTTCTTTTCCCCTCCCGCGTATGCAATATCAAATCGAGTTGAATCGGTCGCTGGAACAAAAAACGCCAAATCGCTGAATTCAGAATAGGAAACTTTCATTTCAAAATCTAAGTTGCGTTCATTTGAGCCCTTTACCCCACCATAAATATTTGATGTCTGAACCGTATTACGCAAGTTAACTTGTTGAGCCATCCAATTATTCTCACCAACAAACTGATTCAATGAATTGAAATAAGTTTCACCCCCTAAGCCCACGAACACATGTATAAAGTCGGTAGGCTTCACATCCAATTTTACAATGGGGAATAAACGTGTCTTATTTACACCTAACAATCTATCTTTCTCATTCGCTAAATTAATTCCTGCAGTCACCGACAAGCGATTATTCTTGTATAGGAAACTAGGCTTAATCCGGTATAACTCCCGGCGATTTGTTTGGCCAAATGTGTTTTCTGACATGTTCATTTCACCAACTAAATAGGCCGACAAATTATCGTTCACATGTAAGATAGATTGAATTTTGCTATCCCAAATCCATTCACGCGTATTGTAATTTGTGCTTAAATAAGTTAATCCGGAGGTTGCGATGTAATCAAATTTGGCATCTTTCTTTGCATTAGAAATACTACCCGCATAATTGAACTTGTTGTATGTTATAGCTAAATCACGGATTGTTCCACTGCCATCAAAAATTTTCTCATCACGCCCATAATAATTATTCCCAGTACGTCTGAAGCTGATTTGACCATCCAATAAATATTGACCTGTAAAGGTTTTTGAATACGCTTTTACTTCGTTTTCATTCCGCCCTGAATTTCCACCACCAACAGGCCCACGTCGATTAGCATCATGATTAATGTATAATCCATGAAATTGAGTTTCTTTTGGATTAAATCCAAAATGGCCATTCAAAACAGTATGTCCGAAATTACCAGCGCCAATTTTAACTAAGTTTTTAAACTTTGGACCAAAAGAAGAAACTAATTCATCTCCTGTACGAGGACCAATGACAGAAGTGGTTAAAATCGTTTTGTTGGCTGTTTCCCACCGACGATCAAAAAATTCGTACTTCATTTTGCGCCCTTTTTGCGCATTTTCAATTTCAGTTAAGGGTTCGAAATTGCGCGAAATTTGTGGCTGGAGTACAATTTTACGCTCCTTCTCTAAAATGATATCATCATTCTGAATATTTCCCTCTTTCTTATCTTGAGCCAAGACCTGTACTTGTACCCCTAAGATTCCAAATAAGCTGCAAAGGATGATTGATTTTGCGTTCATTTCAATTTTCATGTTCTCTTATTTAAGGGGTAAGCTTTTTAATTTCGTTTTGGCCACTTCTACAATCGCATTATCCGTTGAGTTATCAATAATCGATTTTAAGATTGCTCGCGCTTGTGCTAAATTTTTAAGGGACACAAAGTTGTCGGCCAACAATACATAGGCTTTACCAATGACGCCATCTGAAACATCCGCAAATTCATTTTTGAATTTCGTGGTAATCATTTCATTTGACTCTTTGTATTTTCCTGCTTGACTTAATTGCAAGGCAAATTCAATTTGCGCTTCACCCCCAATATCATTTTTATCTAAAGCGATTGTTTTAGTTAACCATTCATTTCGCTGACCTATTTGCGTACTATCCGAATAGGAATCCGCAAGTTTACGACTCATCGTTGCTAATTCTATTGTCGAATACAAGTCTAAAGGTTCAACCTCTAAAATCACTTTGCCAACTGAATCTAAATTCTTAGCTGCATAGAAAGCGTTAAAGATTTGGGTGTAGCCCATTAATACATTTTCAGGTTCTTTGATTTTTGCCTGATGCATCCGGTAGTAATTCACAGATGACTGGTAATTACCTAAGTTGAATTCTAATTCAGCCGTACGTAAAATGGCTTTATTTACTTGTGGGTGTGCATTTTGTTCAATAACTTTTTTATAGGCAGCAACTGCCTCCGTGGAATCCTTGATTTGATCTGCCGCATCCGCAATTAAAAAATAGGCTTCCACGACATTCTCGTCTGTTGGATATTTGGTCACAAAATCCTTCAAGGCTGGAATTGCTTTGTCAAATTTCTTACCATCATAAATACCCTTTGCTGCACTATATTTCAAATCCATAGCCTCAGCATCGTTGGATTCAGACGCATGACTTGCTTGGTAATTCTCCAATACTTGGCCAAATTCTTCTGGACGACCCACTTTAATTAAATTCTCTTGCAAGCCGATCAATGCATCTTTGGCAATTTTGTCAGCAGAGAATTCATTGATAATGCGTTTGTAATCCGCAAGCGCTAATTCAAATTGCTCATTATTTGTATACGCTTGAGCACGTTTTAAAATCGATTGCGCTAGGTACTCACTCTTGGTTTTGGCATCAATTATTTCTGTAAAGCCTGCAATCGCCTCTTTGTACTTATGTCCATTAAACAATAAGATGTTCTCTTGGAAAATGGCATCTTCGGCGAATTTAGAATCTGGAAAATTCATTCGAACCTGCTTGAAGGTTTGTCTTGCTTCTGCATCCCGGTTCAAATAACTAAGCGTCATTCCCTTTTGATACAAGGCATAATCTTTTTCAGTTTTAGCGATTTCTGCAGCTTGTGAATAATAGGTCAACGCATCTTGATATTTACGTGAAATCAAATACGTGTCAGCTAATCGAATTAAGATGGCAGGATTGTTTTTCGAGTTAGGCGCTGCTTTTAATCGATCGACATAGGCCTTGAAAAGATTATTCGCTTTTGTGAAATCTTTCGTATTAAAATAGGCGAACGCAAGACCCATGCGAACTTGTTGGATGAAATCTTCGGTTTGTCCTTTGCCAGTCAGCAAGGGATTATATAATTCGATAGCTTCTTCAAACTGCTTTAACTGAGATAGCGTCTCTGCTTTTCCTAGTAAGGCCAATTGCGTGTATTGAGCCTTTTGAGGGGTATTAATCGAAATATCAAATAGCTTTATCGCCTCATCAAAATGTTCCTCATTGTAGGCACGAACACCTAAATTATAACTTAATGTCTGGTAAGCCTCGTTTAATTTAGGAGATCGATTCGTTAATCCTTGCAAATATTCTAAGGCCACCTTTAGGTTGTCGGCATGTAAAAACGCATCAGCAACTAATTCTACCGCCTCTTCTGTGAATTTACTTTTTGGAAATTTCGCATTGAAAGCCTGAATCTCTTGAATGGTTTCTGATGCTCGCCCTAAATCTAACTGTACTTTAGCGTGGTTATAATAAGCTTCTTCTTGAATTTGGGTATTAAAACTTAGGTTTTTGGCCAAATCAAATGCTTCTAGCGTAGCCGCCAAATTTCCCGCATTTAATTGTGCAAGTGCAAGTGTAAATGCAGCATATTGACCCAAAGAGTCTTTTTGACTTGCTAAACCTTTCAATTGGGTAGCTGCCTCATTAAACTTTTTAATGCGGTATAATGAATAGCCTAAGCGATATTGAGAAGTTGGATTGATTTTATTTCCTGTTGCCTTGATTAGCACATCATAACTTTTAGCTGCTTTTTCAAACCGCTCAAGTTTAAATTGTACATCAGCCACGAGCTGAGATAATTCATCTAATCGGTAACCGGAATTCTTTTTTACGAGTATGGGTTCTGCGTAATTCAATAATTCATTGAATTTTGATTGGTTGAAATAGCAAAGCGCAATCCAATTGGGAATTTCCCGACGGTACTTGCTACTTGCTTCCGCCTTTTGGAAATCTGGTGCAGCATCAGCATAACGCTTGTCGTTGAATTGAATTACCGCGGCATAATATGCAGCAGAAAGCGCATATTCTTCTTCCTGCTCTACTTTTATCTCATTAAAATAAGGCAAGGCTTCGGTGAAGTTTTTGAGTTCGTAATACGAAACGGCTAATTTATATTTAGCTTCTAGATTGGTTTCAGATGATTTGCTCAGGTATTTTACGGCTTTGGCATAATCGCCATTGTCATAGAAAAATGTACCAATGCCACGTAACAACTTAATTGCTTGAGGATGTTCTGGATTATTTGCTACAAAACGCTCGGCTAAAATCTCGGCCTCAGGCTGGCTCATGTATAAGGAACACATCGTCATGTAATATTCAGCTAAAACCCTTTGCCCAGCTTGCTCATTACTTAATGGTTCAATACTTCCGAGATAGGCATTGAATTCTTCTCGTGCAGCCACATAATTCTTTGCATCAAAGTATTCTTTGGCCTGACGAAAATGTAATGTATGATCTTTGAAACTAAGTGTTTGTTGGCCAAAGGCCCCCAAGCTCACGCAGAAAAAAAAGAAAGCTGAGACCCAGCGAATCGATCTTGAATGGTTATTCATTTGAAAATGTTTACAACATGCACATTGAATCAAAAATACGATTTTTCTTTTAAATTATTGTTTGAGGCTTTTGATTTATTTTAGGTGCTCCCTACCAATTAATAGCTATTTCTTAGGAGATACGGCCTATTTTACTAATTTTAGGTTTTCTATTTCATCCTAATAAACTTTAAATCAATGTATCTTAAGAAATTAGTAATCCTAAGCCTATTATTTCTGGGATTTGAACTAAGTGCCGCTCCGATTAAGCATCTCGTTCAAATGTCCAACCCTCAATCCCATTACTTTGAAGTGACAACTACCTTAGATGTTAGTAAGGAAACAGCAAAATACATCGATTTGAAGATGGCTGCTTGGACACCTGGCTCCTATCTTATTCGTGAATTCGCACGTAATGTGGAACAAGTACATGCAACTGCACAAGGTAATACCTTGCCTATTGACAAAATCTCAAAAAACACCTGGCGCATTTCCTTGAAGCCTGGTATGAAACAAGTTCAAGTTAAGTACCAAGTCTATGCATTTGAACTTTCTGTCCGCACGTCGTTTTTAGATGATGCGCACGGTTACATCAATCCAGCTAGTGTATTATTATATGTGGCCAAATGGGCCAAAGAACCGCAGGAACTTAGTATTGTTCCGCATAAAGACTTTAAACGGGTGTCAACTGCCCTAAAAAATGTGGGTGGCTTTAATTATGTTGCAAAGGACTTAGATGAATTAATTGATTCACCTATTGAAATTGGAAACCACAAGGTTTGGGATTTTAAGGTGAATAATATTCCCCATCAAATTGCCTTTTATGGTCCTGCGAAAGTCGATTCGGTTAAATTCTTATCCGATGTAAAGAAGATGGCGGAGGAAGCACAAAAAGTAGTTGGCGAACATCCTTGCGATCACTATTTGTTCATCATCCATAATTTAAACCGCGGTGGTGGCGGGTTGGAACACTTATATTCAACTACTTGCCAGGTAACGCGTTCTAATTATGAAACGACAAAAGGTTACCAGGGAATTATGAACTTATTGGCCCATGAGTATTTTCATTTATGGAATATAAAGCGCATTCGTCCTAAAACTTTAGGACCTTTTGACTACGAAAATGAGAATTATACACACAATTTGTGGTTCTCAGAAGGCATTACGAGCTATTATGCTGATGTGATTAATCAGCGTACGGGTATGGTTTCTACGGCAGATTACATTAAAGCTTTAGCTGAGGAAATTTCGGGTGTTGAGAATACGCCAGGAAATCAGGTGGAATCAGCCGCTGAGGCAAGCTGGGATGCCTGGATCAAATATTACCGTCCTAATGAGAATTCACGCAATTCAACTGTTTCTTATTATGACAAAGGATCTTTATTGGGTGGGGTTTTGAATATGTGGATCATCAGCCAAACTAAAGGTGCTCATTCATTAGACGATGTTTTCAAACTTTTATATCAAACGTATTATTTGAAACAAGGTCGCGGATTTACGGATGCGGAACTTGAAAATGCATTTACGACTGTTGCGGGAACTTCTGCCGCTACTTTCTTTAAAGAATCGATTTATGGTGTTAAAACACCTGATTATGCTGGATTATTTGGCCAATTTGGTTATTCGTGGTCTGATGTCAATACAGGTAAATCAATTCCATTTGCAGGATTTAATGCCATGGCTGGTCGGGTTACTTCGATTTATAAAGCAGGTCCAGCATTCGTAGCAGGATTAAATGTGGGCGATGAGATCGTGCAAGTAAATCAAGTGGATTTTGCTGGGGTGGATAAGTTGCTTGCCGACAAAAAAGTAGGTGATGTATTGAAATTTCGTGTGAAACGTGATGGCATGGAACGTACGTTTGATCTAACAATTAGTCAAACTCCACTCAAATCTTTTGCAATTCAATCCGTTGAAAAACCGAGTGACGCACAATTGAAATTGCGTCATAAGTGGTTAGGAGGTAATTAATCGATGTACTTTGCCTTTTCGGCATACATCGACTGAAAGGTCTCAATGACAAATTTTTGAAAGGAGGAGCTGGATGCCAGCTCCTCTATTTCTTTTTGGGAGGAAAAGTCCATGACGGAGTATTTATAACTCTGTTCCAAATGCGGGGTTTCGAATTTCAAAATGTACTTCGAGTTCCATTCGAAAAGCGAAATGCGCATGGAGTCATTAGGTATTTCCTTGATAAAATGCATTAGTCGTGAATGATTTTAACGCTTTGAATCACATCGCCTTCGCGGATTTGATCGATTACATCAAGACCTTCAACAACCTTACCGAAACACGTATGCTTGCGATCTAAGTGTGCCGTATTGTTACGAGAGTGGCAAATGAAAAACTGAGAACCACCTGTATTTGGTCCACGATGTGCCATTGAAAGTACTCCACGATCATGGAATTGATTATTTCCAGTTAATTCACATGGGATTGAATAACCTGGACCACCTGCTCCAGTTCCGGTTGGGTCGCCCCCTTGTACTACGAAATCAGCAATAACTCGGTGAAAAATTACTCCATCATAAAAGCCCTTCTCCGAAAGATCAATGAAATTTTTCACGTGAATCGGAGCATCTTCTGTATAAAATTCGATTTTCATTAACCCTTTATCGGTCAACATTTCTGCGTATGCCATCTTATTTAATTAAATTTGAGGCACAAAGATAAAAATTATATCCATTATGAGGTACCTCGTTTTATGCATGTTTGCGATTTTAACTGTGTCTTGTCAATCAGATACCTCAAAAAAAGAAGCATCTGATTTTTTTCTGCGCGGTAATGCCAAATTTAAAGAGAAGGAATATTTTGAATCCATTAAATGGTATAACGAATCCATTGAGAAACAAGAAGTTTTCCCAGATGCGTATTATAATCGAGGATTAGTGTACCAGCAGCTCGAAAAGCATGATGAGGCTTTAGCTGATTTTACAAAAGCCTACGCCCAAGATTCCAAATTTGCTCCTGCCCTGTTCAAGTTGGCCGAAACCCTTCAAACCCTAGAAAAATACGATTTAGCCTTATCTGAATCAGCGAAACTAGTTAAGAATTTCCCTGATTCTGCAGCAAATTGGACACTTCATGGCAATATTCAAATGCAAAAGGAGATGTGGAATGAGTCGATGGTTTCCTATGATCGTGCATTAGCTATTGATTCTCTATCGGTTGAAACGATGATCAATCAAGGTGTGGTGTTTCAGGAGTTGAATCAATTAGATTTAGCAGAAAAGATGTTCAAACGCGCGTTGCGTCAAGGAAAATACCAAGACCTGATTTATAATAATCTAGGTTATGTGGAGATACAGCGGATGCACTGGGAATTAGCCAAGCAATATGTTCAAAAAGCGTTAGCTGTTGACCCTAAAAACCCATTATATGTGAAGAATTGGGAGCGAATTCAGAAAAAATCAATGCTTGAATAAGCGCATATAAGCTTGTAATTCCTGAGTATTCACAGCAGAATCGGTGAAAATTTCTAAGATTTTTCCGCGATCACTCGGCTCGAAAAAGTGCTGCATTTGTTGGTGCAATTCATTCCAATCATACGCTTCAAAATAGTCGATTCCAGCATCTAAAGCTGTATTTTTTGCACGAAATACTTGCTTAGTTACCATGAATTCATCCAGTTCAGGTAGGTCTTTGGCTCCATCCAATATTCCAAAAATTCCTCCCCCAGAATTATTGAAGATGATAATGCGCACATTAGCACCTACATACGCATTCCATAGCGCATTGCGGTCATATTGAAATGCCACATCACCAATGAGGGAAATGACCAATTTATTGGTTTGTTGGCTCGCACCTATAGCTGTACTCAAACATCCATCGATGCCACTAGTCCCTCGGTTTGAAAATACCTCAGATTGTGTAAATATATTTTCTGTCCAGTTGATATACCGAATGGCCAATGAATTTGCGACATGAACCTCCGAATTTGGCGAGTCCATGGCGCCAATCAAGTGATTATAAATAGCCAATTCAGACCAGCTTTCTTTCTTGAAATATGCTTCCTGTATCGCTTCCACCCTGTTTTTTGCACTATTTACAGCCGATACCCCCCTCAGGGTTTGTTGACACAATGACGTTAAGACCGAAATTGTTTCCGCACGAACCACGCGAGTTAGACACTGAAATGGATCTGGTTTTCCGATGGGATTTGGGTGCACCAACCAGGAGGCCGTTGGCTTATAGGTTCTCAGAAATTGTTTAATGCGTTTGCTAACAAACGATTTACCAAAATGAATATGAAACTCCGGTTGGAATGAAGGTAAATTTACCTCATTCGCCCAAATTAAATCATGGTGCAGTTGGCATTCCGCCGGCAGATTAGCCGTTGCATCCCCAATAACAGGTATTCCATTTAGTGCCAATTGGGCAAAAAAATCATTCTCAGCCTGATTGAATGGTCTTTGGCCGACAGTAATTAGTAGTGAAGCACCTTGTTTTACCTGAAAATCGGTATCCAATTCAGGTGTTTTATGGGCTTCAATGGCCTGAGGTTCCCGAATTTGCGGTAATGCCTCTCCGTTAGTTGGATAAAACGGCTCAGTGATGGGCACATTCATGTGTACGGGCCCTTGTGGAAATGCCATGGCTTTTTCCACGAGCTGATTTGGTTGAAACGGATTGAAGCTTTCGGCATGTTTGACATGCTTTCCAAATAGATTTTCTTGATAGATTGTTTGTCCATCCCACTGGCCAATCCACTCGGCTGGTCGGTCTGCGGTTAAAACAATGAGCGGAATTTCTTGGAAGAATGCCTCAACGACAGCTGGAGCAAAATTAAGTCCGGCTGAACCTGAGGTGCAACAAATAATGACAGGTCTTTTGGTTTTTAATGCGCGACCGAGACCAAAGAAACCAGCAGAACGTTCATCGGAAATAGAATAGCAGCGAAATCCGCCGTGGCGAACTAAGGCTAGCATGATCGGTGCATTACGCGAACCTGGGCATATAACTGCTTCATTTACACCTTGTTGGTGCAAGTTCTCAATCAAATCTACAAGTCCTTCTGGGTATGCCATCGCAAAAAAAAGCCTCATAAGAGGCTTTTAAAATTTATCCAAGATACGTTTTTAGGGCTTTGCTACGTGACGTATGACGGAGGCGGCGAATCGCTTTCTCTTTAATTTGTCTTACGCGTTCGCGCGTTAGGTTGAATTTTTCACCGATTTCCTCTAGGGTCATCGCGTGCTCACCATTTAAGCCAAAATATAATGTAACGACATCAGCTTCACGTTGGGTTAACGTAGATAATGCGCGTTGAACCTCCCGGCGTAATGAATCATTGATCAAACCAGAATCTGGCTTGTCTTCTGAATCATTTTCCAAAACGTCTAATAATGAATTTTCTTCTCCTTGAACGAAAGGTGCATCCATGGATACGTGACGACCTGAGATTTTCAGTGTGTCAACAACCTCACCGGTAGAAATTTCCAATACTTCGGCTAATTCTTCTGGAGATGGCTCACGTTCAAATTTTTGCTCGAGTTCAGAAAACGTTTTCGAGATTTTATTTAGGGAACCTACGCGATTTAATGGCAAACGAACGATACGAGATTGTTCTGCCAAAGCTTGTAAGATGGATTGGCGAATCCACCATACGGCGTAGGAGATAAATTTAAATCCACGGGTTTCGTCAAAACGTTGGGCTGCTTTGATCAAACCTAAGTTTCCTTCGTTAATTAAGTCACCAAGGCTTAAACCTTGATTTTGGTATTGTTTAGCTACAGAAACCACAAAACGTAAATTGGCTTTCGTCAAACGTTCCAATGATAACTGGTCTCCTTCGCGGATCTTTTGTGCGAGTATTACCTCTTCATCCGGTGTCAATAAATCCACCTTACCGATTTCCTGCAGGTATTTGTCAAGTGATTGACTTTCCCTGTTGGTAATTTGTTTGCTAATTTTTAGCTGTCTCATAGGATCTTACAACAGATTGAATGGGCAAAAGGTTTCGATTCTTTTGCCCATGAATAATTTATTCAGCGTTTGCTTCTGGCTTTGGAAGAAGTGCTTTGGCAGAAAGACGGTATTTACCGGTTTTCTTATCTACTTCTACTAATTTAACCTGAACTTTATCGCCTTCTTTGAAGACACCGTCCATTGTTTCGATGCGATCCCATGAAATTTCAGAGATATGCAATAAACCATCTTTTCCAGGTAAGAATTCAACGAAAGCACCAAAAGCTTGGATGTTTTTCACTTTACCTTCGTAGATCTCGCCTACTTCTGGAAGTGTAACAATTCCTTTCACCATGCGCACTGCGTGAGCCATCGCCTCTCCA
This sequence comes from uncultured Cytophagaceae bacterium, assembly GCA_903898715.1. Classification (GTDB taxonomy): domain Bacteria; phylum Bacteroidota; class Bacteroidia; order Cytophagales; family Spirosomataceae; genus Aquirufa; species Aquirufa avitistagni. The sequence goes on from CAIUGL010000068.1 coordinate 26,413, forward strand.
TTGGAAGAGAAAATGCTTACATAGCCACCATCTTCTTTTTCTTCGATGGTTACCGTTGCACCTGATTGTTTTTGGATATCTTGAACGACTTTACCACCTGGCCCGATTACGGAACCGATTTGATCTTTTTGGATCTTAATGACAGTAGCACGCGGAGTTTGTGGCTTGAATTCTTCACGAACTGCAGGCATTGCCTTTTTCATTTCATTCAAGATGTGTAAACGACCTTCTTTTGCTTGCGTTAACGCTTCAGCTAAAACTTCGTATGACAAACCTTGCACTTTAATGTCCATTTGGCAAGCAGTAATACCGTTTTCGGTACCTGTTACTTTGAAGTCCATATCACCTAAGTGATCTTCATCTCCTAAAATATCAGAAAGAACGGCATATTTTCCAGTTTTTGCATCTGAGATTAAACCCATGGCGATACCAGAAACAGGCGCTTTAATTTTCACACCCGCATCCATTAAGGCTAATGTACCCGCACAAACGGTAGCCATAGATGAAGAACCATTAGATTCTAAGATGTCAGAAACAACACGTAACGTGTAAGGGAAATCTTCCATTTTTGGAAGAACCTTACGAATTGCACGCATAGCCAAGTTACCATGACCTACTTCACGACGTCCAACGCCACGGTTTGGCTTAACTTCTCCTGTTGAGAAACCTGGGAAGTTATAGTGTAACATGAATTTATTGTATCCCTGTGTCATTGGTTGATCGATGATTTGCTCATCCATCTTCGTTCCCAAGGTAACAGTTGTCAATGATTGCGTTTCTCCACGCGTAAACACCGAAGAACCGTGTGGTGTAGGTAAATAATCTACCTCACAGGTAATTTGACGAATCTCGTTCAATTTACGACCATCTAAACGATAGCGCTCTTGCAAAACTAATTGACGAGCAGCTTCTTTCTCGATGTCGTGTAAATAAGTTTTTGCTAAGGAAAGATTAACTAAATGATCTTCAGGCAAGCTGGCGATAAATTCGTCAACGATTGCCTTGAAACCAGCTTTACGCTCGTCTTTCTTTGGATTAGCTAATTTAGCTACGGCTAAATATTTCTCGTAGTAGTTTTTCCACAATTCAGCACGCAACTCCTCGTTGTGTGATTCGTGAGAATACGTACGTTTCTCCGTTTTTCCGCAAGCTTCTGTTAATTCGTTTAATGCTTTACATTGGATTTTGATTGCATCGTGCGCTACTTTCAAAGCTTCTAACATTTCTGTTTCAGAAACTTCGTCGCCCTCGCCTTCTACCATCAAAATATCGTTTGCATTCGCAGCAACGATTAATTCAAGGCTAGCACCTACTAACTCGCTAACACTTGGGTTAACTTTATATTCACCGTTGATTTTCGCTACACGCACCTCAGAAATAGGTCCGTTGAAAGGAATATCAGATACTGCCAAAGCGGCAGCAGCTGCTAAACCTACGAAAGCATCTGGTAAAACTTCAGCATCAGCTGAAATTAGATTGATCAAAACTTGAACATCCGCATGGTAATCATCTGGGAATGTAGGACGCAATGCACGGTCTACTAGACGTGAGATAAGAATTTCATAATCGGATAAACGGGCCTCTCTTTTTAAGAAAGAACCTGGAATACGTCCGTTAGACGCAAATTTCTCTTGATAGTCAACAGATAATGGAAGGAAATCAACTCCTTCTTTGGCCTCTTTGTTTGCTACCACAGTGGCTAGCAACATCATATTTCCTGACTTAATGACAACAGCTCCATCCGCTTGCTTGGCTAATTTGCCAGTTTCAATTTGGACTTCCTTGCCATCTGGCATCGAAATATGCTTTGTAATGATGTTAAATGACATACGTTTCGGATAAAATTTTCACGCAACCTCGCGTGAAGAAGTGTAATGTTTGATGAGTTCAAACGGGGTAAATCAAATTAAACAGGGCTCCATGGACATGGAACCCTGCTGAATTTATTACTTACGAATTCCTAACTCAGCGATAATCGCACGGTAACGTGAAATATCAGTACGAGTTAAATAATCCAGTAAACGACGACGCTTACCTACTAATTTTAAAAGTCCTAAGCGCGTGCTATGGTCTTTTTTGTTTTTCTTTAAGTGCTCAGTCAAGTGATTGATTCTGAATGTGAATAACGCAATTTGCGACTCAGCAGAACCAGTATCGATCTTAGACTTTGCTTTCCCTTTTGATTCGAAAATCTCTTCTTTTACTTCGGGTGACAAATACATCTTTTACCAGTTTATAGTGTTTGAAAAATTAATCCACAAAAGTACGCTTATTTAATTAGAAATACAAATCAATTCGCACGTTGCCATTTTTGCTTGAATCGACCCCACAGGACCAAATAATTATCCGCTTCAAAAAGGCGCGAATCATTCACGGCAATGCGAAGAAAATACAATCCAATCAAGGTAAGTATCGTATTTGAAATCCATGCGCCTATTTCTAGTATCAATTTTCCTTCCTTCGCCATCTTGTCGCCTTGTTGGCTCATGATATACATCAAGATAAAAAACGACACGGCCACAACAACGGGTATACCAAATCCCCCGCGCTTAATGATGGCTCCTAGGGGTGCGCCAATTAAGAACATGACCAATATGGCCAGCGATGTAGTGAATTTGCGGTGCCATTCTAACCGTGTTTTCAAGAGTTTTTCTTCGCGCGATTCTAAATTCACTCGATTTGTCTCAGCAAAAATCCCCATGTTGGTAATTTGCTGATCCACGATATCATAGATGTCTCTGTTTCGTTTTTTGGCACCTGAATCAATGCGTGCGGCTACCCAGCTCGACGATTTTAACATTTTATAGGAGTGTGCAACTGGATGAAAGTAATAGATGAAATTAGGTCCAGCGGCTTTAGGGAAGCCAATTTTGATATTTCGAATCACGCGTCGTAATGAATCTTCATCTGAATCTAGTTGCACATTACTGCGCATAATTTCATGGTGAGCGAATTGATTATCTTCGGTTTTATGCATGTCAAAAGCCTCCAGTGACATGACTATTTTACTCTTTTTAAAGTGATGTAAGGCCAAATCTGTGGCATCTAAATTACTTCCTCGATCAGCATCTTCGACATAATCTTTACCATTAAATAGCTCAAAAATGAGGTATTTCTTGTTCAGAATGGTGTACATCTGTGCTGAATCTGCCAACGTAACATGACGGTTACCATCATTGTGCGTATGGTCGTAAATGATTAAGCTTTTTAACGTTTTATTATCTGGGTATTTCTTCGCCACTTTAATCGAATAGCCTGGTAGATCGGAATAAAAAATACCCTCTTTGATATTTAAGGTCGTTTTGGTGGTTTTAATGTCATACAAAAGCCCCCACCCTTTTAAGTTGGCCCACGGTAAAGCCACATTATTAAACCAAAACATAAAAATACTTAGGCCAATTGCTGTAATGAAAATCGGGCGCATGATCCGTGTAATGGATATTCCGGCACTTTTTAAGGCAGTTAGCTCAAAATTCTCACCTAATTTTCCGAAAGTCATTAAGGATGATAGAAGTACGGAAAGCGGTAAGGCAAGTGGAAGGGTAATGAGTGAAAAGTAGAAGAATAGTTCGATGTAGATGAAAAAACCGAGGTCTTTTCCAAACAAGTCTGAGAAGTAAAACAGAACTAATCGAAGGAGAAAAATAAAAATGACAACCAAGGTGGTGAGCGAAAAAGGCCCCCAGAATGCTTGTAATACAAGTTTATCAATTTTACGCATACTAACTGCCGACTATTTCTTTTAGTTTATCAGTCAGGTAGTCCCATAATTCTTGGGCATCTGCAGGACTTTTGAAGGTAGATGCGCTATCGAAAATTTTCAAATACGTCGCATTTGTCAATTCACTCACGTCAAGTTTAATTTCAATAACAGCGCTTAATGGAGCTTGATCAGCTGCAGTAAAGTCAAATTTCACTGATTTATTGACCTTATTTTGAACTAAATGTCCTGTGTGGGTTTCATTGTCCCAATAAAAAATGAATAACTCAGCATTTTTTACGGTTACTTTCTCAGCAAACCATTGTTGGAGCCCTGAGGCAGAACTAATGTACGGGTAAAGTACTTTTGGAGAGGCTTTTATCTCGTATTCAAATTCAAAATGTTGCTGTCCCATATGCCTGCTAGTATTGATATAAACAAAGGTAAACTATCTTGTCTAATTCCCAAATCCGTGTCAAATTTAATAAGTATTCATAAAATATTTGTGACTCTACTAGCTTTCAGTTACATTTGCACCATGTTTTGGCGGGGTAGCTCAGATGGTTAGAGCGTTGGATTCATAACCCAAAGGTCGGCAGTTCGATTCTGCTCCCCGCTACAAAAAAAAGACCTCACAATTTGTGGGGTCTTTTTTTTGGACTCTGGACGCTAGACGTTAGACGTTAGACTCTGGACATTAGACGTTGGACGTTGGAATGTAAAAACGCGACACTTGCGTCTATGACAAAAAAAAGACGCGAAGTATCGCGTCTCTACAGTATATCTTTGTAAGCAACCACGTCTACTCCGAATTTCCGGAGGAAATCTACCCCTTCGTCGGAGGCTAAACCCTTGTAAGCCGCGTAGCTATTGAGGTAAATGACACGTTTTATCTTCATGCTGTAAATAATACGTGCACATGAAATACAGGGTGAAAGCGTGACGTAGATGGTTGATCCTTCGATGGAAGCACCATTTTTAGAGGCATATAGAATGGCATTTTGTTCGGCATGTAAAGCAAGTGAACAAGATCCCTTTGAATCACGTGGGCACCCTCCTTCTTTATGGAAATCTTCGTCACAGTTATGTGTGCCTTGAGGTGGTCCATTATACCCAATGGAAATGATTCGGGTATCTTTAGTTAACACCGCTCCTACTTGCGCGCGCGTGCAGTGCGATCGCAAGGCTAGTTTTTCAGCAAGTTCCATGTAAATGGAATCGAAGGTTGGTTTCATAATTGGACGTCAGACGTTAGACGTTAGACGCTGGACAATAGGTTATAAATTGCTAACGTCTAATGTCCAACGTCTAAAGTCTAATTTTAATGGTGCACCCCGCCTTCGCCGTGCACGTGACCATGTGCAAGTTCATCAGCAGTTGCCTCTCTTAATTTAATGACTTTACCCGTAAAAATTAACTCTTTTTCTGCCAATGGATGATTGAAATCCATCATTACGTTATCATCGCCAATTGATACGACAAGTCCCTGCATCCGATTTCCTTGATCGTCTGTCATCGGAATGTAATTTCCTATTTTGAGGACATCGTCTGCTTTTTGGCCTTCTACTTCAAAAATTGATTTTGGAAGGGATACGATGGCATTGGGATCTATGTTGCCATACGCATCTTCTGCTGCGATATTGAAATTAAATTCATCTCCTGCTTTTAGGCCCATCAAATTAGCCTCAAAACTTTCTGGAAGTCCACTTAGTCCGTGGATAAATACCATTGGTTCGTTTTCATCTACAATCTCAACGACGTCTGGTTGGCCATTTTCATCTGGGAAAGCAAGTTCATACGAGATAAAAACAACGGTATTAGGTGCAATTTGCATGTAATCATGTTTTAATGAGGGTCAAAGGTAAAGAAAAAGTCCGAAGGAGGAAAGTCGCTAGTCCGAAGTCAATAGTAGTCAGTGGACAGTAATCAGTAGTCAGAAGTAAGTAGTCAGTAATCAGTAATCAGTGATCACAGTTGTCAGTGATAAAAAATAATTATCTTTGAAAACATTATAAAAAACGAGTTCCCACGCTACTAACTACTGACTACTTATTACTGACTACTGATTACTGACAACTTGATTAATGCAAAAATCCCCTCAAGACGTACTTAAAGACATTAAAGCCAAGAAATTTGCGCCAATCTATGTAATTCATGGAGATGAGCCATTTTTTATTGACCAGGTCGCGGATGCGCTGGAGGTTGGAATTTTGCGTGAAGATGAGAAAAGCTTCAATCAATTTGTCATGTTTGGCAAAGATCAAACCATGGGATCTGTCATTTCCTATGCACGTCGCTATCCGATGATGGCTGAGCGACAGGTGATCATCGTCAAAGAAGCCAGTTTCTTGGAGGCTTTGGCTAAAGGTAAAGAGTCCAAAGGAAATGATGATTTAAAAGCCTGGGAGGATTATTGCGAAAGACCCACTGATTCAACAGTTCTCATTTGTACGATTAAAAATTTAGTGGCAGAAAAGGCAAAGGTCTTGGCTGTTGCTGAAAAGCATGGGGTTATTGTCTGTTCCAAAAAGATTAAAGAAGATAAAGTGGGCGTCTGGCTCAAGGATTATTTGGCACAGCAAGGATTAACGATTCAAGCGGCTTCATTGGAATTAATGGTTTCATTTGTAGGTGCCGATTTACAACGAATGGCGCATGAGGCCGACAAATTAGTCATTAATTTACCCAAGGGTTCTGAGGTAGGTGCTGAAGAAATTGAGCGATTCATAGGGATTAGTCGGGAATACAACATATTTGAATTTCAACATGCGCTTTCATCGCGCAACATCGCTAAAGCACAAAAGATTGCCTTTTATTTTGCCGAGAATACGAAGCAAAATCCAGTCCCTCCCATGTTAATCATGTTATTTAACTATTTCATGAAGGTGCTCCAAGTGCATGATTTAGGGGCCATGTCGGACGCAGAAATTGCCAAAAATATCGGTGTTAACCCTTATTTTGTGCGTGATTACCTGAATGCCAAACGTAATTACCCATTAGCTAAAGTAGTTCGCGTGTTGGAGGCAATCAAAAATGCAGATCTAAAGGTAAAAGGTGTTATTGGTCAAGCGGTTTCTGAACGTGACATCATCCTGGATTTAAGCTTTGAGATTTTACACCTTTAGTCAATCGGAGAATAATCATTGACTCTGATATAGCCTATTTGGCCATCTTGTAGACAGGTCACCCAAACATCTTTGGTGTGCCAAAAATTGATTCGATTTCCTTTTTTTAAGATTTTTTTCACTGGCGCTGCCGAAGAGGCGAATTCACGTAAATATGCTTTTTCGCTCGTGATAATCCCGTAATGAAAAAATCCTGGGAAGTTGGTGTAAACGAGCACAAAGGAAAAATAGGCCAACAAATAGGCAATTTGTACCTTTCTAAGTCGGCGACGGCGACGCAATTTCATGAGAAGGATGATCACGCCATACAAGCCAAGTAATACGAGCAAGCCCGTAATGTAAGGGAATAAGGCAAAATAAATCCATTCTATTTGGTCGATAAATGTGACCTCATAACCTGATAAGTTGTGCTTCGCTCCTATTGTTTCCAATCGTTTGGCAATGGCTGATGAATTTTCTTTGGCATTTATACTGGAAAGAAAGTATAATTCACTGACCCAATCATTTTTGGCTTTGGATATAAAAGCCAGTTTAAGTTTGATGTTTTCGGATTCTGCTTGTGCCTTGGGTAGATTTAAACGGTATATTTTTTCCGCTTCCAATAGTCGGTTTGCCTGAAACAACGAATCAGCTGTCTTTATTTGCTTTCTATCTATTTGGCTGTAAGCGCTTTGACAGAAGGCCAACAAAAAAATAGAAAAAAATATAATTTTATTTAGAAGCCTTGCTTGCATAATTCGAAAAACCGTCTTAGTTTTGCACCGCAATAAGGCAATAAAATGCCTTAAATGCAAATGAGAGTCGGTCAGTGACCGAATTTCCTTTCGGTTCCAGAGTGAACCATTTTATATAACAAGCGTAAGCTTGATGATTCCGTAGCTCAGTTGGTAGAGCAATACACTTTTAATGTATGGGTCCTGGGTTCGAATCCCAGCGGGATCACTTCTAAATTTAAAAACACTGTCTAATTCAATTTAGACAGTGTTTTTTTTGTGCGCTACTCAATTGTACGTTTATTTGGTACTTAGCGATAGCAACTTACTCCTACCCTTGCTAATCTTAAGATTTGTTTGTGCAGTAAATTATCTAAAAAGGGCTTTATCTGCATAAAAAGTGCCAAAAGGTATGAGTGATGCTATAAATGCCCCAAGTGTTTTGGATATGTTCCATCGATGTATAAATGAAACTTGAAGCAGTAAAACAACGTAAAGTATAAATAGGATTCCATGGGCTAAGCCCACGATATAATTTGGCTGCGGCATCGCATATTGGTATTTTAAAATCATCGTAATTCCCAAAAGTAAATACGAACAACCTTCCATAAATGCGACAATGCGTAGTCTGCCTAGTGCCGTTTTCAATAAATATTTAACCATTGGATAAAGTATAGGTAACGTGTGAAACACTAATTTAAGGAATCATCCACTGATTACGGCCTTGAACATAATCAAAATATGCTCTTCGATGCCCCGCATGGTTCAACCACAACCAATCGATGGATTGAACCTGTATGGTTACAATTCCAAAATTTTGAAGGCCAACTTCACTATCCTCCTGACTGAAATTTTCCTGCTCAATTTGTTCAGGTAAGCCACTGGTAGGTAAATCAGAAAAACTAGAAGGACTAAATGCTGTCAAATAACATCTCCTACTTGATAATGATGTCTTTTCCCAAGCCTCCTGCGTGATTTGATCCTTATGATGCAATGCAGCTATTCCTTTGATTCGTAATTGAATTCTTTCGGATGCATCATAAAACAGCGCACTTATGGATGGATTGACAATCAATTCATCCCACTTCATGCTTCTTATATCGGTGTGAAAATGCAACGTTTTTTCTACTGGATTTGCTCCTCGTAAAACAACTGTTCGCATATTCACTTCCTCCTTATGTTGAGTAGCTATACATGGTGTATGAAAAGGACTTCTACTTTTAGTAGCTCCATTCACTAGCCTAGTCCAACTGTCCTTTTCTAAAACACTTAAATTATAATTGATATTTTCCATATTTTAGAACTCGATCAAAACGATGTCATATGTCTAGGCTCTCAAAGTGTCAAAGTTCATGATTTTTTTGATTATTCATGAAAAAACCCTTTTTTTTGACAATTCATTTATCATATGGTCAACGCTAGAAACTTTTTATTCTTAATTCTTCTACTTTCATCTTGTTCAAAAGAAGAAATTACTCCAGTTGTCACTACACCTCCCCCAGCCCAAGCCGAAGTAAAATTTGTGCTCAAAGTAGAAGCTAGCGCCGGAGGAAAGGTAGATATTTCAGACGGTACCTATGTGAAAGGAACTGAGGTAACCATCCGAGCGACGCCCAATAATTTTTTCAATTTCTCTGGATGGAGTAATGGAAAGAGTGATAATCCATTGAAGGTTATCATGGATAAAGACCTTTCGCTAAAGGCCGAATTTGTCAAGCAAGATTTGAACCTAACATTTAGCTATTCGGAATTTAGTGAGCCCCAACTTCCCCCTTCTCCAGAAGGCTTGGGTTATGTCAAAATCAATAATGTTCCGCATTTGATTATTCCATTTGCCGACTTGAAAACTACGAAGGTTGATTTTTTGCGCATCTTTCAGTTTGATGAAAAGGCTAAAAAGTTAATTGACAAAACGAAATCAACGTTCAATGCGGTTAGTGAAGTAGGCTATCCTAAAAGTCCATTGATTATGGAAGACTTTAATAAGGATGGATTTACAGATATCTTTTTGGTGGATCATGGCCAAGAAAATAATATGATTAATGGTCGATGGGAAGGTGGTTATTTGATTATGTATTATGGTACAGCCACTGGATTTGTAAAGCAAAACTTTCCTGGAATTACAGATAAAAAACTATTTTACCATCATGCTGACGTTGGCGATTATGATAATGATGGTGATCTAGATATCATCTCCCAACGCTGGTCATCCGCCTCAGAGCGCGTTCCGGCAGATAATACAGTTTCCATATTAAAAAATAATCAAGGCAAATTTGAGATAATCACTTTGGATAAGCCTTTGGATAGCGTGGGCAGTGTTTTATTCACAAATTTGGATGATGACCCCTTTTTAGAAGTTATGTGTGCTACGTACCGGAATGACCAAGGATCTCTGTGGGCTTGGGATCCGATGGCAAATACAACAAGTATCATCAATAACAAAATGGGGCCTTATGAAATTCATGACCTTGTTCAAATTTCAAATGCCAAAGGAAAAAGAATATTGATTTTCCCTGAAGATTACCAAGGAAAGAAAACACCTATTTTATCCACAACTGATAATGGGAAAACGATAACTACTTCAACTGACATGTTCGACTTTCAAGGACGCGACGTCATTGTTAAAGATTTCAATGGAGATGGTTTGGTCGATGTATTTACCTATTACGGTAATGATGGTGAATGGAATGCTAATTCGTATGGTCCATTAACCAAGTCCATTTACTTAAATACGGGAAATAATACATTTGCAAATCCACAGGAAGTGAAAGATATTTTCAATAAAGATTTCACCAATTTTATCGGTAAATTATTTTTCCCATTAGAAGCTACTCCAGAAGGATATAAGTTCTTGCGTTTTGAAGAATTTTGGCCTTCTCCATTCCCTAAAAACGCTGAAATTGTCATCTTAAAAATGAAGTAGGTTGGTTGAATACCTAATGCATTAATTCATTTATTCCGGATGATAAACTTTTTCGGCCGACTTCAACACCTCTGCTTTATCCAAGGTCATTCGTTTGGTTTGTTGAGCTTGATATAATTCACGTTGATCCGCGAAGTGTTTTGACTCTGGACGCGAGCTAGCGCCAAACGTGTTAACTGTCTCAATGAGCGGTAAACCACCATCTTTGGGGAATTTCACAAAGCCAATATAGGCATCCCCACTAATCATTTTACGCTTTGTCTCACCAAAGGGTTCTGTCATTACCGCTGCCAATACATCCGGCATACCCGCCTGAGGCCAATCCTCATTTCCGCGTTTTAATCGTTGGTATTCACCTAAGGTTACATCAAGCCGACCGTAATGCTTCAGTAAGAAATCATGTACATATTGACATAGCTGCACCGCTTCTGTCTCAGATAATGGGTCTTTAGATCCATTTGAGCGTATTTTGGAGGCATGGTAATAGGCAATATTGTAATACAGGGCGCCTACGCTCTCGATGTTTGTAACATGATTCCATTGATTGAGCCCATTGATTATGGTAGCTAAGGCTGGATATTTTGTGGCATCCAAGCTGAAAATCGCGGAGGCATCCCAACCATACGGATATAAAATCTTCGCAGGCAGTTGGTGATCAAATTTAATCCGCTTCAAATCTTCCCACGTAATCTTATCCAATCCGTCGATGAGATCTTTTGCCCGTTGGCTCCGATTATTATGATAGGTCTCATACCCATCGTATTTGTCGTATTTGGCAGGATTTAAATTCTCGGCTGTACTTGTTGCCAGGAAAGGCGAATGATTTGTATTGAACAAATACCCACTCGCTGGATTTGTATACTGAGGTAATTCATCTAGAGGTTTGAATGTTTGCCAAAGCGTTGCGCGGGTATTTCCGGGCAGCGTGGAGGCCCAATTGTATTTTGGGTCCGCATTGCGATACGGCATCTTGCCATTTGAGATATAAAAGATGTTATCTGACTTATCTGCATACATGATGTTAAACATGGGCAAATGATTCTGATTCAACGCAGCTTTAAATTCAGCGAAATTTGTTGACCGATTCATCGCATACCATTGTTGCAATGCCCCCGCATCCATCAAGGAAGGTAGTCGGATGGAGAAATATGCCCCTTTTGGCGTTTTTACGGTAGGTCCATAGATCGATTTATATGCCATTTTGCCCACGGAGAATGGAATACCTTTGATGTTTAATTTGACTTTTCTTTTTTCTAAGTTTAGCCATTCGCCATCTACTTTGTATTGTCCTGGATGATCTTTGTCGGTTTCCAACTGATACACATCGATTTTATCCTGAAAATTTACCGTATGTGCCCAAGCTAAATTTGGCGTAACTCCGTGAAAGATTAACGGTCCACCGGGAAATAAGCCTCCTAAAATATTCCAACCTTCTTCGCTTTGCACATGGGCCTCATAGAATGCAGTAGCGCCTTCAATGGGCTGATGCGCGTTGATGACGAGCATAGTCTCCCCTGACGAAGATTTATTACTTTTTATCGCAAAGGCATTACTACCCTCGCCCGTAAATCCTTTTAAGTGCGGAATGGATCCATCGAGAATCTTGGGAAGTGTTTTATCCACGCCGCAGAAAATGGCTACGGAGAACATGGTGGTCGCAATGTAATCCTCCAAGGCAATGGGAAACACGTGTTTGTTTAATACTTCGGATGGGTGTGCTTTGGCATAAGCGGTAAGTCCTTGTAGATAGCCTTGTACCAATTGAAGGAATGCGGGATCCATCGCTTTGATTTGTTGGTCCACCACCTCACGCGTATTCAACAACCCAAAAACAAAATCAACTGGCGCCCCTTTCTTTCCCAAATAGGTACTCAGCTTCCCTTTACCCGTCAAAATGAGTGTTTGGATGGTTTTGAAGTCATCTTCCGCGTGTGCCCAAGCTAAGCCATACGCCACCTCTGGATCTGTAGGTGCGAAAATATGAGGTACGCCATAGCTGTCGCGCGCAATGGTGATTTGGTTGGTACGGATGGTGGGAACTTCTGCTTGTGCTTGAGTAATTGAACCCAATAGGCATAATATAATCAGGAGAGATTTTTTCATGGTTTATCAAAAAGGCGTTTAAGTAGCGCGGATGTTCTGGCTACCGGGTTTGTCCGTATTTCTTTTTCTTGCATCGCAATTTCGTCAAAGATCCCTTGCAGGGCTTTTTCTGTGACATAGTCGGCCAAATTCGGATTCATTCTTTTATTGCTAAATGGAATCGCTTGGTAGGCTTTGTTAAGTTGATCCCAGTATTTGGTGGCCTGAACGGTCGCCAAAGATGCTTGAATGGTAGGTTTAAATTGTTCGGTCAGTTGTTGCTGCGTCTTGCTGCGTAAGTAATCAGTTGCTGCGCGCTCATTTCCACGTAAGATAGCAAGTCCATCCGTGACAGTCATTTCTTTGATGGCTTGCAGTAAAATGGGAGCTGCCGTTTTGCAGGCGTCTTCTGCTGCACGATTTAGGCTAAGAATGAACGCGTCGGCGAGTTGGTTTAATCCCATACTTCTCAGCGTACTTTCTATCTTTTGTGCCTCAGGTGGCATGGCGATTTTACGAGCGGCGTTTTTGAAAAAGCCATCATACTTGGCTAAATCAGCGCATCCTTTTTCTGCCCCAAGGGTTAATGCTTCTTTTAATCCTGCCGATATATCAGCGGGATTGAGTTGTTGGGTGTCAACTAGTTTATTCGCTTTCTTAAGAAGGTTCGAAATATTTTGTGCTTGAAGCTGCGATCCGCAGAGTAAAAGGAGTAGAATTCGAAGTGTGGTCATGGGTTTAAAATTACGTAATTTTATTTTTATCAGTATATTTAAGTTCCAACTAACCTTATAGTCTATATGAAAGTAACACTTACTTTATTCTTAGCTCTTTTTATCCCTATTTTCTCGTTTGCGCAGGCCGACAGTCTTTTCATAAAAAGGATGTCGGATGACATTATGCGTAACGGAAAAGCGTATGAGTTGTTATATGAATTGACGAAAAAAATTGGTGGGCGGTTGGCCGGATCACCTCAGCAGCAACAAGCGATCACCTGGGGAAAGCGGAATATGGAATTGTTAGGACCGGATAAGGTATTTCTTCAAGCCTGTAAATCACCTAATTGGAAGCGTGGAGGTGCTGATTTTGCCGCGATCGTCGGCGTTCATGGTGAGGCACGTGTTCAACCTTTGGCTGCATTAGCGCTTGGAAATTCGATGGGATCGAATGGCATGATTGAGGCAGAGGTGGTGGCAGTGGCTAGTTTTGATGAATTAGAGAAGCGGAGGTCTGAGGTAAAAGGTAAGATTGTTTATTACCATAGTGTTTTTGATGAAACTAAAATTCAGACGTTCAGAGCTTATGGTGAAAGCGGTGCTTTTCGTCGGTCAGGAGCATCTCGAGCCGCCAAATATGGTGCTTTAGGAATCATGATTCATTCGTTAAGTACGGCGCCAGATAATGCGCCACATACAGGATCCATGTCGTATGAAAAGGACTTACCGATGATCCCAGCGGTGGCTTTGGGGCCAAATGATGCTAAAATGCTGTATGCCTTGGCGCAAAAAGGTTCGGTGAAAGTTCAAATGCAAACGTATGGTCAATTCTTGCCCGATGTAGATGATCAAAACGTTGTAGCTGAAATTAAGGGATCGGAATTTCCGAATGAGTATATCACGCTGGGCGGGCATTTGGACTCTTGGGATGTCAATGAAGGCGCCCATGATGATGGAGCAGGTGTCGTGCATACGATGGAAGTTTTACGTGTCTTGAAAGCATTAAACTACAAGCCAAAGCGCACGATTCGATTTGTGCTCTTCGCGAATGAGGAGAATGGTGTGCGTGGAGGCAATGAATATGCGAATCAGGCTAAGTTGAAAAATGAAAATCACATCTTCGCGTTGGAGAGTGATGCAGGTGGATTTACACCGCGTTCGATTGGAATTACGGCCTCAGGGGCAGCATTCAAGAAATTCCAAGCATGGTCAAGTTTGTTGAAGCCGTATGGAGCAGAAGTAACGTTAGGTGGAGGCGGAACGGATATTGGGCCTTTGGCGCGTGTCAATCCCTCGACAATTATTGCGGGTTTAGTGCCTGATAGTCAGCGTTATTTTGATTTACATCATGCGAAAACGGATGTATTTGAAAATGTAAATAAGCGTGAATTGCTTTTGGGAGCAGTAAATATGGCTGCCATTGTGTATTTAATAGATCAATACGGTGTTAATCCTTAATCGAATGAAGACGTTATTTTTAGTAGTACTTTCTTGTTTAATTGTTTATTCGGGGCAAGCGGCCCCTAAAAAGAGCCAACGGGTTTTGGTGTATACCAAAAACGGTCCCGGCTATGTACATGACAATATTGCGTCAGCGGTGGCATGTTTCCAAGGATTAGGAAAGGCGCATCAAATTCAAGTGGACGTTTCAGATGATCCAGCTGTTTTTACGGAGGAGAATTTAGCGAAATACCAAGCCTTGATTTTTACGAGTACAAACAATAATGTATTTAATTCGGATGAACAGCGATTGGCGTTTCGGCATTATGTGGAGGCCGGCGGTGGTTTTGTGGGGGTACATTCCGTGACGGGCACTGAGCGTAATTGGCCATGGTTTAAGATGATGATTGGTGAAACATTTTCATGGCATGCCAAATTTCAGCCATTTCGGATTTTGAATATTCAGTCAGGTCATCCATCGATGCAAGGCGTTCCAGTGCGTTGGGAAAAGG
>CAIUGL010000069.1 GCA_903898715.1 uncultured Cytophagaceae bacterium
GAGCTCAGGCCGGAGGATCCGTTGATGCCAACGAGCGTTGACGGTTTGCCATCAATCAAAATACGCACATTATCGCTACCCCGTAAACTAATCCCACCTTCTCCACTGACTTGAATCGATGGAAGATTTCCTAAGATTTCGGCTGCAGTAGCTCCTTTATTGGCAATATCAGTGCCTACATTAAAGATGCGGCGGTCTAAACCCATTTCAACAGAGGCCTTTTGGCCTTTAACTGTTACTTCTTCTAATGTTTTTGTGCTGGGTTTTACTTCAATATTTCCCAAGGCCGTAGACTTGTCGACCGTAATATTGGTTATCTTCTTTGCTTCAAATCCAATACTCTCAATGAGAACATCATATACACCTGACGGGGTGTCGAATGAAAACAACCCTTTCTCGTCGGTGATTCCTCCCGAAATTACCTGCGTGGAATTAATTTTTTGAATGCGAATGCTTGAAAAAGGTACGGGTGTTTGTGTGCCAATCTCCAGGACGCGTCCAGAAACTTTATATCGATTTTGAGCGGAGGCAATGTAAGGTAAGACCAGTAAGAACAGGTAGAGAAATTTTTTCAAAATCGATAGGTTTAAACGTAAACACAAACATAAGTAGACATGCCGAATTTATTTGCACGAATCTGTAGGTTTATGTTGGAGAATTTCAGGCTTTTGTCGAATTTTCAACAAGCGAATTTCAATCAACTACTTTATGAGCAAATACGTACTTAGTTTCCTTTTACTTTCACATCTCCTATTTAGTCAATCTGCTGCCGATCAGGCCCGTTGGAAATCCCAAGCATCTCGCGTCGAAATCTTCCGCGACACCTACGGCGTGCCCCATATTTATGGTAAATCAGATGCGGATGCGGTGTTTGGTCTACTGTATGCGCAATGTGAAGATGATTTTTCTCGTATTGAAATGAATTACATTGAGAAGTTAGGGCGAAAGTCGGAGATCAAAGGGGAATCTGAATTAGCGAATGATTTATATATCCGATTGATCATAGACGCGGAAGAAGCGAAAGCAGATTATGCCAAAAGCCCGTTTTGGTTGAAGACCTTGTTGCAAGCCTATGCAGATGGGATCAATTACTATTTATTTAAAAATCCGAAGGTGAAGCCTGCTTTATTGACTCATTTTGAACCTTGGTACCCTTTATTGTGGACAGATGGTTCGATTGGGGCTATATCTACCGGCGATGTACAAGCCGAGGAGGCCGCTAAATTCTATCAAATTCGTTCTTCAGTCGCATTTACACCAGTTAAAGCACATGGACCTGATGAGAAATTGACGGGTTCGAATGGGTTTGCGGTTGGCCCAACCCTATCCAAAAGTGGTCACTCGCTCCTGTACATTAATCCACACGTTACGTTTTATTTTCGGCCGGAGGTTCACATGAATAGTGAAGCGGGAATGAACGTTTATGGAGCCGTTACGTGGGGACAGTTTTTTATCTACCAAGGATTTAACCCTTATGGAGGCTGGATGCACACGTCAAGTGAAGTGGATGTGGCTGATTTGTATGCAGAGACGACACGTGCGCAAGGTAACGGATATCAATATCAAGTGGATGGTCGCTGGTTGGACATCAAGGAAAAGCAAATCTCCTTGCGCGTGAAAGGTGAATCTAATCCACGTACCGTAAAGGCTTTATATACCCATCGAGGTGCGGTCATGGCTTCGCGGGATGGCCGCTGGATTTCAGTACGCTCCTTTAACCGATCATTAAAAAGTTTGGAGCAGAGTTGGTTGCGCACGAAAACGAAGGGACTTGCTGATTATACGAAGGTGATGGAGATGCGAGCTAATACATCGAATAATACGGTTTATGCCGACAATCAAGGCAACATTGCGTACTGGCATGGCAACTATGTTCCGCGGCGGGATCCTGCTGTGGATTGGGGTTTGGTGCAAGATGGAAGTAAATCGTCCAATGATTGGAAAGGTTTACATGCTTTAAACGAAATTGTTCAGGTAGTGAATCCGGAGACTGCTTGGATCCAAAATTGCAATTCGACCCCATTTACCGTATCGGGTACTTCTAGTCCGAAGCGGGCTAATTTCCCGGTATATATGGCACCTGATGGAGAGAATTTTCGAGATAAAAACGCGGTGCGCTTGTTTAGCGATGCGCAGCGAATGGATTTACATGAGCTCATCAAATTAGGTTATGACCGTAATTTAGCTGCTTTTCAAGTTTTGCTTCCAGCCCTTGTGCGTGATTTTGATGCGCAACCGGTGGAGGCTTTACGTCCTTTAGTGGATACCTTACGGCATTGGGATTATCAGGCGCGGAGTTCATCGATTGCTCAAGCTTTAGCAGTTCGTTGGGGATTAAAACTGTTACCTAAAATCCCGAAGCCTTTCGTCTTTGGTGGCCAAACGGATCCAGTACGAAATTATACAAATTACGCTGCGAATCATCTTCCTGCTGAAACTGTGGAGGCATTGCAGGCTGTCTATGCGGATGTTATGCGGGATTTCGGTCGGTGGAATGTCACCTGGGGAGAAATGAATCGTTTTCAGCGTATTGCCAACTTGCCTGTTTTTGATGACACTAAACCAAGTATTGCGGTTCCATTTACGTCTTCGGCGTGGGGTCAGCTCCCTTCGTACACGAGTCGGCCTTTCCAAGGTTCTAAAAAATGGTATGGTGTGAATGGGAATAGCTTTGTGTGCGCGGTTGAGTTTGGGTCGAAAGTGAAGGCCTATTCGTTGTTGGCCGGCGGCCAACAAGGCGATCCGACCTCACCTCACTTTTTTGATCAGTCGCAAGATTATGCGGATGGTAAGTTTAAGGAGGTTTTATTTTATAAATCGGATGTGATGAAGCATGTGGAAAAACGATATAAGTTAAATTGACGTTGACCTATCCCCTTTAATTGTTTAAATTTAAGTTCTAATCATATCTTATGTCAAGCGCCATTTTTTCCAATCCCAAGCACTTTGAAGCGATTTTCCACGAAGCGGCCATTGGAATTTTGGTTACTAATTCCCAATTCAATATCATTTTGTCAAATGAATATGCACAGGGATTGTTTGGCTATTCGGAAGCAGAATTGTTGGGTCAAAACATTTCCATCCTGATCCCTCATCATCTAAAAGGTCGGCACGAAGGGCATTTGGAGAAACTAAACCATCAGCCTATTTCGCGTCCCATGGGCGCTGGATTAGATCTGAAGGCCAAACGAAAAGACGAATCCCTCTTCCCTATTGAAATATCTCTCAGTCATTTCAAAGAGCATGAACAGTTGTACTATATCGCTTTTGTCAGTGATGTCACCTTGAAACGTAAAGTGGAAATGGAATTGATTCTTAAGAATCAAGAGATTAACCAACTGAATGAGTCGCTCGAAGAAGAGGTCAGAACACGTACGCAAGCACTTCAAAATACCTTAGCGCAGTTGGAAAATCAGACCCATGATTTAGAAAATGCCTTACAGAAAGAAATTGAGCTAGGTGATCTCAAAACACGTTTTGTATCCATGGCTTCGCATGAATTTAGAACACCGCTAACATCTATTTTGTCTTCCGCAGCACTCATTGAGAAGTATACGACAGAAGACCAACAGCCCAAACGGGAACAACATATTCAACGCATTAAATCTTCGGTGGCGCATCTGACGGAAATTCTGGAGGAGTTCTTGTCTGCTGGTAAACTTGAAGCTGGGAAAGTGGAAGTGCGCCCCGAGTTATTTCGTGTTTCCGAGTTTTTTGATGATTTGAATTCGCTGCTTGCCGGGATGAAAAAGCCCGGTCAAGAAATTGTTTTAACGCTATCAGATCCTTCCGCACACTTTAATTCCGATACCTCGATGTTGCGTAAGATATTATTAAATGGGTTGTCTAATGCCCTTAAATTTTCGCAAAAGGATGTTTTTCTAGAAGTGAAAATGCTTGAAGATTCCATGGAAATTTCGATTCGCGACCAAGGGATTGGAATCTCAGAACAGGATCAAAAACATTTGTTTGAGCGATTCTTCCGTGGTGGTAACGCCAATATTATTCCAGGTACAGGATTGGGTTTACACATCATGGATCGCTATGTCCGTTTGATTCAAGGAAAATTAACTTTGACTAGTCAACTAGATCAAGGGACCACGTTAACGTACTTATTACCTAATTTAGCATAGCTATGACCACTAAAATACTGATCATTGAAGACAATCAAGATATCCGTGAAAACACCGCGGAATTGCTTGAACTTTCCGGATATGCCGTTGACACCGCCTCAGACGGAATCGAAGGTGTCCGCATGGCCAAACTGGTCAAACCCAATCTAGTGATTTGTGACATCATGATGCCACATTTGGATGGGTTTGGTGTGTTGCAAGTTTTTGCGAACCAACCGGAATTAGCGACCATCCCATTTATTTTTCTGACTGCAAAAACGGATCGCGCCGATATGCGTAAAGGCATGGAAATGGGCGCTGACGATTATTTGACTAAGCCTTTTCAAGAAGTAGAATTGTTGCGGGCCATTGAATCTAGATTGAAGAAACAACAAGTTAACTTGGC
>CAIUGL010000070.1 GCA_903898715.1 uncultured Cytophagaceae bacterium
AGGCGGATTATCCAACCCGTTACGGCGCCGCGAAACCGGAGGAGGTACTCTCGGTCGTAAACCGTGTGTTTTCCTACTTGGAGGTGGCTACGCCAAATCAATTTGTCAATAAATCGACGGGGGCTGTTTGGTCTCCAGGCCAAGCATTCGAAGATCAAACCGTTTTCTCCAAAGGCGATTTCCGGCCGATCTCCTACGAATGGGGTGTCACCTATTCGGGGATGTTGGAGCTTAGCCGTATTACCGGTTCCCCACAATACAAAAATTACGTATTCAATCGCCTAAACTTGATTGCCTCAGCGATTCCAGCCGCGCAGAAAAATGATGCCAAACATGTATTGCATGGCTTAATCCATCCGCGTGCGTTAGATGATATCGGAGCGATGGGAATGGCCGTCATTAAGGCCAAAAAGGCAGGTTTTTCAACCGACATGTCCTTCGTCACCAAACGCGCATCCGATTTTATCTTGAAAGAAGAACACCGTTTACCGGACCGAACGCTCGTTCGTATACGTCCGCTTCACCACACGATGTGGCTAGACGATGTCTATATGGCCATTCCCGCGCTATTGCAATTAGGTGAATATGACGAAGCGGTATTTCAGTTTAATTCCTACCGCAAGCGCATGTTTAATCCTACTTTGAATATCTACATGCATGGCTATTTAGTGGATGCGGAGGAACATCCGGAATTTCATTGGGCGCGTGCAAATGGTTGGGCCTTATTAACCAATGCCGAAATGCTCGAGTTTTTACCGGCCAATCATCCGGCCCGACCAGAAATCTTGAAGCAGTTAAAGCTGCATCTAAAAGGCTTGATGTCTTACCAAGATGGGACGGGTTTTTGGCATCAATTAATTGACAAAAACGATTCGTATTTAGAAACTTCCGCTACCGCGATTTATACGTACGTCATGGCGAAGGGAATCAATATGGGTTGGCTTGATCCCAAAACTTATGGCCCTGCGGCGCTATTAGGTTGGAACGCTGTCGCCTCCCGCGTCAATGATAAGGGCCATGTGGAAGGAACATGCGTGGGAACTGGCTTAGCTTGGGATCCGGCGTTCTACTATCACCGACCGATTTCCCCGTTTGCCGCTCATGGTTATGGTCCTGTTTTGTTAGCTGGGTCAGCAATCATGGAATTGGTGAAAACAAAAAATTATCAAATCAATGATTCGGCGGTGCATTTGAAATAATCTTGGTCTATCTTTGCACCGTGAAATCCGTAATCGCACTCTTGTTGTTTGTTGCCATGCAGCTTCCCTTGATGAATCAATGGGGCGCTGTCGCATACTACCGAGTGAATCAGGATTACATCGCAAAAAATCTCTGCGAGAATCGAGACAAACCTATGTTGGACTGTAATGGTCAATGTTACTTAGCTAAGCAATTAAAAGCCGCGGAAGAGAAAGAGCAAAAATCTAATTCGGAGCGTTTGGAGAAAATGCCTGAAGTCGTTTTAGCATTTCAGTCGATTCAACCTATTTTTAGTGCATTATTTGTTCAAATTCCAGTAGCTGAAGATCATTTCGCTACGCCTACCTTCGTTTTAACGAGCGACCCTAAAGGTTTTTTTCACCCACCTCGAGCTTAATTAATTTGATTTTTTACCTGCAATTGTCATTGTGGGCATTATTCATTTTAATTAACAATTCATGAAAAATATCTTATTATTCATGGGCTTGCTGCTTTCGTTTGTGGCAAATGCCCAACAAAATACCGTGAAGGTATTAAATGCGATTACGAATGAACCTATCGTAGGAGCTTCGTTAAAACAAGGTTCAAAAATTATAGCCATTTCCAACGAACGCGGCGAATTCAAATTAACATCCGTAACTGGGGAGTTTGAGGTTTCTAGTTTGGGATTTGCGACGCAAAAGGTCAACCAATTGAATGTCCCGATTTTCCTGGAGGAAGCTTCACAAAATTTAGATGCCGTGGTAGTGACTGCATCCCGACAAGCTGCGACGCGGGCAGAAACGCCGGTGGCGATTCATAAAATTGGTTCAGCCTTAATCCAAGACACACGCGCGATTCAATTAACAGAGTTAATCAATAAGGTCCCCGGCGTCGTTATGTTGAACTACAACAATGAGCAACATGGGATGGGAATTCGTTTTCCCTTTGGTACCAGCGCCTACTTTTTATACTTAGAAGATGGCTTGCCGCTACGTCCTTTGGGTGTTTTTAATCACAATGCCTTGATTGAGTCGAATATTTTAGGCCTAAATTCCATTGAAATTATCAAGGGGCCTGCTTCCTCATTATATGGTCCTGAGGCTGTAGGAGGAGCGATTAACTTAATTACTAAAACTGCTCCAGGAATTCCGACCGCCCAGATTGGATATCAAATGGACCATTGGGGATACGGACGCATGCAATTCACTGCGGGCGCGCAATTGGGAAAGAAATGGTCCGTTATGACAGGTGGGTATGTTGCTCGCCAACAAGGATCTTGGGCTTCCAATTCAGATTTCGATAAGACTTCTGTCAATGTGCGTTTGGATTATCAGTTTACTCCGAATACCAAATTATGGGGTTCATTTGCCTATAACGACTATTTTTCGCAAACAGGCGGTAATATCGATAGCACCGGTTTTTATTCGCGTACTTACAAAAGTCCTGCCGACTTCACCTACCGGGCTTCTTTTTCATCTCGTTCGCGTTTGACGCTAGAGCATCAGTGGAGTAAAAAGTCGAATTCAAGTGTAACGGCATTTTACCGGGATAATGCATTAGGTCAAAATCCATCTTACTTGATTTCATGGGCTCCACCTTCGCTCAGTGCGTCTGGTCAAATAAATGAAAATAGCTTCCAAAGTTTTGGAATCATGGGTCAGCACAATCAGTCATTTGAATTTCTCAATTCAAAGTTGGTAGCCGGTTTTTTACTCGATCGCTCACCCAATGACTATTGGGCATATCGGATCAATCTAGCAGCTACCTTGAGACCAGATAAACGTTCAGTTGAAAAATTTACCATTAAGGAAGTGTTGCCCACGAGCTTTTTGAGCAATTATTCGGCACTTATTTGGAACAAAGCAGCCTATGCGCAATTTGATTTACAACCTGTTGACAAACTGCGTATTTCCTTAGGCGGCCGCTTTGATCAAATGTCGTTTGATTACACGAATTTTATAGATAAATCGACTGGCTCTAAAAACTATTCACAGTTTTCGCCTAAGTTGGGGCTTACCTACGAGGCCAGCAGGAACGTTGGTTTTTACGGCAACTTCTCCAAAGGATTTGCTCCACCAGCATTGTCTGCCGTCTTTCGTCCGCGACCTGCTGCACAAGCTGCGGCAACCGGGGAGAAATTTTATTTAAGCATTGACCCAGCTGTTTTCACCAATTATGAAGTAGGCGGTTGGGCTTCCTTGTTCAACAATAAACTCTATTTCGATTATACTTTTTATCGTTTAGAGGGCAATAATGAGTTGTTGGGAATTCGCCAACCAGACAATACGACTGATTTTCAGTCGGCAGGAAAGACCCTGCACGAGGGTATCGAATATCAAATTACGTACCGGCCAACCGATGCTTGGAATTTTCGATTTAGCGGAACGAATGCGAAACATACCTTTGTTGATTTTGTGTTAAGTACGCGTGCTTCCGATGCTTTAAAAAATGTGAATGGCAAAGAAATGCCGCAGGCGCCTAATTTCATTGCAAATTCGGAGGTCACCTATAAATATAAAGGCGCGCGAATCGCATTAGAGTGGCAACGAATTGGTCCTTGGTTCGAGAATCAAGTCAATACGCGGAGATATGAAGGTGCGTCCGTATTTAATTTACGAACAGGATACAATTACAAAGCTTACCAGGTATTTGTCAATGTATTGAATCTTGGGGATGCCTTATATGCTTCCGCGGCTACCCGGGGAAATAACCCAACCGACAGAGCGACCTATACGCCTGCACCACCGCGCACGTTTGTGTTAGGTCTTCAATTAGATGTATTCCAACTATTCAAAAAATGAAAAAATTCATCCTTTTGCTCGTTTTCTTTGCGCAATTTGCTCATGCGCAGACGGTTTCAAATCCTGCTAATCAGGCCTTGGACCCATCTTTTGCTGTGAAATCAAACGGCGATATTGTATTGTCTTGGGTTGAGAAATCACCTCAAGGAGTATTGTTTTTTCGAAAAGTCAATCAGGGGCCTGCCGAGCAGGTCCCTATTGATAAAAAGGCCTCAACACATGCGGAAGGTATGCCGAAATTGGCCTATAAAGCTGATGGAACCTGTGTGTTGTTGTATGAAATGAATCGGCCAACGGCTGCGTCTCGTTTTAATGGGGATTTGTTGTACGCGATGGAGGTAAGTGGTGTTTGGCAAAAGCCTCAATACATTCACAAAGACACGGCAGCAGGGTTGAGTCATTCGTTTGGTAAGATTATTTCTTTGCCCAATGGGGAAGTGGGAGCATATTGGTTGGATGTGAAAGTTGGCCCTAAAGGTCGTACGTTGGTAACAGCCACGACAAGTCCGGGTCATGGATTTGGTGAAATGAAAATTTTGGATCGCCAAACCTGTGAATGTTGCCGGATCGATGCCTTAGCCGATGCGAAAGGAAACGTGGATGTGATCTACCGTGATTTGAATGACAAGGGGGAGCGTGATATGGGTTATGTACACTCGTCGGATTTTGGGAAAACGTATACGGAATCGGTGCCTTTATATGAAGATCATTGGAAAGTAAATGCCTGTCCGCATGCAGGTCCGTCATTGGTACGTGGTGCGAAAGGCTTAGAGGCTGCTTGGTATACGGGTGCAGAAGGGTCTTCGGGTGTCAAATGGGCCTACCAGGCCAATAAAAAGATGATTTTACATTTGACGGGAGATAAAATTCGGATGCCCCAATTAGCTTCGAATCCGAAAGGGGAGACGGCCTTGGTGTATGCCGAAATTAAGCAGGAGGGTGAGCGATACTATAAGCAGATTGGGTTAATTGTTAAGGATGCTAAAGGAAATTTGAAGAAATCGTTTGTATCCGATCCAGCTTATGATTGTTCGTATCCTGCGATCAAATGGAATGGAAAATCGTGGGTGATCGCTTTTGAGGCACTGAAAGATTCCCGACAAGTAATTCAGGTGATTGAGAAATAAGCATGAGTAAAAAAGCAGGGTTATTGGCTTATTACTCCAAATGAATAATATGCAGCAAACATTTAATTTAAGCGGTAAGGTCGCGCTCGTGACCGGATGTAAAAAAGGGATCGGGATGGCGATGGCGATCGGGCTTGCGGAGGCGGGTGCGGATATCATCGGAGTTTCGGCTTCTTTAGAATTAAATGGATCTGCCATTGAAAAGGCTGTCACGTCCTTAGGGCGTAAATTTAAGGGGTATCAAGCAGATTTTTCGGATCGCGAATCTTTATATGATTTCATCAAAGCTTTGTTGCGAGATTTCCCTCGCATCGATATTTTGGTCAATAATGCGGGAACTATTTTGCGTGATCCGGCGGCAGAACATTCAGATGAATATTGGGATGAGGTGATGGAGGTCAATTTGTCGTCTCAGTTTATCTTAAGTCGGGAAATCGGTCGGACGATGTTGGCACATGGTTCAGGAAAAATCATTTTCACGGCTTCTTTATTAAGTTTTCAAGGAGGCATCAACGTTCCAGGTTATGCAGCCAGCAAAGGTGGAATTGCGCGTTTGACGATGGCGCTGGCCAACGAATGGGCGAGCAAAGGAATTAATGTCAATGCGATTGCGCCTGGCTATATTTCCACAGATAATACCACCGCTTTACGGGAAGAT
>CAIUGL010000071.1 GCA_903898715.1 uncultured Cytophagaceae bacterium
AACGAACTCGAACCCATCAGCATCATCTCGCGTTGGGAGGATAAAAACAACGATGGCGTCTATGAGACCGGTACGACGTTCGTGGACAAATTAATCTTCCCTCGTTTCGTACTCCCGTATGGAAAAGATGCCGTTTTGACCATGGAGTCGGATACCGATAATATCTACAAATACACGGATACAAATGGAGATGGGAAGGCCGACAAGAAAGAGCTATTTACCACGAAATATGGTCGGTCGGGGAATGTGGAGCACCAACAAGCCTTCTTGTTTTATGGCATGGACAACTGGCTTTACAGCACGGTAAATGCCTTCCGTATTCGTGAAACGCCGAATGGAATTATTCGCGAAAAGACAGGCGCCAATCGTGCGCAATGGGGAATCACCCAAGATGACAATGGAAAATTATGGTTTCATGGTGGTGCTTCAGGTGTACCTTCTTATTTCCAATTCCCAATTCAGTACGGAAATTATGATGTACCTAATGAGTTAGCCAAAGGCTTCGAAGTACCTTGGGGTGCTGCCGTAAAAATAGCCGATATGCAAGGTGGAATGGATGAAATTCGCCAGCCCGATGGTTCGCTGAATCGCGTGACCGGATCAGCTGGAAATGATATTTATCGAGGTGATCGTTTGCCGGCTTCGTTGCGAGGCCAACTATTTTATGGGGAGCCCGTTGCTCGTATCGTTCGTCAAATTAATCCCGTAGTGAAAGATGGATTGACGACTTTACATAACGTCTTTCAAGACCAAAAATCAGAATTCTTAAAATCCACCGATCCCTTATTCCGTCCGGTCGATATGGCTACCGCGCCCGATGGGACCATGTACATTGTGGACATGTACCACGGGATTATTCAGGAAGGGCAATGGACACCAAAAGACTCCTATTTGCGATTGAAAATCGATCAATATCAGTTGGATAAAGTGGTGGGCCTCGGGCGAATTTGGCGTGTTACGTATGAAGGTCAAGAGCGCGATAAGAAACCGGCACGCATGTACGATGAAAAATCCGCGACGCTAGTTACCTATCTTAATCACCCGAATGGTTGGTGGCAGGACATGGCGCAGCAGGTTTTGGTCTTGCGCAAAGACAAATCGGTCGTACCAGCTTTAAAGCAAATGGCATTGAAAGGGTCAACGATGAATGGTCGAATTCATGCACTTTGGACGCTCGAAGGGCTGGGGGCTTTAACAGCGCCAACCGTCCAACAATTGGTTTCAGATGCAAATCCACGCATGCGAATTCAGGCCTTGAAAGCTTCCGAAACATTGTACAAAGCAGGAGATAAGTCGTTTGCCGCTACGTATCAAAAAAGCATGTTGGACGCAGATCCTGAGGTAGCGATGCAAGCCATCTTCTCTGCGAAGTTTGTGAAGGTACCCGAACTAGCGGAACATGTGAAAACGAGTATAGAAAAGCATCCAACGGGCGGGGTGAAGCTGGTGGGAGACCAAACCATCACACCTCCAAAACCACGTCAAAATGGACCGTTTAACGCGACTGAATTGAGTAAAGATCAGAAGGAAATTTTGGCACGGGGCGAATTGGTTTTCGCGGAACTTTGCTCGCAATGCCACGGCAATGATGGTATGGGGAAATCAATGGGGAATAATAAATTACTCGCTCCAGCTTTGGCAGGAAGTTTCCGCATACAGTCACATCCAGAATATGCGGTGCGGGTATTATTGCATGGTTTGGACGGCGTAGTAGATGGAAAAAATTATGCGGGAGGCATGATGCAACCGATGAAAGAGCAGTCGGATCAATGGATTGCTGATGTCGTTTCGTATATCCGTAACGGCTTGTCAAATGATGCGTCGTTTGTGACGGCTCAGCAAGTTGCTGCGATTCGGGCGAAGACTTCGAAACAAGCCTCGATGTACAAATATGAAGCCTTGATGAAAGTTGTTCCGCAAGAATTCCCAGCGGATGCGGCTTGGAAATTTACGGCAAGCAATACCGTTTCTACACGTGTGGGTGGCAATGCCTCCCCACGAAGTGCGACGAATTACGAGGGCTGGTCGACGGGTATTACCCAAGCTAAAGACATGTGGTATCAGATTGAATTTCCGCAGCCTTATACCTTATCAGAATTCCATTTTACATCAACATCCAATTTCAAACGTCCACCAAAGCCGACGCCGGGTGTGGCGCCAACCATGATCGCAACGTATCCGCGGCTTATGCATGTGGAAACTTCCGTGGATGGGGTTAATTGGAACACTCATGTGGCGAATTGGAAGGGAAAAGAAGGAGATAATATGGTGAGTTTTGATCAAGTCAAAACGAAGTATTTGCGCTTAAAATTAGGAGAGAGTCTGACGAAAGTGGCAGACGAAATTCCGTGGTCGATGCGCCAAGTGAAAATTTATGGACTTAAATAATAGATAATCGTATGAAATCAAATCGCAGAAATTTTATTCAGTCCTTGGGACTGGGTGCCGCATCGCTGAGCGTAGGCAAAAACATGTCTAGCACGGTTGCCGCTAGCGTGGATGACCAAGTATTATTCGTGGGGGATCAAATTGCCGTGGCTCAAACCGAATACGGTCAAGTTCGCGGATTTATTTTACGTGGAATTAATCAGTTTTTGGGGATTCCGTATGGAGCAGACACGAGTGGTAAAAACCGGTTCATGCCGCCGCAAAAACCTGCGGCTTGGTCCGAGGTAAAACCGTGTGTTTGGTGGGGAAATACAGCTCCACAAATCATGGAAAAGCGTTATGCAAATGCGTATGCTTCATTTGTCGATCATTGGAATTACGACGATGTTTCAGAAGATTGCTTGCGTTTAAATGTGTGGACGCCAGCCCTAGATTCAGTAAAACGTCCAGTAATTGTTTGGTTACATGGAGGTGGATTTACGAATGGAAATGCGATTGAGCAAGATGGGTATCATGGGGAGAATATTTCTCGCTTGGGAAATGTTGTTTTTGTTTCGATTAATCACCGACTAGGACCCTTTGGTTACTCGCATCTAAAAGCTGCTGGAGGACATCCTTCCTCTGGGAATGTTGGCAATTTGGATATGGTTGCGGCATTGGAATGGGTGAAAAATAACATCGCACACTTTGGTGGTGATGCAGGTAATGTGACCATCATTGGTCAATCGGGTGGTGGCGCAAAGGTGACGACGCTTATGAATATGCCGGCTGCCAAAGGCTTGTTTCACAAGGCAGTGGCCTTATCGGGAACTTCGCTAGGTGGTGTCAATAAAGAATATGCGGAGAAATTAGGCGTAAAGGTGATGGAGGAGGCCGGGTTGAAACCGGGGGAAATCGAGAAGCTCCAACAAATCCCTTGGCGTCAATACATTGATATTACGACGCGGGCGGTTGAAAAAATGAATGAGGAGGCTAAGAAAATGGGCATCGCACGTGGCGGTTTTTCACCGGTTGCAGATGGGGTGACGATGAATGACCAGCCGTTTTTTAGTGATCCAAACCACTTTTCGGCGGACATACCGTTGATTATTAATACGACGTTTCATGAGTTTAGTCCATCTCGGACGGATGCGAGTTTGGAATTGATTTCGCTCGCTGGGGTAGTTGACAAAATCAAACCCCGTTTTGGAGATCAATCTGTGGCTATTGTAGAAGCATTCCACCAGAATTTCCCGAATGCCAAACCAGTCGAAATTTGGGCGATGATTAATTCAAATCGTAAGGGTGCCATTGCCGCGGCGGATGCGAAATTTTCTCAAGGCAAAGCGCCTGTTTATGTTTCTTGGTTCGGCTGGCAGCCACCGCTTTTCGATGGCCGGATGCGCGCGTTCCATTGTGATGATATTTGTTTTTGGTTTTACAATACTGACTTGATGTTGACACACACCGGCGGAGGCAAACGTCCGCGGGACTTGTCAACTAAAATGGCGAAGTCCTTTTTGAATTTTGTCAAAACGGGAAATCCCAATGGCGGAGGCTTGCCAAATTGGAAGCCGTATACCAAAGCTAATGGCGAGACAATGATTTTAGATGATCAGTGTGCGCTGGTCAATAATCCGGACGCTCAGGCGCGGAAGGCATTAGGTTAAGATGGATAGCCCGGTGGAGATACCGGGCTATTTATTTGTTGTTTGGAAGGGGGAAGCTGGCAGACCCTCAAGGTTAATTAGGTTAGCCCCTTCTGGATTATCTGCCCATGCGTAGCGTACCATCAAAGGTTCGGAAACTTCATCGCTCCAAACGACAACGCTATCCCCCTCAATAATCGCTTTTGCCCAAACGAATTTTTTATCTTTTCCGGCAATGGCAAAATAGGTAAGTTCATCTTCATCTTGCTTGTTGATGCTTAGTCCACTTCCCTTCTCGCTGAATTGAATTCTCACGCGATTCCCTTCGATGGTATGCGAGGCATAGATGGGGCCGGACGAGATTATATTTTCCCCGTAGGCTAATTTTCGTGCGGCAAGGGCTAATCGTTCTCCAATTGGTTTTTTGGTTAGCGGGTGAATGTCGTTCCATTCGCCTAGATCCAAGGTGACTGCCATTCTACTTTTGGGGATGGTCAAACTTTTTCGTTGGCCTTCACGCAAAATAGCCCAATTGCTTTCGGATGGCAGGAAATTTCGATCTAGAAAACCGGGTAACTGCACATATAAAAAGGGAATTTCGGGTTGCTTGAATTGAGTCCTCCAGTCTTTGGCTAAGGCTGGTAAAAGGCGTTCGTAGATCTCGGGTTTTCCGGCATTGGATTCGCCTTGATACCAAACAATTCCTTTCAATCCATAGGAAGTAAAAGGTGCGATCATGGCATTGTATAGCGAGGTTGGCGGGAATTGGTTAGGAGCTGCGGGGGCAAATTGGGATGGGAAAACTTCGCCAACTTTATAATTCCAGTCACCTTGTAGGTCAAATGTTTGGTTGCCTACCAGCATTTCATAGCGTTTATCGGGAACAAATCCGCCTTTCCCAGCCGTGTTTGTTACGCGAATAACTAGGAGATTTTTTCCTGCTTTTAGGAGTCCGTTTTTTACGGTATAGCGTCGCGGCGGATATTGGTAGGTGATATTTCCTACTTGTTCGCCATTGACGTATACTTGGTCTGCATCCACGATTCGGCCTACAAATAAATTGGCCGGCATACCTGCCAGCGATGCTGGAATGTCGATTTCGCGTCTAAACCAAACAACGCCGTTTAAATCTTTTAATCCTTGGTCTTCCCAATATCCGGGGATGGCAAAGCGTTTCCATCCTTTGGGATGGTAGGATGGGTCGGCCCATTTTTCGAAGAGTCCGCGGTCGGCTGATTTTTTTTGCGCAGCGGGTTGTGTGATGGTTTTGCTGGTATCCTTCACATAGACTGGGAATTCTTTAAGGCCGGCTTCGCTGATCCAGGCTTCGATGGGGGTTCCGCCAACGCTTGAATTGATAATGCCAATGGGTACTTGGTGTTTGTTATATAAATCCCGGGCAAAGAAATAGGAGACGGCCCCCATTTTTAAGACGTTTTCTGGGGTCACGGGAAGCCAGTTGCTCGCGGGTAATTGTGCTTGTACCTCTACTTTAGAGATGGCGGTGGGGACAAAAAAGTTCCGAATTTGGGGATATTGAGCATTTTTGATTTCCTCGCCATATAATTCTTTGACCCGCTCCATATTCAAAACCATGTTGGACTGCCCTGCACACAGCCAAACATCTCCAAATAGCACATCTTCTAATACGATTTCGTTTTTGCCGGATAGCTTAAGGGTATGGGGTCCGCCGGCGGGGTACGCGGGCAATTGCGTTTGCCAATTACCTTGAGCATCTGCTTGCGTACGGATTGTTTTTTTGCCTAGTTGGACGCGAATTTTTTCACCCGGGCTGGCCCATCCCCATAGGGTCGTGGCTTGATCGCGTTGCAGCATCATGCCGTTGCTAACTAGGGAAGGGAGTTTGATTTGGGCAAATGCATTTTGTCCAAAAATAAGTAGCAGGAATAGGGCCCAATTTTTCATCAGATCTTGTAGTTATTTTATCAGTTTTTATGCTCTTGAAGTACTTTTTTCCCCTTAGCTTTGGCAAACCTCTAAGGATTGCCAAAGCTCAAGCAAGAAGTCCCTTTCGGAGGTTTGCCAAAGTCGGCAGAAATCATTCCACGACAAACACGTATTTTCCGCTCACTAATTCCTGCACAAACGCATCCCCCTTCGCGACCCAATGACGCGAACCTTCCGTGATTTTCGCACCTTGCTTAACCGCTAAAGTCATTTGGGCCGATGTATTCGCTGGCACCACAACGCTATATGTAACCCGACCGTTTTTCACCGACCAGCTACTCGAAATTTTCCCGTACATACTGGAAATATGGCCTTTGGCATAGGTTAAAATCCCTGTTGGATCCGGAACAGGACGCAAATAAAAATGCTTAAAGCCAGGGGAGTTTACATCCCGCTGGATTCCCAACGAATAATTGTACATCCAGCCGGCGACCGCGCCAAAGGAATAGTGATTAAACGAATTCATACTATTATTCCCGCCAAAACCATTTTCAACGGTATACGAATTCAAGCGCTCCCAAATCGTCGTGGCTCCATTCGCTACCGAGTACAACCAAGACGGATACGTTTTTTGGGTCAATAAACGGTACGCCTCAGCATGTTGGCCATTTGCAGATAATGCCTCACTAATGAAAGCTGTTCCAATAAATCCTGTCATCAAGGAATAAGGCGGACGCGCCACACCGCCATCATCTGTATTCGAACGCTTCACTGTTTCCACCAATCCCGCAATTGCGTAAGGTTTGTTGGCCGCATCAAAAATGCCTAATGCCAATGGAATCGCATAAGATGCCTGCGTATCCACCACTTGGCCTTTGTCGGTTTTCGCCGTAACTGCAGCTGCGTTTGGTGGCCCCATGGAAGCAGTTTTTACACCTGATTTGACTGTTTTATGCGTCGAGGCATCCATGTAAATGGTATTAAATAAGGCCTTACGTGACGACGATTTTTTGTCAAAATTCACGGCGTCTGAATCGAAGCCCAATATGCGCGCCACTTTTGACATTATATCATAATTATACGCTTGATAGCTCATCCAAAAGGCGGTATTATCATTCTTATTCCCCTCCGGACTCAACCAGTCACCCAGTGGCCCTTCATTCAAAATGCCTTCCGGATTCTGTTTAGACTCTAAAAAGGCCACATAACGCTTCATGGCATCATAGTGTTCTGCCAATAAAGCCTTGTCGCCATATTGCTGATACGTTTCCCAAGGGATCACAACCCCCGCACTTCCCCAAAGCGTTCCACCAAATCCTCCGCCCATCGGCGCCACATCCGTGAATCGCCCATCTGTCCGTTGGACATCCCGCATACCCTGCAAATGCCGACGTAAGAAATTGTTGACAGGCGCTAAATAAGTGGCTGTTTTAGAGAAGACATTGATGTCGCCCGACCAACCCATACGCTCATTTCGTGCGGGAGTGTCGGTTGGAATAGACAAGAAATTCCCGCGCATCGACCAGGTAATATTGGTCCACAATTTATTTACCATCGGATCCGAAGTCTCGTAGGATGAACTGATTTCACGTATTGATGACAGCACAATTCCAGCAACTTGTGGTAAGGTAGGGGCTCGATCAACTCCCGTAATTTCCAGATATCGATAGCCATGAAACGTAAAGCGCGGTTGGATATATTCATCGCCACCTTTCAACACGTAAATATCCTGTGCCAAAGCGGCGCGAATATTTTCCAGCATAATCATTCCTTTTTGCGATGCATATTCGGCTAAATCCGGGTATAACATTTCGGCATATCTCAATGTGATCACCTGACCAGCTTTCCCGTTTGGAATAAAAATCTTCGGAAAGCCAACCATATTTTGTCCCATGTCATAAACGAAAACACCTTTACGTGGTTCCTGAATTGATTGAGCTTGCAAGACTTTACGAATTTGTACATGGTCGTCGAGTTGGCCAACTAATTGCATTTGACTGTAGTCGAGAATTTTATCTGTAAAGGCGGTTCCATTTAAACTAATGGCGGCGGCCGGTTTCCAGTTTTTGTCGATGTAGGAGGATGTATGCCAACCCGCAATGGCGGCTTCTTTTTGGGCATCATACACTTCGCCCTGAAAGAAACTTCCTATGCGAATGGGGCCGTCGCCATAGGTTTTCCATTGAGATGGATTTGTATTGATGACTTGTTCTGTCCCATCCGCGTATTCAATAATCAGTTGGGCCAAAAGAGATTGTCTATCTCCAAAATAGTTCCAATTTTCCCCACTATACGTAATGTTGCCTGACCACCAACCTTCGCTTAGCCAAGCGCCCCAAGCATTTTCGCCGGATGTAACGAGTGAGGTTACGTCAAAGCTTTGGTATTGATGTGTCTTATTATATTGTGTCAAACCTGGGTTGAAGTAGTCATCGCCGACGCGTTTCCCATTCAAATACAATTCGTAAATCCCGCGGGCTGTGGCATAGATGCGGGCCTTTTTAATGGCTTTGCCGTTTGTTGAAAATTGTGTTCGCAACATCGGGGCGGCGTGTTGGCTTGGATTTGCTACGGTGAAAGTTCCGCTTATGCGAAACTTGTTTCCATCCCATCCTGGCCATAATCCAGGTTTTTCGGTAGCCGCAAAAAGGACGTTACTCGGTTGGCGGAAATTCTTAATCTGCACATTAGAGAAATACGCAGTTTCGCCGACAGGAACTTGAAAGCCGATTTCGGCCAACATGGGATAGGAAATGAAGTTATTCCCCATGCCCACGGGATTAAGGTTAAATCCGGTTGGCGCATATGGGCTTGCATTTTTTGGACTCGGATTCACTTTATGCTCTTTGTCTACTTGATCAATGTAAAGATCGTATACGCCAAAATTACATGTCGCAAAAATAGTGTGTGTTTGATATTGATTAGCTTTTGATATGAGATTGGAAGGAATCGGGAAGCGGAATAAAGGTTTGTTAGCCTCATCCTTCGGATCATATCCAGCCCGATACACATTGAAAAATGCCTGCGTGGTATCTGCGATGTCTAATTCAAATCGGATATAAGATTCGTTTTTTCCACTCGCGACTCCTTGAATATTCAGATTTTTATTTTGTAACCTCGGGTCGTTTGCCCCAAAAACGAAGGATGCTTTTTTCGATTTAGTCGCCTCGTCGAGTTGGATTTGGTATTGAAATTTATAGACAGAAAGGTAGTTGCTGTAGAGTGGCAAATCGTTTGATCCGATCCATTGGGCGTCGCGCCAACCGCTTTGGAGGAGTCCCGTTTCGAATGTTGAATTTGCCGTGTTCATTCGATTTTTTTGGTCCCAAACTTGAACCGTCCAGGTATATTTTTGTCGGGCTTCAAGGGCTTTTCCTGCGTAGGAAATTCCAAGTGAAATGTCGGAATTGACTTGTTGGCTATCCCAAACTAATTTCCCTTTCTCATCTTTGACAAGAACACGATAGGCCGATTGTTTATCACCACGGTTGGCGGTTTTGCTAAGCATTTGCCAGGAGAAACGAGGTTTGGTTTCATCCATTCCTACAGGCCGATCTTGGTATTCAACTTGGAGTTTGGTGAGGCTGACTTGAGCGAAGCTGGAAAGACTTAGCAAGGTCAGGCAAATGATCTGGGCAAATTTCATATGCAATCGGTTTAGAAATCGAATGTACGTAAATTAACGAGAAGGATTATCCCTATTCGGGCTAGGATAGTTGGCCGTATGCTAATCCCCAGACTGAAGTCTGGGGTTATAATGCTAACCCTAGGCTTCAGCCTAGGGACTTATAAAAACTTGCGAATCTTTAACCAGTTTTCAAAATCCACGGTCCAGTTGTCGCTTGACGTGTTATTCTTTCGCATGCCAAAACCGTGATTCCCATTTTCATATACGTGCAATTCGCTAGGGTGTTTGGCGGCTGTCCAGCGTTCGAATAATTGAATACTGTGAGGCGTGAAACCTAGATTGTCATCTGCGGCAACGGCAATAAACGCGGGTGTTTTTGCATTTGGCATAACTTTTCCCGTTACGGCATCGGCATAATGATAGATGGGTGCGATGAAATTTGGTTTTAATTCTTGAGGTGCGGTTAATAAGACGTTCATCGTTAGGGTTCCACCAGCTGAGAAGCCCATAAAGCCCATTTTTTTGGGATCTATGCCCAGTATTTTCGCGTTTCCTTTCACATATTTAATCGCTTCGATACCATCTTGCGTAGCCATTTCCACGACAGGAGCGTTGATTTCATCCAATTTTTTGAAGTCTTTCATGAGTGGCATTAACTCCGCGAATGGGTTAGGGCCATTAGATTTCACGACACGGTAGGTTAGTACGAATGCAGTGATACCTCGTTCACTTAGCCATTTGGCCACATCGTGACCTTCTGAATCGATGGATAAAATGTGGAAGGCGCCACCTGGCGCAATGATGATGGAGGTTCCATTTCCTTTGCCTTTTGCTGCGGGGTAAATGGTTAGGGTAGGTTCGGTGACATTGAACAACATGCGGTTGTTAGGCATTGGCGTGAATTCTTTCACTTCCCAGTTCCAATTTTCGGATCCTGGAGCTTTGCCCGGATAGAGTTTAATGGATTGTTGGCCTAAAGCCGAAAGGCTCAATAGAAGGAGTAAAAATGTTTTCATGTTCCGAATATACTTAATGTATCAAGATTAGACAATATTAAGATTGTTTCTATATTTGCTGTATTATAAACCCTTTAATCTCATTTTTATGAAAAAGTTAGTTGCGTTAGTGTTTGTTTTAATGTCATTGTGTTCAGCAACATCGTTTGCTAAGCTTCCGGATCCAACCGATTTTTTCGCTGGAAAATGGAAGTTTCTAGTTTTAGGCACCCCAAATGGTGATGCTACTTTTTCTACGGATTTGGTTCGTAAAGATGGCGCGTTAACTGGTGTTTTAAAGATTGTTGGTGATACTGCAGCGGAGCCTATTCAAATTGCGAAAGTGGAAGATGACAAGGATAAAGTTGTTGTTTATTTCACAATTCAAGGGTACGATGTGAATTTAGAGTTGACGAAAGTTGATTCGGACAATCTGAAAGGATCCTTGATGGGTATGTTCGAAGCGAAGGCTGTTCGTGTGAAGGAATAATGCGAATCGCCGGAAAGGTATTTTTGCTCACAGGAGCAGGCAGTGGGATGGGGCGCGAAATGGCGCACCAGCTCATCGCCAAAGGGGCTAAAGTTGCTGCATTAGACATACACCTGCCCCAGCTGCTGGAGACAAAACAAATTTGTTCGGCGGATGACACTAATTTTTTAACGCTGGAAGCGGACATCAGCAATCGAGCTGCTGTACTTGCTTTACCAGATCAGGTGATTGCTCATTTTGGGCATGTGGATGGAATTATCAATAATGCCGGGATCATTCAGCCTTTTGTGCGGGTGAATGAGTTAAGTTTTGATGCAATTGAGCGCGTAATGGATGTTAACTTTTATGGCACCGTTGCAATCGTCAAGGCATTTTTGCCACATTTACTGGCCCGACCAGAAGCACACATAGTTAATATTTCTAGTATGGGTGGTTTTCTGCCCGTTCCCGGCCAAAGCATCTACGGTGCCTCCAAAGCCGCTATCAAATTATTTTCAGAAGGACTTTATGCAGAATTGAAGGATACGTCTGTTCGCGTAACGGTTGTGTTTCCTGGTGCGATTGCGACAAATATTACGGGTAATTCTGGGGTTGAAATTCCTTCTTCTCCGGGTTCTTCAGGGATGGTGGCCTTGCCTGCAACGGATGCCGCACGGATTATTTTAGCGGGTATGGAAAATAATCAGTTTCATGTTTTTGTGGGGTCTGACTCGAAATTCATGAATATTTTATACCGAATAGCCCCTGAATTTGCCACGAATTTCATTCGCAAAAAAATGAAGTCCTTGCTTGGGTAGGCATTCCCCCTTACCTTTGCCAAACCTTGGAGGATTGGCAAAGGTAGCGAAAACTAAGGGGTAAAAGTCTCCACCATGGTTAATGCACGCTCGATGATTTGGTGCATATCGTAATACTTATATTCACCAAGTCTTCCTCCGAAATACACCTGCGATTCTGCAGCGGCTAGTGCTTGGTATTTACTAAATAACTCATTGTTTACGGCATCATTCACCGGATAATACGGCTCCGTTTTTCCCGCTTCATATGGCTCTGGATATTCGTAACTAATCCAGGTTTTTTCAGTCTCATTAAACTCAAAATGTTTGTGTTCAATAATGCGCGTATATGGAACCTCGGCATCTGTAAAATTCATAACCGCAACCCCTTGGTGATTGGGATATTCTTTTTTCACATGGTCAAAACGCGTGGTCTTGTACTCTAATTCCCCGTGCTGATAGTCGAAATACGAATCAATCGGGCCGGTGTAAATGACTTTATTGGCAAGCGCGTTATACGCGTCCTTGTCCGCCAAATAATCCACGTTCAATCGCACCTCAATTCCATCTAGTAATTTCTCAAAGATCTGCGTATAACCACCTTCTGGAATACCTTGGAAACGGTCGTTGAAATAGTTTGTGTCAAAGGTAAAACGAACCGGTAAACGCTTAATGATCTCTTTTGGCAACTCCTTCGGGGCTTTTATCCACTGTTTTGCTGTGTAACCTTTGATCAATTTTTCGTAGATGTCTTTACCTACTAATTTGATCGCCTGTTCTTCTAAATTTTGTGGTTCCCCCACGATGTCTTTCCCTTGTTCCGCAATGATCTTTTGGGCTTCTTCAGGGGTATTCACATTCCACAATTGGTTAAATGTCCACATGTTGAAAGGTAGCGCGAATAGCTCCCCTTTGTAATTCGCAATCGGCCGATTCGTGTAATGATTAAAAGTCACGTATTGATTAATCCATTTCCAAACGCGCTCATTTGACGTGTGGAAAATGTGCGCACCATACACATGTAAGTGAATATCATCCCGTTTTTCGGTATAGCAATTACCGCCAATGTGTTCGCGCTTCTCAATGACCAAACATGAATATCCTTGATTCGTTAATTCCCGGGCACAAATACTGCCAAAAAATCCAGCGCCCACAATCAGGAAATCGTACTTTTTAGTCATGGTGTTTAATTATGCAATGTCAAAATTAGCTAATTTTCGCATGTCAGCGAACCCTTCTTTTCCTACCTTTGCCAATCCTCCAAGGTTTGGCAAAGGTAAGGGGGAATGTGCCCTATACGCAAACCTATTTCATGCGTTTATTGATTATTTTTTAACCACTCGTATACTAGTCAAACGAAACCCCACCGGAAGTGCCAGCATCGTCACGACCATCGGGATATCAAAAAACCCATTAAAAAGAGCTGAAAGCGCAACCAAATATATTGGATACGTAAACAGCAATACCCCGAATAGCACCGAATCATAAAAAACGGTTCCCGCCGTACGACTCCACACATAATCACTAACCAAGCGAAAAAAAGGCAAGTTTAAGTAGTAAAACAGCCCTTTTCGAAGGACCACTACCTCATCAGGCACGCGCACCAATCGAACCATTTGCTCCCGAACCGCCGCATTAAAATCCAAACGATGCCGCGCATGATCAAAAACCGCTTGCTCCGTAAACGACTCAATTGCCACATGAATCACTTTCCCAAATGCCCTAAAATCCGAATACCCTAATCCCACCACATGTACCATGGGCTGAATGCCCGCGGCTTGAGCCGACTCCAATATTCGGGTTGCCCCTTTTTTGAAGGGCTGGATATCATGTGTCAACAAACATATCCCTTCGATGAAAATCAACAGCCCATCTCCCCGACGAAGCACTTCGACCGATTCCTGAAATGTACCCTCATTTAAATGTAAATGCTCGCGCCCCTCTCGTGCCCGATGAATCGGGATCATCCCGATCGATCGCAATAAAAATCCATAAAGTGGTTTTCGAAACACATCCCCGCGAGCCAAAAAATGAAGCTTCCGCGGATAATATGCACCCAAAATCACAGCATCTAAAAATGAATCGGGATGATTAGCTACGATCAGCAGGGGTCCCCGAGCCGCCATCAACTCCGCACCCTCAATCCGTACCCGCGGACAGAAAATCCACAAAGCAAGACGTGCCACGAATTTTAGGATAGCAATCAAATTTTAACTTATTTTCCAGCAAGGTTCAAAATTTTCCGCATGCAAGCAAGTTTTCTATCCCTCGTCCTTTTGCCCTTAGCCATCGCCATAATTATGGTTGGCCTAGGTCTATCGCTCACATTAGCCGATTTCAAGCGAATTTTTGTTTATCCGAAAGCGATGATCGTTGGCCTAATTACCCAAATGATCGTCCTACCCGCATTCTGTTTTGGGATTGCTCTGGCAACAAATCTTCCTCCAGAACTAGCCGTGGGACTCATGCTTTTAGCCGCTGCACCCGGTGGGCCATCCGCGAATCTTTATAGCCACATGGCTAATGGCGACGTGGCACTAAACGTCTCACTCACCGCACTCAATAGTCTTTTATCCATCATCTCCATCGGAGTAATCGTTAATTTTTCGATGGCCTATTTCATGCAAGCAGACGCCTATGTCCCGCTGCAATTCCAAAAATTACTCGAAGTTTTTATCCTTATCGTCACTCCCATTGGCATCGGCATGGCCCTAAAATTTTATTTTCCGGCAAGGGCACTGCAAGCTGAAAAGTATGTAAAAATGGCCTCTGGGGCGTTTTTGGCGCTCCTGATTATCTTAGCCGGCCTCAAAGAAATCGATCATTTATGGGAAGATTTTGGGATTGTAGGAGGAGCCGCGCTACTCTTTAACCTAGGTTGTCTTGGTATCGGATATGGCCTCCCACTCCTTTTCAAACTCCCGCCAAAGCAAGCCATCGCCATCTCCATGGAGGTGGGAATTCACAATGGTTCTCTCGCAATTTACATCGCCCTCAGCATTTTACACAACGGGACCATGACCATCCCCGCCGTCGTTTATAGCCTCATCATGTTTATTACAGCGGCGATTTTTGCGTTTTGGTCGCAAAAGCGAATTGCCAATTAGCCTTTTTGTAAGTTTGTGGCCATGAAAAATTTCCTATTCCTATTTGTTTGCACCTGCTTCCTATTCCCTGCATTAGGCCAAAAAGCTCCACTGCCCGTCGAAGTGATGGCTGGTAATAATCGCGCCAACCTACTTATTATCATCAATCGGCCTATCGACGCAGCTGGGAAATTCAATTTTTTCAATGTGACGGTGGGTGCTGCCGACTATCAAAATACGCCATCCGAAACCGAGATGGTGCTCAATAATTCAATCACCTATGGCCTTGGAAAAGGGTTTTATGCTGCATCAGGGTTACAATGGCATTATAAATTAGGGTTTGTGCCAACTGTCGGTTTTCAGTTTCTGAAGGCCAGTCCAGATTACCTAATCGTGATTTTCCCTACGTATAATTTCAAACCCGGACCTGCCCTAGAAACAGTGGCGCTCGCAGAATACAAACCAAAATTATCCGATAAATTACGGTTGTATACCCGCTTGCAAGGTTTATTCGTACAAGATATTAAAAATGATGTCCATGCGCGAAGCGGAACAAGCCTCCGAGTAGGACTGACGTTTGATAAATTTACCCTTGGGCTAGGTTCTAACTTTGACGCCTATGGGCCAAAGAAATCCGAAAAATCAAATCACGGA
Organism: uncultured Cytophagaceae bacterium; assembly: GCA_903898715.1. Lineage (GTDB taxonomy): Bacteria > Bacteroidota > Bacteroidia > Cytophagales > Spirosomataceae > Aquirufa > Aquirufa avitistagni. The sequence continues at coordinate 15,554 of CAIUGL010000071.1, forward strand.
TTATTCTTTCAAATGCGCTTATGATCCAAAAACTTGCACAACAATTAGCTGAAATGGAATCCATGATTCCGATGGCAGAAACCCAAAATTCGGGCATTTCCCATGCGTCTGCTGGCTGGCATCTCGCCCACAATATCTTAGTCATTAACCAAGTCACTTCAGCAATAGCGAAATCAGACCCGGTAAATTATAAGCCAAGATTTTCTTGGACCAAATTCATTATTTTCCTCACTAAAAATATTCCTCGTGGAAAAGCAAAAGCTCCTAAAGCTGTTGAGCCTACTCCAGATATGGATCTGCAAGAAGCGCTAGAACGGGCAAGTTTGGCCATCATTAATCTCATGAGCGTAGCGCCAAATCAGTTTTTCCCACACCCATATTTTGGTGATTTAAATCGTGACAAAACCATCAAATTTTTGTGGATTCATACTGAACATCACTTGAAAATCGTTCGGGATTTGCTGAAAAAATAAAAACGCTATCCGAATTTCAGACAGCGTTTTTTAGACTATACTTCATCAACAAACTAAATAACACTTTAAAGTAAAAATAAAAGTCTATCAATCCAATAGATTTTTTCGTTCCTCTATTAATTTATCCAGTTTTGAACGAATTTCGGGGGTCAACTCACCTACCAATCGTCGCGTCTCTAGCCCGATCGGAAATCCCATATTAGCCAATACGTATTTGGCACTTATCGGATATACATCGTGCATCAGCTGCATATGTTTACACATAAATTTTTGGATGTGATTTCCCTGTTCAGGTGCGCGACATAATTCGACAATGAGATCTGGGAAAAAATTACCTTGTATGCACGAGAGGCCCATGGAACCCGCTTGCAACGAGGCCGTCGCATGTTCTATATACGCATCATATAATCCAAAAACATGTCCTTTCCCCGCATTTATTTTCGCTTGAACATCCGTGAGCGAAAGCGAGGTATCCTTGTGATAACACAGGCGGCCTGTCGCCAATAAATCCTCCAAAACCGGCAAGCTAATCAAGCGTTTGTATGGTACCGGACATTCATATATGCCAAATGGAATTCCAGGAGTTAAGGCCAACCAGGCATGGACACGGGCTAAAAATTCCGCATCGGACTCCTCGGCAGAAACAAATTGATTATTTAAAATGATCACGGCATCCACGCCCAGCGCATATACCTGCTTCGAAAATTCAGCCATCTCCTCAATACTACCACCCAGTGTTCCTGTGGCGACAACAGGTACCCGGCCTGCCGCTTGTTTTACTACCGTATCGATGACCAATAAGCGTTCTGCTGAACTTAGTTCATACATCTCGCTCGACAAGCAATTGGCAAAAAGCCCTACGGCTCCATTGTCGAGATAAAACTCAGTCAATTGCCGCAAACAAGGAACATCTACTGCCATTTCGGGCGTAAATGGCGTTAGCATCACAGGTATAAATCCCTTGGGTATATTCATCTTTTTTTCAACCAAAATTGTACGAAAACACCTAAGCCTACGATGGTACATGTGCCCACGACTACCGTTAATTTGGCATCGAGTGGACTTTGAAAATCGGCAGGAAGCAGTTCTTTAAATGACATCCAAGCAATCACCAAAACCCCGCCTATTGCCGCTATTTTAGCTGCGGTATTGGATACATGTTTGGCTAAAAAGCCGAGTAAAAATATGCCCAGCATACCGCCAGCAAAGATGCCCGACAATTTCCACCAAACATCCAACAAGCTTTTTACGCCAATCATGCTGATACCAAAAACAATACCTAAGCATCCCATGACCACCGTGGAAATGAGTAACACACGCAATTGTTTTTGCGGCGCTAAATCTGGCCGAACATACCGCAGGTAAATATCCTTCAAAAATACGGTCGCGGAGCTGTTCATCCCCGAACTCATCGTACTCATCCCAGCAGATAAAAGTGCTGCAAGTAACAGCCCAAGTAGGCCTTTTGGAATTTGGGTTTTCATGAAATAAGGCAACACGCGATCAGCGTAGTCGGTGACTTTCAGCGTCTCAATACCCATATTTTTTTCCAAAGCCACCTGCTGTTTTAGCTCCAAAATGAGCGCTGGATTTATGTCGTAGTAGGCGTATAATGCGGTGCCGATAAAGAAAAACAAAAATGAAACAGGGATGTAATACAATACGCAAAGCCAAATGCTTTTGGCCGCATCCTGAGTATTCTTAGCAGTATGGTAACGCTGAATGTAGTTTTGGTCTATACCGAAATTGGTCAAATTAATGAAAAATCCATAGGTCAAAATCACCCAGAATGAACTCGTTGTTACGTCTGGTGAGAAGCTCCCCAAACTGAATTTCGTATCGCGTTGCCCAATCGCAAGCACATCAGAAAAACTTATTTGACTCGTAATGATAGCTAGAATTAAAAGCGCCCCCAATGTTTTTAAAATCGCCTGAATTACCTCGGTCCAAATAACCGCTTCCATGCCGCCCAAAACCGTATAACAAATAATGACCAAGCCCGAAACCAAAATAATGCCCTCCATCTGAATGCCAGTCAATGCGTTAATTGTCAGCGCGAGGCCGTAGAAAATGGTTCCCATGCGGGCCAACTGCGTCATAATAAAACACACCATCGCATACGTCCGGGCCCAAGCCCCGAAACGTCCCTCTAGATGCGAATAGGCACTAATCGCCTCCCCGTTTCGATAAAAAGGAACGAAAAGTTTGGTGGCTACGATGGCGGCTAAAGGGATTGAAAGACTAAATACGAAGGGACTCCAGTTGCTTCCAAAAGATTTTCCCGGGTCACCCAGAAAGGTAATCGCACTCAAAAATGTGGCATAAAAGCTTAATCCGAGGGCCCAACCAGGAATTTGGCCAGAAGCCGTCGTAAATTGTTCTGAACTTTTGTTTTTTCGTGAGAAATATATCCCCACCCCAATCATGCTGAGGAGGTAAATTCCAATAATCGCAAGGTCCAGCGTTGACATATTAAAGCGTCACAACAACATGTTTGATTTTCTTTCTTTTCCACGTGTATGTGATGTGGACCTTACCGTCTGCCGACTGGATTACGGCTGGATAGGAGAATTCGCCACCCGGCTCATTTTCTAAAATGGCGATGTCTTTCCAGTTTTGCCCATCTGAGGAAATCGCCACATTTAGCGGGCTGCGGCCTTTTTTCGTGTTGTTATAGACGATGATATGGCGGCCATCGCGTAAGGTTACCGCATCGATTCCCGAGTTTGGATTGGGCAGGGTGGTTGGCGCTAAGGCCGACCAGCTTTTGCCGTTGTCATCTGAGGTGCTTTGGAGGACGAAGTCATTTTCGGATCGACAAACTAGCTGAAGTTTGCCGTTTGGCAATTTCAAAATACTTGGCTGGATGGCGGAAGTCGTTACACCATCATTTAAAGCGGCTGTGCGCGACCACGTTTTCCCGCCGTCTTTGGTGAATTCCATGTGTATGCGCCAGTTATTATCCTCGGAACTTGAAGGACATAATAGGGTGCCATCGGCTAATAATTCTGGTTTATTTTTGATTGGGCCAAAGATGTCTTTGGGCAGGCGTTCAGCTGCCGACCAGCTTTTCCCGCCATCCGTTGACCGTTTTAACATGCCCCACCATGCGTCTGGCGCGGGGCCGTCTTTGTAAAACAAAATGAGTTCTTTGCCCGGCATTTGGAATAATACAGGGTTCCAAAGTGGATAGCGTTTCCCGTTCCCCTGTATGCCGTTTGCGACTTCTACCGGTTTTGTCCACGTGCCGTTTCGAAAATAACTAAACCAAATGCCCACATCGGGATGGCGCTCATGTGTGCCACCAAACCAGGCAGCAGCAATTCCATCAGGTGTTTCCACGAGTGTAGATGCATGGCTAGAAGGGAAGGGTGCGTTTTCGTAAATGAAGCCGGCTTGTTCGATTGTTTGGGCGTAAACTCGCGGCAAAGCCAAGCCCAGCAGGCAGAGTAGTACTAGTTTTTTCATAGGTTTAGCAAGTCCTCGCACGGTATTGTCAATCGGCAGAGGCATAACAAAGCTAAATGGAAAAAAATAAAATCAAATAGCTTGGCCTAAAAATATCAACTAGGAAATCTCAATCCCGATGTCGCTCAATAAACCTGCCAAACCATCCTGTGAAAATTTGGCTTTTTTTAATCGATTCAATGCCGGGGAAATGGAATAATTAATGGCCGAACGGAAGTCGGCCTTCTCCAATACCGTCCGATCAAACAGCGCTCCAGCTAAATCACATGCGTCGAAATTCGCTTCAGAAAAATCGGCTTCGGTAAAGTCCACTTCGTGGAGGATGCAGTTCTGGAAGCTTGTTTTTTTACTCTTCGTTTGATAAAAAGAAGATAAGTTCAAGACACATTGGTTGAAATGGTATTCCAATAAAAACGGGTTGCATGCTTCAAAATGGAGTCCTTGCATTTTGCATCCTTCAAATGTCACCTGCTGCAAAGAAGTGCCGCTTAGCTTGGCCAAAGACAGATTGCAGTCCTCAAACCGACAATCCACAAACTGAAAATTCTTTAAATCGGCACCTTCCAGATTACACGAACGGAAAGTGCAATGTTCGTATTCGCCATAGGTAAGCGAAGTGCATTTTTCGAAAATTTGGTCGGCGATATACGGTTTCTCCATGCGACAAAAATACTAAAATTCAGGGGAGGCCTTGGTTTGATTCTCAAAAAAAACACGCATTTTTACAAAAAACCAACGACTATGAAAATCAACATGTTGCTCTTGGCCCTAGTGGTCAGCTTGCCTACTTTGGCACAAAAATTATACACCTATCCAATTGGAGTTCAGGCCTATACCTTCCGAAAGCACTTCCCAACGAGCACGGAAAAAACGTTAGACATCATCAAAAACATGGGAATTACGGAGCTGGAAGGTGGTGCGACTAAAGGCTATACCCCAGAACAATTCAAGCAATTATGTACGGATCGCGGCATCAGCATTCCATCTACGGGAGTAGATTATAATGAACTTGCGAACCCACAAGCAGCGGTAGAACGGGCTAAAATCCTGGGGTCAAAATTTGTTATGTGTGCGTGGATTCCTCATAAAGGTACCGACTTCACTTTGGAGGATGCGCAAAAGGCAGTAGCGCTATTTAATTCAGCTGGAAAAGTGTTCAAGGAGAATGGCATAACATTTTGCTACCACGATCACGGTTATGAGTTTCATGCTTATGAGGATGGGACTTTAATGGATTACATTATCAAAAACACAAATCCGGAGTATGTTTCTTTTGAAATGGATGTGCTTTGGACGATGCATGGTGGTGGCGCGGATATGCCGGTGAAATTATTGAAGAAATATCCAAACCGCTGGAAATTAATGCACGTAAAAGATTTGCGTAAAGGGGTGGTTGGGAATTTGACTGGTGGTACACCTGCAGAAAATGACGTTCCGGTAGGAACAGGTCAGGGGAATTGGAAAGCCATTATCAAATTGGCCAAGAAAAATGGCATCGAACATTGCTTTATAGAGGATGAAAGTGAGAAAGAATTGGAATATGTTCCGATGAGCATCCAGTATTTGAAAAGCTTATAATAAATTCTTTATTTTTGACGGGTGGTCTCATAGCACATGGGCCACCCTTTTTTTATGAAAAAAATCGTTCTTTTTTGCCTACTGGCTTATTCCACTTTCGCGCAGGAGCAGCATCGCCTGCGTCTTCATTTCACTCCGCCGAGTATGTGGATGAATGATCCCAATGGCTTGTTCTATGAAAATGGGACGTATCACTTGTATTATCAACACTATCCCCAAAGTACCGTTTGGGGCCCTATGCACTGGGGGCACGCGACAAGCACGGATTTGTTGCGATGGAAACACCAGCCGATTGCTTTGTATCCGGATTCACTTGGATTGATTTTTTCGGGTTCTGCTGTGGTTGACCGTCAAAATACGGCTGGTTTTGGCAAAGATGCTGTTGTGGCTATTTTCACATCGCACAACATGGAATGGGAAAAAGCGGGACGTATTGATCGCGAAAATCAAAGCATTGCCTTTAGTAACGATCATGGATATGTGTGGACTAAATATGCCGGGAATCCTGTGTTGAAAAATCCCGGAATTGCAGATTTTCGAGATCCGAATGTGTCATGGTATGCTCCAGGGAATAAGTGGATTATGGCTTTGGCAACGCAGGACCGCGAGACATTTTATTCATCGAAGGACTTGAAAACCTGGACGCGGGAAAGTGATTTTGGGGCAGGTTTTGGTGCGCACGGCGGCGTTTGGGAGTGTCCAGATTTATTTTCGATGGAAGTAGACGGTAAGGAAAAATGGGTTTTGTTGGTGAGCATAAACCCGGGTGCCCCGAACGGCGGTTCGGGTACACAGTATTTTGTGGGGGATTTTGATGGGCATCAGTTTGTGCCACAGGATGAGGAAACGCGTTGGATTGATTTCGGTCGGGATAATTATGCGGGCGTGACTTTTCATGAAACGGGTAAGCGCAGAGTCTTTTTAGGCTGGATGTCAAACTGGGATTATGCCACGGTTGTGCCTACAAAGTCATGGCGCAGTGCCAATACTTTGCCGCGTGATTTGGCCTTAAGAAATATCAATGGAAAATATTTTATCAGTTCGACGCCCATCGATTTGCTGGTGGAGTCTGTGAAAAAGTTAGCCGCTGGGAAATCAATGAAAGCTTCTTCTCCCTTGTTGCGTATTTCTGCAAAGGAGCAAGCGGTTCAGGATTTTTCCATCGTTCTAGCGAATGCCAAAGGCGAGCAGGTAACCATGGGATACGAAAAATCAACTAATCGTTATTTTGTAGACCGTAGGCAGTCTGGAGATTTTTCATTCAGTTCGAAGTTTTCGAGTCGCGATTATGCGCCTCGAATCAGTCAATCGGGCACCATAGATTTTCAAGTGATCACGGATGTGGCGTCTGCGGAAATGTTTGCGGATGGTGGGCTAACGGCTATGACGACGATTTATTTCCCTTCAGAGGAATTTAAGGTTGTTTCGGCGAAGGGAATTTCGGTTGATGTAGAGACGGTTAAGCCTATTTTGTAGGCCAGTTTTTTATCAGTTTTTAGGCTGGAAAAGTCACTTCTCCCCCCTACCTTTGCCAAACCTTGGAGGATTGGCAAAGGTAAGGTTTAACACCTTTTTCCAAGTATCTAAACGGCCATCGATCGACGAAGGATCATACACAAGCCCTAACATCTGAGCCACAAGCGGATAAATATCCACATTTTCAAACGGCGGAATCCGCTTCCCTATTTTGAGTGCCGGACCCCAAGCCTGAAAACTCGCTTGCATCTCGGGTAGTCGCGTATCAAAACCATGTTTCCCTTGATTAGTTGGATAGCGGCTTAAGTTGAAAACACGTGGAAGCTTAGGCACGAGTAACATAGCGCCTAAGCGATTGTAACGATCATCCGTTGCGCGGAAATGCCAATGTTCCGGCGTCTCCGACATTAAATACGTATCAAAATTTGTATTTTTTTTCAACGCTTCATAGGTGGAAGTGATGCGCGCGGGGTCTTTGGCATGGACCTGCAATAAGGCATCCCCCGAGGAAACGCGAAAGGCCGCCGTATCAATCTCAGCTGGCAGACCCATGGTATTTTTATTGTCGACCGTCACCATTCCATGATCCGAAACAAACACATAATTGATAGGCAATTTCAATGGATCTAAAGCCGCTTGCAAATCATGAATGGCCTGATCCACAAATTGTACCGATTTCTTAACTCGTGGATCTTCTGGGCCAAATTCATGCGCATCATGGTCTACTTCAGGCAAATAAAACGTGATGAAATGCGGTCGTTTTGTTTCGGGGAGACTTAGCCAGTCCTTTACCGACTGGATACGTTGCGCGATCGGGGTGACCTCATTGTAGACATAATAATAGCTCGGACGCACCCCTTGAATGTCGGCTTCGGATGCTACCCAAAAATTACTCGCGGCAAGCATGCCTTGTTTTTCTGCCAAAACCCACAGCGGAGTACCGCCATACCATTTCCCCTCACTCACCATTTTCTTATTCCCCATGCTGTATTCTTGCCGTGACGTCGGGTCATAATACCGATTATTTACAAGCCCATGATGCGCCGGATATAAGCCTGTCACAAGCGTATAGTGATTGGGAAATGTCAAGGTCGGATATGAAGGAATCATCGATGGGGCAGAAACCCCCAAAGACCGCTTGGACTTTAAATATTTTGCATCATATTTATCCGCAAAATCTGAACGAAATCCATCCGCTGAAATTAAAATGACATACGGTTTTGAAAGCTGATCTGACGCATTCACTCGCCCTTCGACCCGATGTTGGGTAGTGTCTTGGGCGAATGTGTGGAGGGATAATAGGAGGAAACTAGCGAGCCAACTTAATAATTTGGTCATGACCATTTATCTGAAGATGAAGTATGTAACGTCCGGCGGGTAGGTCAGTCAAATTAACTTGGCTTAATTTGCCAGGTGTTTGAATTTCACGCAGTAATCGCCCGTTGAAATCATAGATTTTTAGATTTTCAAAGGCGTCATCAGGTAGCTCGTTGATGCCCAAAGGCGGCATTACATTCACCTGATAGTTTGTTTGAAAGCAATTTTGAGGGTCTTTAACGGTGAATTTTTGGGTCTCTATCGGGTTCTTCTGGATAACCCGCGTTTTTTCCCCTGTATTCCAAATATATTCGCCTTGCCATGGAGCAGTTAAGCTCACCAAACCTTGGTAGTTCACTGTGACTGCGGCAGGGTCGGTTACGTTTAAATCTTTGAAAATGGTGAATTGATCCGTGACAGCTCCATTCTCCGTTAGGAATTTGGCATCAAGTCGACCGCCCTCAATTTCAAATATCATGGATCCCCCGATGCCCGGTTGGCTCGTTTCCATTACCGGATGTGGCGCATTGGCACGCATGGCACCCGTAGCTCCCCCCACTCCATTTACGACGTAAATTACGCCATTAGAGGATTGATTGGTCGTAAATAGGTATGGACACGAGTTGGCCGTTGCATTATATTTCCCAGAGCTCGTTTGCGTAAAATGCACAGCTGGATTAAATTCAGATGCAACTCCCGTAAACCCTTTGATGGGCTTCGAGCGCTCATATACGTGGCTATGCCCATTTAAAACGACATCTACACCATATTTTTCTAGTATTGGAGTGACAACTAATCGCGGTTGCGTAAGGTTTGCCCACACATCTGAATCGTAGGTCCCTTTCGTATAGGGAGGATGGTGGAAATAGACAATCTTCCAGCGTTGCTTGGTGGCTTGCAGGTCTTTAATTAGCCAGGCCATTTGTTCAGAACCTGGGTCCGTAAGTAGTTTTTCATCTCGGCCACGGGCGAACGAGTCTAGGCTAACAAAATGAACATTGCCATAGTCAAATGAATAATACGCCTCTGACCCGGAAGGAACTCCACCTAATTCCCCTTTTGCGGGCAGGTTAAATATTTGATAAAAGCCCATTTCTGGCCAGTCTTGTACATGGGGATAGCCACCGTAGTCGTGATTGCCAATGCCCATAAATAAGGGACTTTGACGCATGAAAGTTCCTTTTTGATATACATCAAAAAAGTTGCTTTGGAAGCCTCCATCCGAACCACCGTTGTAGGTATTGTCACCTACGGTCATTAGGAAATTCGTATAGTTGGCACCGTTATATTTTAAAAAGGCTTCATACACACGCTCTTGGACCACTCCTGGGTACATATCTCCTAAAGACCAAAAACGAAATTTTTCTGAAGAACCTACGGCTGGAGCTGTTTTAAAGAAGTACGTGGAATCGCCAAGTGTATTCGACCCCGTTTTAACTCGATAATAATAGGTTCTGCTCGCCGTAAGGGAGTCGATCAGAATGGTGTGTTCCGTGGTTGCTGAACCTGACTTTTTTGTTCGTGTGAATGTTTTGGCGTCCGAACCAATGCCTACTTCTGCATTTACAGGGCCGTCGGTTCGAAAGCGAATCGTCATCGTGGTTGGCCCAGCCATTTGTAAATAGGGCCCGCGAATGACTTTTTGTCCCCAGGCATGTGAGGTTAAAGTCAACAACAAGCAAACGATGATACTATGTTTCATTTTAGAGTTTGTCAGAAGTAGTGTAAAAGTACTGAATGAAGGAATAGCTTGGACAAGCCACTTCGAATAAATTTACAAGTTCGAATATGCTTGTTGCCTGACAGCCTACCGGGAGTTTCGATTGCACAGGGCCACATGCTAGTTTTTGTTCTTAGAAATACCGGGGCTTTTTAGTTTCAGGGCATTTATTAATAGGTAATCATGTACCGTTAGATATTTATTTTAAATGATAAACTGATTTTTATCAATTTATTTTACAATTAATTTTATAATTTAGCGTTCTACTCTTAAACAATATTTTATGAAGCGATTTCAACTAGGGCAAGTGCTATCTTGTTTCTTGCTAATCCTCGGGCTTTCTAATAGCCAACAAGCCCTTGCTCAGGGCGTCATCCAAATGGGTGGCCGGAATGCCACTTCTGGTAGGGAAATTATCACATACGGTACAGGTAATCGTAATTATACCTTTACGTTTAACAGTGATGCTTTCAGTATCCAAGAAGGATACGATCAAGTACATGGCACCGTTTTAAACATTGTCTCAACCTCTTCCGCAGCGGCAGATTCACTTGTTATTCGTGAGCGTGGTGGTGATGTTTTTGATTTTAGATCATTGGAATTTGTTCCTCGCACGAGTGCGGGCTTTGGAACTATTCTGCGTTTCACAGCTTTTCGTGGAGCTTCTGAAGTAGCTCGAGTAGACATTGCGGATATTGCGTCAGGCTCATTGACCAAATATCCTAACCCGAATAATTCTGCTGAAACATTTAGCAACGCGTTCAAGAATGTTGACCGTGTTGTTATCACAATACCTTCAGGAGCGCGTTTTAATCACACGTTTGACAATGTAGTCATTGATGCAGACTATGATGGAGACGGCGTTTCATTTACACAGGAAACTACGGATGGAACAAATGGCAATAGTGGATGTAGCTTTAAAGTATCTAGCCAAAGTTTAGCATTGACCAGTCAAGCATGGAGAGATTCGGATTGCGATAGTGATGGAATTTCTAACTGGTTGGAAACATTAGGTGGCACACTAGCTGCTGATGCGGATGGTGATGGTACGATAAATATGCTTGATTTGGATTCTGATCAAGATGGTATTAATGATAGTTTCGAAAGAAATGTTGACACGGACCGCGATGGTGATGCGGATTATTTGGATTTAGATTCAGATAATGATGGAATTCGGGATTCAGTTGAAATGGTAGCAGACACGGATCGCGATGGTATTCCTAACTATAAAGATTTAGATTCAGATGGTGATGGAATTTTTGACGTAAGTGAAGGAACTGAGAAGTTTAGAGGTAGTCTTGATATTAATAATGATGGTCTATTAGATCGTGGCGGCATAGATAGCAACGATAATGGGCTAGGTGATGTTGTAGATCCGCGCGTTGGAGGGCAACCCTTAGCGATACCTGATACGGATGGGGATAGAGTCCCAGATTATTTGGATTTAGATTCAGATGGCGATGGAATTCTTGATTCATTAGAATTGACGGATGATATTGATCGCGACAATTTACCTAATTACCGTGATTTGGATTCAGATGGAGACTGGATTGCGGATGGCTTTGAAACAAGAAATGATAACGATGGAGATGGTACGCCAAACTATTTGGATTTAGATTCAGATGGCGATACAATTCCTGATTCATGGGAAGGTGCTGATAAATGTGCTTCATGTAATACGTTACAAGATGCTAATGCAGATGGATTTGATGATCGCAAGCAATTCAATTCTCCTGCGCCTTTCGATACCGATAAAGATGGTACAGCAGATTACTTAGATTTAGATTCGGATGCAGATTGTATTCCTGATTCAGTAGAGTTAGGTGCTGACGGTGATTCAGATGGTTTATTTAATTTCCGTGATTCGGATTCAGATGGTGATGGTATTCCAGATTCTGTTGAAGCTGTGACTTGTGGTTCGCCAGTAGATACCGACAAAGATGGTATAACTGATTTTCAAGATTTAGATTCAGATGGAGATGGTATTCCTGATGCTGTAGAAGCAGGATCAGACGCATCAAAACCTGTAGATACAGATGGAGATGCTCTACCAGATTACCGTGATTTGGATTCAGATGGAGATAAAATTCCAGATTCAGTTGAAGCAGGTAAAGATGCGACAAAACCATTAGATTCGGATTCAGATGGAATTTTCGATTTCCGTGATACGGATTCTGATAATGATACGGTGCCAGATGCTGTGGAAGCTGGACCTGATGCCACTAAGCCTTTAGATACAGATGGTGATGGTGATGCTGATTACCGTGATATTGATATAGATAATGATGGTATTCCTGATGCGATTGAAGCTGGCAAGGATCCTCAAAATCCAATCGATACGGATAAAGATGGCACCCCAGATACGAAAGATTCAGATTCGGATGGTGATGGTATTTCAGATGCGATTGAAGCTGGTAAAGATGCGAAAGCACCGGTAGATACAGATTCAGATGGAATTTTTGATTTCCGCGATACAGATTCAGATGGTGATAGTATTTCAGATGCCATCGAAGCGGGTAGAGATGCCGTGAACCCGGTGGATACAGATAAAGATGGCGTTGCCGACTTCCGTGATTTGGATTCAGATGGCGATGGCTTGACGGATCGGATTGAAGTAGGAGCTGATGCAACAAAACCTGCGGATTCAGATGCGGATGGAATCTTTGATTTCCGTGAGTTGGACGCTGATAATGATACAATCCCAGATGCTGTTGAAGCAATTACATTAACGAAGCCAGTTGATACGGATGGAGATGGTCTTGCGGATTACCGTGATGCAGATTCGGATGGTGATGGTATTCCAGATTCCATTGAGGCCGGTAAAGATGGTAAAAATCCAGTGGATACAGATGTTGATAGAACTCCAGATTACCGTGATTTAGATTCAGATAATGATAGCTACTTAGATAGACTAGAAGCTGGAAATGATCCAAAATCTCCAATAGATACGGACAAAGATGGTGTTTTTGACTTCAGGGATGTTGATGCAGATAATGATGGTATATCCGATTTAAATGAAGACAACATTAACTTAGGTGGTTTAGCGGATTGTGATGGCGATGGTGTATCTAATCGTGTTGATGCAGATGCTTGTCCTGTGTTTGCTCCGCAAGGAATTTCACCAAATGGCGATGGTAAAAATGATTTCTTAATTATTCCAGGTTTATTAGCGACTCCTCCTCCATATACGTTATATGTATACAACCGTATGGGTAATTTGGTTTATGAGAAGGAAAACTATCAAAATGATTGGAATGGAGATAATTTGCCAGATGGTACTTATTTCTACATCATTGATTACAAAGGAAGAAAGACAAACCTTAAATCTTATTTGTATATCAATCATTTAGATAAATAATAAGACGTTTTTTCACGCTATTCAAAAGCAACACAGATATGAAAAATAACATAGATTTTAAACAGAGAGTAGATCAATTCAAGTGGAGCAAGGGCCTAGTGGCTCTTGTGTTCCTACTTGTTTTGGGGGTAACAACGACTTCTTATGGTCAGCTGGAAGCAGGTTATTCGATGTACCGTTTCAACCCACAAGTTATCTCGCCAGCACATACAGGTAGCACTGCTACGAGTGATGTTACATTGATGAATCGCCAACAATGGCTTGGCATCGAAGGAGCACCGAAGACCTACGTATTTTCAGGTAACTTCAAGTACGGTGCACAAAGTGGACTCGGCGTGAATGCGATGTTAGACCAAGCCGGACCAATGAAAATCACGACCTTCAGTGCTGATTATGCATACCATACACAACTATCGGAGGCATGGTCATTCTCAGGAGGTATCCGTGCAGGACTAGCGAATTTAGCCTTGAACTTTGATGAGACGAACTTAGTACACCAAGGAGACCCAACGTTTGTGAATCGCTCAGCGATGAAATTCAATACCGGTTGGGGAGTTAAGATTGCCAAAGGAGACGGTTTCTTTGTCAGCATATCGCAACCACGTTTATTAAAGTATGACTTAGGCAGCGGCTTTAAAGATGCAGCCTATTTCTACGGAATGGTGGGAACAAAGATTAAGGCGAACCAAAACGTAACAATCTACCCAAGTGCTTTAGTACGTACGGCATCAGGTGTACCTTTGAGCTGGGATGC
>CAIUGL010000072.1 GCA_903898715.1 uncultured Cytophagaceae bacterium
ATCTACCCTCGATTCAAGTCAGTGGAGAAGGTGGGATTAGTTTACGGGGTAGCGATAATGTGCGTATTTTGATTGATGGCAAACCGTCAACGCTCGTTGGCATCAACGGATCCTCCGGCCTGAGCTCCTTACAAGGAAATCTAATCGACAAGGTAGAAGTCATCACAAATCCGTCTGCTCGTTACGAAGCGGAGGGTATGGCTGGTATTATAAACATTGTCCTAAAGAAAAATCAGAACCAAGGGTTTAATGGGGCGATTGAGACAACGACAGGTTATCCGGAGAATTTTGGTGCGACGGCGATTGTCAACTACCGGAAAAATAAATTGAACTTCTTTTTAAACTATGGGCTATTCTACCGTCGCACGCCGGGAAGGGGAAATATATACCAGGAAGTGAATGCGAATGGGCAAACGAACTATTTGGAACAAACCTCTAGAAATAATGTCCGTGGAATGGTGAATAACATTCGGGGAGGAGCAGATTACTTTTTCAATGACAAGACGATTCTAACAGGGTCTTATATCTTTAGACGGACAGATGTGAAACGGATATCCGATTTCAATTACCGTGACTATAAATTGAGTAAGGCGAATTTATATAGCATTACAGATCGCCAACAGGTAGAATTGGAGGCTGAGCCAAATGCAGAATATGCCTTAACGTTTAAGAAAAGCTTTGCGAAGAAAGGGAAGGAGTTCTCGGCCGACTTACGGTATTTGGACTATTGGGAACGATCGGATCAAACGTATACGCAGGTTAGTAAGAAAGGTGATGGTTCCGCATTTCCGGAAAATGGTTTGGTTCAAAGGGCGTTAAATGATGAATATGAACGTCAATGGATTCTTCAGGTAGATTATGCTAATCCAGTAGGAAAAGATGGAAAAATCGAAACCGGCTTACGCACAAGTTTTCGGGATATGACCAATGACTACTTGGTCACTGAGCAACAACCGAATGGTGCGTTTACGACTTTGGCAGGATTAGATAACATCTTCGTATACCAAGAGAATATTTCAGCGGCCTATGCAATCTACGGAAACAAAAAGAATCAATTTACGTATCAATTTGGCATAAGAGGTGAAAACACGGATATACAGACGGAGTTACTCGAGACGAAAGAGAAGAACCCGCGTCAATATGCTAATCTTTTCCCGAGTGCGCATTTTAGTTATTTGATTTCCAAAGACAATTCATTGCAATTGGGTTACTCACGACGGGTTCGAAGACCTACCTATAACGACTTGAGTCCTTTCGTTACCTTATCGGATAATCGGAACTTCTTTTCAGGTAATCCAAATTTAAATCCAGAGTTTACGGACTCCTATGATTTGGGCCACTTAAAGTATTTTGAGCAGGGCAGTATTAGTTCTTCCATCTATTATCGAAATACAACTGGAAAAATTGACCGGATACGTACGGTGGATGCCAATGGATTTTCGCGTACGTTGCCAGAGAATTTTGCGAACCAACAGTCCATGGGACTAGAGGTAACGAGTTCGACGAATTTGACGAAGGCTTATAAGGCAGATATTAGCTTAAATGCTTTCCGGGCCATTACGGATGCGACAAATGTGAATGCCAATTACAAGAGCGATACCTACTCGTGGTTTGTGCGACATACCTCACGCATTAGGCTGAGTTCAGGGGTGGACGTTCAAATACGTGCCAATTACGAGGCTCCGCAGCAAACTCCGCAAGGAACACGAGGAGAAATTGCTTGGATGGACCTTTCTACTTCTAGAGATATCATGAAGGGAAATGGAACATTGAGTCTAAATGTGTTAGACCTATTTAGTTCACGTATCAATCGGAGTGAAGCGATGGGTGAGGGATTCTATACAAAAAGTAGATTTCAAGGCCGATTGACCCAAGTGAACTTAACATTTAATTACCGTTTTAAAACCACCAAACAAGCCGCAAAACAGCGACGCAGTATGATGGACGAAGAAAATTAATATATAGATTATGAAGAAAACGAGACTACTAACTGGGCCAATACTTGCCCTAGCCGTTTGGGGTTGTACAAGTTCCCTAGAAAAAGAAACGTATCAAGTCATCTTTGAGGATCAAGATCAGATAGCTGAACGGGCACAGGCTGCCAAGGAAAAATTACCCATAAAGATTACGCCGGGTATGACGATTACCCGCTGGGCATCGGACAGTTTAGCTCCGGACCCGGTAGCGATAGACATTGACGATCAAGGGGCTGTTTATTTGAATAGCACCAATCGGGGTAAGGTATCTGAATTTGACATTCGTGGCCATCGGGATTGGATGACAGAATCCATCGGTTTCCAAACTGTTGAGGATCGCAGAGCATTTCTACATAAGACCTTTGCGCCAGAAAACTCGGATAAAAACGTGTGGCTACCAGACTTAAATGGAGATGGTATCCATGACTGGCATGACTTAACGGTTGAAAAAGATGAAATCTGGAAGTTAGAGGATAAAAACGGGGATGGCTTCGCAGATGTTGGAACGCGTATTTTGAACCAATTCAATCAGGAAGTAACAGATGTGGCGGGTGGCCTACTCGTACGTAAAAATGATGCATTTGTGGCCATTGGACCTGATTTATGGCGTTTAGACAATACACATAAGAAGGGACTTTGGACCAATGCCAAATCCATCGCCACAGGTTTTGCGGTACATATTGGTTTTGGTGGACATGGGATGTCGAGTGTGATAGAAGGACCAGATGGGAAAATTTATTGGCAGATTGGAGATATTGGGGCGAACATTACGACAGTAGACGGACGCAACCTACCTAATCCAAATTCGGGTGTTTTGGTTCGTTCGAATCCAGATGGAACCGATTTAGAAATTGTCGCTTCTGGGATTCGAAATACCCACGAATTTGTATTTGATCATTATGGAAACATTATCAGTTCAGATAATGACGGTGACCATCCAGGTGAAAGTGAGCGCTTGGTACATATTGTGGAGGGGGCTGATATTGGTTGGCGTTCCAACTGGCAATATGGAAAGTACACGGATCCAAAGAACAATTTGTACAAAGTGTGGATGGATGAGAAATTGTACATTCCACGCTGGGAAGGTCAAGCGGCCTACATTATTCCACCTATTCGTAATTACCACAATGGGCCTACGGGAATGATTTACAATCCGGGTACGGCGCTAGGAAAAAAGTGGCAGAACAAGTTTTTCTTAGTTGAGTTCGTGGGAAATGCGAATAACTCACATATTTGGTCATTTGATTTAAAGCCTAAGGGCGCTTCGTTTGATTTCAAGTCGGAAGTAGATGTGGTAAGTGGTATTTTACCTACCGGTATTCGATTCGGTCCAGAGGGTGCGTTGTATGCGGCTGATTGGGTGACGGGTTGGGATATCAAGAACTATGGCCGTGTATGGAAATTAGATGTAGACCAAAAATCAAATGATTTAGAGGCGGAACGTGCCAAGACGAAAGCATATATTCAGATGGATTATGCCAAAGCGGGTGTTCCTCAATTAGCTAGCTTATTAGCCTATGCCGATATGCGCGTTCGCCAAAAAGCACAGTTTGAGTTAGTCGCACGGGGTCAAGCAGCTGAATTGTGGAAGGCGATTGAGCAAAAGGAAAACCAGTTTGCGCGCGTGCACGGCATTTGGGGAATAGGTCAATTGGACGCCAAAAACAATGCCATCGCAGCTAATTTAGTTAATTATCTATCCGATGCTGATGCGGAGATTCAGGCTCAGGCTTTGAAGGTGTTAGGGGATGTGCGCTATAAAGGTGCCGAAAAAGAGCTTATTGCGGCATTAGGTTCAACATCAGCTCGAGTACAATTCTTCGCGGCGCAAGCTTTGGGGCGTACAGAAGCGGCTTCAGCCGTTCCGAGTTTATTGAAATTAATTGAGCAGAATAAGGATGAAGACGTGTATATCCGTCATGCGGCAGTCTTAGCTTTAAGTCGTATTGGACAAGTAGAGCCGATGGCCGCTTTGGCAACGTCTTCAAATCGCTCGTTACGCATTGCGGCGGTTTTGGTGTTAAGACGTTTAGCTAGTCCAGAAGTGGCTCGTTTCTTAACGGATTCGGATATGTATATTGTGGCGGAAGCGGCACGAGCGATTCATGATGATTTGTCGATCCCTGCGGCTTTGCCAGCTTTGGCAGCTACATTGAGTAATAATGCAATTACATCCGAAGTAATTATTCGTCGGGCAATTAATGCTTGCTTACGTGTGGGGACTGCGAAGGAAATAGATTTATTAGTTGCTTATGTACAGCGCACCAACATTCCGGATGCGATGCGTGCGGAAGCGATTGCGACTTTGGGTACGTGGGGTGACCCGTCGGTGTTAGACCGCGTAGACGGTCGGCACAGAGGTAAGTTGGACCGCAACGCACAAGACGTCGTGGCTAAAATCCAACCAATCATTCCGTCGTTCATTCGCAGTAAAAATGTAGAGGTATTGAATGCAACGGGCCAATTAGTGGCAGAATTAGGAATTAAAGATGTTGCAGCTGAACAGACACAGTTGTTTTTGAATCACCCAGCTGCGAAAGTGCGTGGTGGTCAATTGACGTCTTTGATCAACTTAAAGGATACAAATTTGCCTTTATTGATTCAAAAAGGCATGGAAGATTCGGATCGTTCTGTGCGCAGTTTAGCGATGGGATCCTTGGATAAAATTGCGATTACAAAAGCACAGTTACCAGGTGTGGTTAATCCTATTTTTGAAAAAGGGTCAATGAATGAGCAGCAACAAGTTTTACAGAGTATGGCCAAGATGGATCCTGCCAATACAACGGATGTATTACAAGATTTAATTTCGCGCATGTTGCAGAGCAAATTACCTGCTGGAATTAAATTAGACTTGATGGAAGCGGTAGAAGCGACCAAAGAGGAAAAGTTGGTTGCGCAATTAGATGCATTGAAAACCAAAGGCTCGTTGACAGATGAGTTCAAAGAGGCCTTATTTGGAGGAAACATCCAGGCGGGTAATTTCATCTTTAACCGAAACCAAACAGCACAATGTGTACGCTGTCATAATGTAGGTGGTGAGGGTGGAAATGTGGGCCCATCATTAAAGGGTATCGGAAGTAAGTTGACGCGTGAACAATTATTGCAAGCATTGATTGAGCCAAGTGCGCGAATCGCTCCGGGTTATGGTACTATTTCCTTGAAGTTGACCGATGGCCAAGAAGTGAGTGGATCCGTGATTTCAGAAACGGAACAAGAAATTCAGTTGAAGACAAGTGAAGCGGAGCCATTGCGAATTGCAGTGAGCCGTATCAAATCACGTGAAAACTATCCTTCATCCATGCCTGCGATGGGATCGATGCTAAGTAAGCGTGAGATTCGTGATGTGGTTGAATACTTGACTTCGTTGAAGTAGTCATTGAGAATTACACGTTACACATGGCCAAACCTAACCGGTTTGGCCATGTGTGTTTATGTGGATGAGGTAAATCAACTAATTAAAATTTCTTATGATAGGTTAGACAAAGTTTTATATAGCATGGCTTGGCTTATATCTACACGGATACGGTATTTTTGTACATCCAAATTCAGTACAAAACTCAAGTATACCCCATTGCTTGATACCCATTTCTAACCCATGACAAATCATAATTTAGATCCTAAGGATGGTTTTGCGGGCTTAAAAGAAAATTACATTCAGGATGCAAGTTCGGGATTCATTGTATTTTTATTGGCCTTACCATTAAGTCTGGGAATTGCCAAGGCGTCAGAGTTTCCACCCATCATGGGAATAATCACTGCAATCATTGGCGGAATGGTCGTCAGTTTTTTTGCAGGTTCACGATTAACGATCAAAGGTCCAGCGGCAGGCTTAATTGTTATTGTTGCGGGTGCAGTCAATGAATTTGGCGGTGGAGAAACAGGATGGCACTTAGCTTTAGGTGCTTTGGTGATTGCAGGTTTAGTTCAAATCCTTTTTGGGGTATTTAAGCTTGGAAAATTGATGGATTTCTTTCCCTTAGCCGCTATTCATGGCATGTTGGCATCGATCGGACTAATCATCATTGCAAAGCAAATTCCCGTTTTATTGGATGTTAATCCAGCATTAAGCCAAGGAAAAGATCCCATCGCGTTATTTGTTTCCATACCTGAATTTATATTGAATTGGGATCCCAAAGCCACACTGATTGGTTTAATAAGCTTAGTTATCATGATGGGATGGCCATTAATTAAACACCAAATCATCAAAAAAATTCCTGCTCCGTTGGTCGTTTTAGCGATCGCCATTCCAGCAGAACTACTTTTAGATTTTAAGGCAACCGCACCTCGATACGCGCTTGTTCAAGTTGGCAATTTACTCGAAAGCATCCAGCTGCATGTAAGTTTTGAAGGAGTTTCACAAACGGCAACCTTTATCAAATATGTGCTCATGTTTGCGCTCATTGGCTCGATCGAATCTTTATTGACCGTAAAGGCCATGGATATGTTGGATCCATTTCATCGCAAATCCAATGCAAATAAAGACCTAATCGCCATTGGAATCGGGAACACGCTAGTCGCATTTTTAGGTGGATTACCGATGATCTCAGAGGTTGCACGCTCCTCGGCAAACATAACGAATGGCGCCAAAACAAGATGGGCAAATTTCTTTCATGGATTTTTCATTCTGATTTGTGTACTCATGGCATCTGATTTGATCGAATTGATCCCTAATGCAGCTTTGGCAGCCATGTTGATTACCGTTGGGATTAAATTAGCGCATCCTAAAGAGTTCATGCGCACGTTTGAAAAAGGAAAAGAGCAGTTGTTGATCTTTATGGTCACCATTATAGTTACCCTAACGGTGGATTTACTCGTTGGAATTGTAGCTGGTATTTTAACTGAAGTGTTAGTTAATCTTTTGAATGGAAAGCCTTTAGGTTCCATTTTTAAAGCACCTACGGAGGTTTCCTTTACGGGGAATACCTACTTGGTTGAGATTTCAGATGCGGCTGTATTTACAAACTTTCTAGGCATTAAACGTAAGTTAGAAGCTATTCCACCTGCCTTCCAAGTGACCATTGATTTATCTAAAACGGAATTAGTCGATCACTCCGTGATGGAAAATTTAGAACATTTCAAAAACGATTATGAGCGCGAGGGAGGAGCTGTCACAATTGTGGGATTAGAAGAACATCGTGCCGTTTCTAGTCATAAAGCGGCTGCACATAAGCGCATCAAGTAGTTCCCATTTTAAGAAAAGACACCGCGAAATTCGCGGTATTTTTTTTGCCCTTGAAAATGTCAGGACACCAATTTCAAAAAAAAATCAATATATTGAATCCCAATTAAACCTATACAATGAAACGGATTTTGACCTGCAGTATGTTGCTGCTAGGTATGTATCAAACAATGCTAGCGCAAGTTTGGGTATCTCAGCCTAAACGTGCGGATATGTGGCATGAAAATCCAAGTCTCTCATTTCAATCTGGCCAATCTACTGGCATCATCATTAACCCTCAAATAACGTTTCAGTCCATCGACGGTTTTGGCTATACGCTCACAGGTGGATCTGCAGATGTTATTCAAGCATTAGCTCCTGCTAAGCGAACAAGCTTATTACAAGAATTATTTGGTACCCAGCCGGGACAAATGGGCATATCCGTATTGCGGATAGGAGTAGGAGCCACCGATTTAGATGGGGAGGCGTATAGTTATGATGATATTGCGGGAGATGTTTCCTTACGTAAATTCAGTTTAGCCAAAGCCCAAAAATCGCTTATTCCGCTGTTGAAAGAGATTAAATCCATACAACCGAGCATTAAATTCATGGCAACGCCGTGGTCACCACCTGCATGGATGAAGGATAATTTATCCACCAAAGGTGGATCGTTGGCCCCTGAATATGAAGCAACTTATGCCCAATATTTGGTCAAATACGTGCAAGAGATGGCTAAAGAAGGATTGTCGATTTGGGCGTTGACTCCACAAAATGAGCCGTTGCATCCGGGTAATAATCCGAGTTTGTTGATGACGGCGGGCCAACAAAACAACTGGATTAAAAAACATTTGGGTCCTGCATTCGCGCAAGCAAAATTGAAAACCAAAATCATCATTTACGATCACAACTGTGATAAACCGGAATATCCGATTGAAATTTTAAACGATCCAGAAACGCGTAAATATGTCGATGGGTCAGCATTCCACCTATATAATGGCGATATTTCAGCGTTGAGTACCGTCAAAAAAGCGCATCCTGATAAAGCCTTGTATTTCACGGAACAATGGACAGGATCAAAAGGTGATTTCGCTGGTGATTTCATGTGGCATATTAAAAATGTGATTATCGGGGCACTAAATAATTATGCCCAGACAGCTTTGGAGTGGAATTTAGCGAATGACTCCAATTTGGGACCAGTTACACCCGGTGGTTGTACGGAATGTAAAGGAGCGCTAACCATCGCAAAAACAGGTGACATTACCCGAAATCAAGCCTATTACATCATCGGCCAAGCCTCGCGAATTATTCCAACTGGATCTGTCCGCATTGATTTACAAGGTTTACCTAAAGGACTAAACGGTACAGCCGCCAAACGACCTGATGGCAAAATTGCCCTAATCTTACAAAATGAAACAACTAATAAAATAACAACTCACCTCAACCTAACTGGCAAATATGCGGAAGTGGCTATTCCGGAAGATGGAGTGGTGTCGATTTTAATTGACGCTAGACGTTAGACGTTAGACGCTAGACGGCAAACTGATTACTAACGACTAGCGACTAGTGACTGAATACTAACAACTGATTACTGAATACTGACAACTAGTGACTAGCGACTGAATACTGACAACTGATTACTGACAACTGATTACTGACAACTGACAACCTATGAACCTATTCAACATTAACCGCCGACATTTCCTTAAAGGAGCCACGGCAAGTTTAGCGCTCTCGACATTCGGAGCGCATGGAATCGATCTAGTTAATCCTGCCAAACCACTACGTGTCGGTTTGATCGGTGCGGGGTGGTACGGCAAAAGTGACCTGTTTAGACTGATGCAAGTGGTGCCGGTCGAAGTGGTGGCACTTTGCGATCCAGATAGAAACATGTTGACACAAGCAGGACAGCTCGTTGCCGCACGTCAAAAATCCCGTAAAACGCCCCGTTTATATGGAAATTACCAAAAGCTTTTGGCTGAAAATCAGCTTGATATTGTTCTGATTGGAAGCCCGGATCATTGGCATCCACTACAAATGATAGACGCTGTGAAAGCGGGAGCCCATGTATATGTACAAAAACCAATTTCAGTGGATGTTTTAGAAGGGGAAGCCATGGTTGCTGCAGCCCGAAAATATGGTAAAACGGTTCAAGTGGGTACGCAACGTAAGTCAACTCCCCATTTGATTCAAGCCAAAAAAGATATTGTTGACACAGGCATGTTAGGTAAAATCGCTCATGTGGAAATGTATTGCTATTACCACATGCGCAACAATGGTAACCCACCTCTTCAGGCGGTTCCCGACTTTTTCGACTATGACATGTGGACAGGACCTGCTCCATTGCGACCATACGACGGACTACCTCATACCCGCTGGTGGCGAACTTTCAATGAATATGGAAATGGAATTATGGGCGATATGTGCGTTCACATGTTTGATACAGCTCGCTGGATGCTTGGGCTCGGTTGGCCTAAACGAATCAGTTCAGAAGGCGGTATTTACGTACAAAAAGAGGGCAAATCAAACATTGCTGATACGCAAACAGCTGTTTTCGAATACGATGGCTTGAATTGCGTTTGGCAACACCGCACCTGGGGAACGCCACCGGATCCAGAATATCCATGGGGTTTAACCATTTATGGCGAAAAAGGGACGTTGCGGATGAGTACGATGAAATATGACTTTACGCCAACAGACCCGAAGGCGCAAAAATTACATGGTGATTGCGTCTTTGAAAAAGAAAAATACCCGGAAGATTTGACGGAAGATCGGATTGAATTAAATGCAGCTCCGGCGACTAGATTACACATGTTGGATTTCCTAGCTGCCATCGACAAAGGCACCAAACCCATCGCAGATATCCAAGAAGGTCATATTTCAACGGCCTCATGTATTTTGGCCAATGTTTCGATGAAATTAGGCCGACCGCTTTCTTACGATCCAACTTCAAAAACAGTTATCAACGATCCAGAGGCAACAGCCTTGTTGGCCAGAACCTATCGCCAGCCGTGGTCACGAAACGAATTAAACGCATGAAAAGACTAATTCTCGCCTTATTGTTAGTGCCTAGCATGACTTGGGCACAAAACGGACTCCAATTACTGGAAAATTTAAAACGCATTGAATCAACTGGTACCGTGCTGCATATTGCCGCACACCCAGATGATGAAAGCACACATATGTTGGCTTGGTTCGCCCAAGAACAACATTGGGAAACCAATTACTTCGCTTTCACGCGTGGCGATGGGGGGCAAAACCTCATCGGTGATGAACAAGGCATCCCATTGGGATTGATTCGAACACAAGAATTATTAGCTGCACGAAAAATTGACGGAGCCAATCAATACTTTTCGCAGGCCTTTGATTTTGGTTTTTCAAAGTCTACAGATGAGTCTCTCAATTTTTGGAACAAAGAATTAGTGTTATCAAACTTAGTTTATGTGATACGTAAACTTCGTCCGGACATCATATTCACCCGTTTTCCACCTGATGCTCGCGCAGGACATGGCCACCATTCGGCTTCTGCGGTGTTAGCGATTGAGGCGTATCAAGCTGCAGCAGATCCAAAACGCTTTCCAGAACAATTGAAAGGGGATATCAAACCATGGAAAGCAACACGATTGCTTTGGAATACCTTTCGTTTTGGGAGTTCGTCAACGGTCTCAGAAGATCAATTCAAGATTCAAATTGGAAATTTCTTGCCGAGCATAGGCCAAAGCACGGGGGAATTAGCTGCTTTTAGTCGGAGCCAACACAAATCTCAGGGTTTTGGATTTGCCGTAGATCACGGAAAGTCAACTGAATATTTTCAAACCTTAGGAGGAGTTGCACCCAAAAATTCGATTGAAGAGGGAGTGACAAACCATTGGCACATTAATCAGGCAGGCGCAGAAATCGAGCGAATGATCCGACTCGTTATTCGAAATTATCAAACAGAAAAGCCTTATTTAAGCGTTCCAGATATGATTCAAGTACGTAAAGCGTTGAATAAACTGGATGATAGCTATTTGAAGGCGAAAAAGATCAAGCAAATTGATGCGTGGATTGTACAAGCAGCAGGCATACATTTTGCTGGAAATACAAATCGCGGAACCATCGCTCAAGGTGATCCCATGATGATTAAAACGGAATTTATCGTTCGTAGCCCCATTCATGTGACGTCATTGAAACTTGCTATTGGCGAAAAAGATACGCTATTGAAGGAGCCTGTTGTTCCTTACAAACGTGTAAATTGGAACCATACCCAACTAGTTCGTCAATCAATCACACAGCCGTATTGGTTAGTAAATACCAAAGAAACCGGGCATTTTGTGGTGAAAGACCAGGAAAAGATTGGCCAAGCAGCACCAGATCCTGCACTATTGGTACATGCCTTTTTGACTATCGAAGGGGAAAAATTGCAGATCAGTCGGCCTATCCAAGAACTCGTAGTAGATCCAGTTAAAGGGGAATATTCCCAACCGATTGCGATCACACCACGCAGTATTTTTCAAATCAATCATCCCAATATTTTATTACCGAAAGGTTCGGGGGATTCGAAATCATTTGACATACAGATTAAGGCGATGGGAGCCATCGCAGCAGGGAAAGTTGATGTATTAAATCAAGCGGGAACTCGTTTGGGAACATTGGATCTACCAGAAGGTCTAGCCATGGGAATGAGCCAAAATGTCTCCATTACTGTACGCGAGAAGGATCAAAAATTTGATGGTAAGGAGACTTGGAAATTGCAATTGGCCTATGAAACAAGCCGCGGAAATTGGGTTGATTCATTACAAATGGAAAGTATTATTTACCCGCATATTCCTGTACAGCGTTATTTTTCACCTGTTTCGGTCAATTTATTGCATATTGATTTTAAGAAAACGGGCAAGCGCATTGGTTACATTAAAGGAGCGGGAGATAAGGTTCCGGAGAGTTTAACCCAAATGGGGTATCAAGTGGATTACTTGCTTGAAGCTGATTTGAAGGCGACGAATCTAGCTCAGTATGATGTGGTTTTGACGGGTGTTCGGGCGCATAATACGGTCGATTATCTTCCAAATGCACATGCGGAATTAATGAAATATGTGGAGCAAGGTGGAAATTATGTGGTTCAGTACAACACACAAAGTAATTTAGGTCCACTAAAAAGCCAGATGGGACCATACCCGTTGGCCATTACCCGTAACCGAATTACCAAAGAAGAAGCTACACCAAAATTCTTGGTGGATCTTCCTATTTTTCACAAACCAAATGAGATAAAGGAATCTGATTTTGCTGATTGGGTTCAAGAACGCAGCATTTATTTAGCTGAATCATCCGATCCAAATTTTACCTTTCCACTAGCGTTTACGGATCCGGGTGAAATGGAACAAAAGGGAAATATCGCTGTGGCTCGTTATGGAAAAGGTCAATTCATTTATACTGGACTTGTATTCTTCCGTCAATTACCAGCGGGAGTACCTGGGGCGTGGAGATTAATGGCGAATGTGTTAGACAATAGACGTTAGACGCTGGACGCTAGACTTTGGACGCTGGACGTTAGACGTTAGACGTTAGACGTAGGTGCTCAGGCTAGGCCCAATAAAAAAATAGATAACCCCAGACAAAGACCTAGTCAAAAAAATGATAACCCCAGACTTTAGTCTGGGGTATAAACAAAAAGAAATGTTACATCACAGTGTATTTTTAAAATTCAAATCGGAGACCTCAGAGGCTGAACAAGCCTATTTTATTGCGGAAGCAAGGAAGCTAGCTCAAATACCGGGAGTCATGAATCTGAAAGTTCTATTGGAATTCAATGCCACTAATACTTATACGCACGGTTTAGGTATGGATTTTGAAGATCAGGCTGCTTATGATCTCTATTCTAACCATCCCATTCACAATCGATTCGTGCAGGAGGTTTGGATTCCGAGGGTGGAGGTTTGGCAGGAAATAGACCATAGAGAGGTGAGAGGTGAGAGGTGAGAGCTGAGAGGTGAGAAGTAAGAGCTGAGAGGTGAGAAGTAAGAGGTGAGAGGTAAGTGTAATATTAAATGATGTCTAGCGTCCAATGTCTAGCGTCCAACGTCTAATTTTTTGAATGATAAATATATTTTCTAATTCCCGCCAATATGCTGGAAAAACAGCGATCATTTCCGAAGGGAAATCTTATAGCTATAGCAATTTACACCAGTCGGCAGAGCAATTTGCCTACACACTTTTAGCTGGCGAATCAGATTTACAGGAAAGCCGGGTAGCATTTATGGTGCAGCCGGGCTTTGATTATGTGCGCGTACAATGGGGAATTTGGCAAGCAGGAGGGATCGTTGTTCCCCTATGCTTAAGCTATCCGATACCATCCTTGCGTTATACCATAGAGAATTCGGGTGCGAATATCTTGGTTGTCTCGCCTGAATTCGAAGATTTAATGAACGATTTGGCATCCGAATTGGGTTGTCGTTTTATTGTCCTGGGAAAAAATGAGGGAGGAAAAGCGCAAGATTTACCTGAAATCGACGATTCCCGTGGCGCCATGATCTTGTATACCAGCGGAACAACGAATTTACCTAAAGGAGTTGTCAGCAACCATGCAAATCTGAATGCCCAAATAAGTGCCTTAATTGAGGCCTGGAAATGGACCTCAGCAGATTCAACTGTTTGTGTATTGCCATTGCACCATGTACATGGTGTGGTTAATGTCGTTTCTTGCTCCCTGTGGGCAGGGGCTAGCTGTGAATTTATGCCCAATTTCAGTGAAAAGGGCATATTTGACTTGGTTACTGAAGCGCGAATTAATGTATTTATGGCGGTGCCAACGATCTATTTTAAGCTCATTAATTATTGGGAGACACAAACGGCGGGTGTTCAGGGAGAGTTGACAAATGCGTTGGCCAACTTACGTTTGATGATTTCTGGCTCAGCTGCTTTGCCCGTTTCGGTCATGGAACGCTGGCAAACGATTTCGACGCATTTGTTATTGGAACGTTATGGAATGACGGAAATTGGCATGGCACTAAGTAATCCGTATGATGGACCACGCGTAGCGGGACATGTGGGTTATCCACTTCCGGGTGTATCCGTTCGTTTATCGGAAGAAGGCGAAATACAAGTCAAAGGGGCGAATGTCTTTAAAGAATATTGGCAAAAACCAGAAGCGACAACGGAATCATTTACGGAGGATGGTTGGTTCCAAACAGGTGACATCGCCGCGTTGGACGAACTGGGTGGCTACCGTATTTTAGGTCGGAACTCAGTCGATATCATCAAATCTGGAGGTTATAAAATTTCAGCGTTGGAGATTGAAGAAATTTTGCGTCAATATCCAGGCATTAAAGATTGTTCCGTTGTGGGATTACCCAATGATGAATGGGGAGAATTAGTTGCTGCAGCGATTGTCACGCAAGGGGTTATCGATGAAAAGGCTTTAAATACCTGGATGCGGAAACAAATGCCTGCTTACAAAACGCCTCGTAAATACTTAGTAGTAAGCGAATTACCTCGAAATGCGATGGGGAAAGTAACCAAAAAGGATGTTGTTAACTTAATTCAATAAGATGTTATTACGTGGAGTGGCCTTATTAGCCGGATGTTTTATTGCAGGTCAATTACTCGGGGAGACCTTGGGAAGATTAATGGACATAGAGGCCAACGTAGGTGGCGTGGGCTTTGCGATGTTGTTTCTAATTTTGGCTCAGAATGAATTGGAAAAACGAAATCTATTTCATGTCGAAATGGGTGAAGGGATTTTGTTCTGGAGTAAAATGTACATCCCCATCATTGTGGCGATGTCGGCCATCCAAAACGTCCGCGTAGCCTTTACCAATGGAATGCTGGCGGTTTTGGCAGGCATCATTCCTGTAATCATTTGTTTATCACTCATGCCATTGTTGGCCAACAAAAACCAACGCTAACATGAATTACATCGAAACATTACTGGACAAAAATGGATTAATGGTGGCATTTTTAGTCACTGGACTCATCATGTTTACGGCTGAAGGTATTTCCAAATTCGTATTTAGAAAGAAAATACCTGGATCTGCGATCGCTATTTTTGCGGGATTGGTTTTAGCCTATTTTGCAGGCGTGCTGACAGAAGGCAAAAATGGAATTGCGGATTTAACCGGTTTGAGTGGCTTTAAACAAATGGGGGGACCAGTATTTCGGGATTTCGCGATTGTATCTACCGCTATGGGAGCTAGCTTTGCGGTGATTAAAAAAACGGGGATAGTAGGGATTTTCTCCTTGTTTCTTGGCGTAATCATCACGTTTTCAAGTGGAGCTTTACTCGCGTTTTCAATGGGAATCACGGATGCGGAAAGTTTGGCCACGATCGGAGCGGGAGCATGTACTTTTGTGGTAGGACCTGTTACGGGAACCGCCGTAGGTGCGAGCTCTGACATCATCGCCATAAGCATTGGTGCGGGTGTAATCAAATCCATTTTAGTGACCATTGGAACACCCTTAATTGCCAAATACATTGGTTTAGATAATCCAAAATCTGCGATGGTATTTGGAGGTTTATTAGGAACGACGAGCGGTGTGGCCGCAGGACTTGCAGCCACAGATGCAAAACTTGTGCCTTATGGGGCCATGACGGCCACTTTTTATACGGGACTCGGATGTTTGCTTTGTCCGTCAGTGTTATATTTTGCACTGAAAGCAATCACAAACTAGACGCTAGACGTCAGACGTTAGACGCTAGAATTAAAAGTCTAAAGTCCAGCGTCTAACGTCTAGCGTCTAACATGCGTAATCCACTTCCAATCGCCATAACGAGCGCATAAAACGTGAAGGCCAACGTATATAAACCGTCTGCTTCGGTTTGTCCAAAGACATGATATGGAGCAATAATAAAGCCTAAGCAGCTTAGAAATAAAATCGTGATCAGGCCGATTTTTATCCAATTTGAACGACGTGATTTTTTCATGGCAAAGGCTAATAAGATTCCTTCACTAACATAACTGAATATAAATACCACCAAAAGACAGGTTAACAACGATTTGATTGATTGTGTGATCATAAGTTTTGCTTTTTTGTTGGTACAAAGCTATGCTAGTTATCCGCCACGATTTGGCGGTCAAAAAGAAATTTCATAGCTTTAAGAAAAAAAAATGTTAGCGACGGACCGACTGAAAATTTTGAATGGCTTGTTTCTGCAAAAAGCATTTGCAGTGAATTTGGCAAGTATTTCATCTTATTTACAGGACGAACACGACATTCCTGGCTATAGCGAACGGACATTTAATCGAGATATTCGAGAGCTTAAGGAATTACTGAAAACACGCTATCCAACGCTCCAAGACACCTTTGGCGAATTACTGCGATTTTCGCGTGCCACGGGAAATTACCTATACATACGCGATGACATTAGTGCTTTCCCTACATTTTCAGATCGCGAGTTGCAGCAAATAGCTTCATCGATTGAGGCCAATAAGCATTTATTTGCCGGAGGAGCAGGTGAGGGGGTTGTCAATAAATTACGTGCCATCGCATTAGAGAATACCCTGTCGCAATACCACGAAGTATTACCGTGGTCGGCCATTGAGCTTGTCAAAGACGGCGCACGCTCCGGGGCTGATGTAATGCCTATCATTTTGGAAAACATTTATGCGAAACGTGTGATCGACTTCAGCCATCGCGGTTTATCATCACAGTCCAAACAGAAACAAACGCGCGGATTACCAGTATTGCTTAAAGAATACAATAACGGTTGGTATACCGGCTGGTATGTACTTTTCCAACCGGTCAGCCCAGATGAGGTTCAGATTAAAGTTGACCTAGACCAACTTCAATTATACGCTTTAGACCGGATTGTACAAGTGAATCCTGTGTCAGATCAACCCCGTGTGCGGATACATCCAGACTTTAGGCCTGCGGATTATTTCGAAAATTGCTTAGGTCTTTTTAGAAGTAGTAGTCTGACGGCTTCAAAAATTCGCTGTCGGCTTGCCAAAGACAGTTGGATGTTAAACTACATTGAAAAATATCCGATTCATGCGAGCCAAGAGATCAATCTTTTAAACGACTCCTCGGTAGAAATACGCCTAAATCTGGAGATTGACCAGGAAGTAGTTAATTTCTTCTTGCGCTATGCGCAAGAAATTTGCGTGCTTGAGCCAGTAGAATTAGTGCAAAAAATTAAAATGGGATTGGAAAAAGGGCAGGAGGTTTATAACTAATTCACCCAAATCCCCTCATCAAACCGCACCGACTTCGCCTTTGAATAATCGATTCCTTTCACGGAATCGAGCACAAATTTCAAGCCTTGCCACACGTGATTAACATACACAGGATCCTGATAATTTGCTTTATCGTGCCCCAAGGTCGTCACCCACACATGGCCTCCTTGAAATTTTTGCGTCCAAACCGCTGGAAAATATCCTTTAAAAGATCCAGCATGTTGGTTCACCAAATCCGCTTGCTTCACATCCAAACTGCTTAAATCGTGCATCATCAACACCTGAATACCTGGATATAATTCTTTTCCAAAGTAACATTCATCTTCCTTTTCCCAACGCACTGGAACGCCTTGCATCGATGGATGACCTGACTGAATATTCAAAATCCGAAATGGCTGAAATTTGGCATGCCATGAAAATGTTTCACCAATCATCATCTTAAACCATGGCCAATTACGCTCAGTGC